>JADIMZ010000074.1 GCA_017694335.1 Candidatus Pullibacteroides excrementavium
AAAAAAAAGAGGGAGTCCCTTTTCGGAATTCCCTCTTTCTCTCCAGCGTTTCATCCATTAGCGTGTCACCGCCTTGCTGGTATAGATACCCTTTGCCTGAGCTTCGGCCAGTTCTTTCTTCTGCTTGCGCATCAACAGACGGTAAGCGATAGGCGAAGCCACGAAGATGGACGAATACGTACCAATCGCGATACCACAGAGGAGGCAGAAGGTAAAGCCCCGGATTACTTCCCCGCCGAAGATGAAAATCATCAAGACGGTCACCAAGGTGGTACCCGAAGCATTGATGGTTCGCGGCAAGGTGCTGTTGATGGCCGCGTTCATATTGTCCTTCAACGCATGCTTGGGATAGAGGCCCAAGTTTTCACGGATACGGTCGAACACAATCACGGTATCGTTGATCGTATAACCGATAATCGTCAGGATAGCCGCGATGAACGACTGGTCGATATCGAGCGAGAAAGGCAGGATTCCATAGAAAATGGAGAACAAGCCAATCGTAATCAAGGCATTGTGCATCAGACCAATCAAGGCGCTCAAACCGAACTGCCAACGCTTGAACCGAATCGCGATATAGATGAATATCGCCAACAAGGCCAAAGCCACCGAAATGAAAGCTGAACGGGTGATGTCGGTAGCCACAGCGGCACCTACGATTTCAGAGCTGATCTGTCCGATCGTCTTGTCCTCGGTAAAGATTTTTTCTTCGATAGGATTGGCAAAGAAGCCCTTGCAGCCTTCATACAAGCGATGCTGTACATCGGCATCCACATCGGTACCGGTTTCCTCGATACGGTACTTGGTGGTCACCTTCACCTGGTTGGAAGGACCGTAGGTCTTCACTTCCGGAGCATCCCCGTCGAAAGCGGCAGTCAGGCTTTCACGGATGTCGTTGGCATGCACCACCTGGTCGAAACGCACCACGTAGGTACGGCCTCCGGTAAAGTCGATACCCAGGCTCAGACCGCGGATCGACAAGGAAACGATGCAAATCGGAATCACCGTAGCCGAAGCGATGAACGAGTACTTGCTCTTGCCGATAAAGTCGAACTTGGCCTTGGACAGGAAGTTTTCGGAGAACTTATGGCTGAAGGAAATATTCTTGTCGTGGTTCAGCTGGCGGTTGAAAATCAAACGCGGGATGAACAAGGCCGTGAACAAGGAGGTACAGATACCGATGCAGAGGGTCGTCGCGAAACCCTTGATAGGACCGGTACCGAAGTACAACAGGATGATACCGGTAATCAAGGTGGTCACCTGACCGTCGATGATAGCCGAATAACCGTTGCGGTAACCTTCGCTGATAGCCGTCCGCAAGGTTTTCCCGATACGGAGCTCTTCCTTGATACGTTCGTAGATGATAACGTTGGCATCGACCGCCATACCCAAGGTAAGCACGATACCGGCGATACCGGACAGGGTCAGAACCGCCCCGATCGAAGTCAGGATACCGAAGAGGAAGAACACGTTGACCAAAAGGGCCACATTGGCGATCAAGCCTCCCTTGTTATAGAAGATGAACATGTAAATAAGCACCATCAAAAAGGCCAGAATGAACGAAATCATACTGTTGGTGATGGATTCCTGACCCAAGGAAGGACCTACGACCGCTTCCTGGACAATCTTGGCAGGAGCCGGCAGCTTACCAGCCTTCAATACATTGGCCAAGTCCTGACCTTCTTCCACGGAGAAACCGCCGGTAATCGACGAACGCCCGCCGGCAATCTCGCCATTGACCGTAGGCCATGAATAAGCCACATTATCCAATACAATCGCGATGGAACGTCCTACATTGTGACCGGTCAGGTTCTTCCAAATCCGGGCTCCTTCGGTGTTCATGCTCATGCTGATTTCCACACCGCCGTTCTGGCCGAAATCCTGACGGGCATCGGTAACCACATCCCCGCCCAGAGGAGCCTGGCCGTCACGGGTGCTGACCTTCAACGCAATCAAGGAATAGATATCGGTGTTCTCCTGAACCGGTTTTACCGACCATACGAATTTCACATTGCGGGGGAACTTGCTCTTGGCCTGAGCCAGCATCTCGTCGATCTTGGCCATATCCCTTTCGCGGGCATAACCTACCACAGGTCCCATGCGCTGTTCATCGCCTTGGAACAAGCTGGGCATCAAAATAGCGAACAAGGGATTCTGCTGCTGCCAGCGTTCGGCATCCATGTTCTGGATACCGGCCGAATCCTGCGCTTTGGCAACCTGCGCCAGCAAGTCGCTTTCAGCTTCGGCAGATTCCGCAGCGGGTTCCTGAGCATCGGCATTCAACTCTTCGGAAGCCTTTTCATCAACCCCTTCTTCGGCCAGTTTCTGCACCGAAACAAGATATTCATTGGCCGATTGGAGATAGGGAATCATTTCCGAGAACTCGTAAGTTTCCCAGAATTCCAACTGGGCCGTACCTTGCAGCAGCTTGCGGACACGGGCCGGGTCTTTCACGCCCGGCAGTTCCACCAAGATACGGTCTGTCTGCGCCAGCTTCTGCACATTGGGCTGGGCGACCCCGAACTTGTCGATACGGGTACGCAGAATCTGATAAGTCCGATCAAAAGCGCTGCCTGTTTCATTCTTAATGGCCCGAATCACTTCTTCGTTGGTGGAATTGGCGTTCACATCCTTCATCTCGAAGCTGAAGATAGCCGCCATTTGGGCATTCGGATCCCTTTCGTTCCAAACCCTGCCGAAGACATCCACGAAATTGGTATTGGCTTCGACCTTGTTCCGCTGGATAGCTTCTTCCATCACGCTGTTGAAGAACGTATCGGCGCTGTATCCGGACAAAGCGCGAACCACGTCGGCCGTGGATACTTCCATCATCACGTTCATACCGCCCCGCAAGTCCAGACCGAGATTCAATTCCCGTGCCTTGCATTCCTTGTAGGTGTATTTCCGAATCAGGATGTTATAAATCACATCATTGCCCACCGAATCGAGGAAATACTGGTGCTTGGCATTGTAAAGAGAGTCGTACAAGGTCCGTTCCAAGACTTCGTTCCCCTGGGAAAGAGCCTTGGCTTCGGCCGCCGTATTGTTCAAGGCGAACTTCTCGGCCTTGTTGTCAACCCTCCGCGCGACGAATGTAAACGATAACTGGAACAAACAGATAATAGCAAAAGCTATGGCGAAAAACTTTATAACACCCTTGTTTTGCATGGTTTATTTAATTAGTGTTTTTAATAGCCACTTCTGAAAATGGGCACAAAGATAGTATTATTTTTCTTAGTTACAAGTTGTCAAAAACATGTCATCTCGCCCCGCAAATCCTCTCCCAATGCCTTGCAGACCGCTTCGTAATCCATGCCCTTCCCCAAAAGGTACATCATTTTGGTGACAGCCGCCTCGGTGGTCATATCCTTGCCGCTGATGACCCCTAACGACTGGAGCTGGGTGCTGGCTGCATATTTGCCCATCTCCACGCTGCCTTCGGCGCATTGCGTGATATTCAGGACCGGGATACGGCGGTCACGAGCCACCGAGAGAGCGTCCACAAAAGCTTCGGAAGTTGGCGCATTGCCCGAACCGTACGTACCCAGCACCATGCCTTTCAGGTCCGTATTTTCCAACATGGATTTCAAAATGGCCGGCGTCATGCCCGGATGGATTTTCATGATAAGCACATGGCTCTCCAATTCCTTCTGGACCCGGAAAGGGACAAGAGGGCGGTTCCTGGCCTCCCGTTGCAAAAGAGGATTCCACTTCACATGGACGCCGACCTTGGCCAGAGCCGGGAAATTGGCGGAAAGGAAGGCCGTGAAGCTTTCAGCGCTGAATTTGGTAATCCGGTTCCCTCTATACAAGCAATCCCCGAAGCAGACACAGACTTCACGAACCCTCGGCTCGCCGTTTTCATCCACAGAGGCCGCCATTTCCAATGCATTGACCAGATTGGCCTTGCCATCGCTGCGCAACACGCCTATAGGGAGCTGTGATCCAGTCAGGACAACCGGTTTGCCCAGGTTTTCCAGCATGAAGCTCAAAGCCGATGCCGTATAAGCCATCGTGTCCGTGCCATGCAGCACCACGAATCCATCGTATTCATCGTAATGTTCCTCGATGGCCTTTCCGATATGGACCCAGCCTTCAGGCCCCATGTCGGAAGAATCAATCAAATGGGGGAAACTGTAAGAATCGATTTCGACCGCAAGACTTTTCAAACCGGGCATCGCATCCATCAAGCCCTCGAAGCGGAACGGGGACAAAGCCCCTGTAACACTGTCTTGAACCATCCCAATGGTGCCTCCGGTATAAATAATCAAAATCTTGCGTTTTCGGGTATTTTCTCCTGGCATGGCAACTTTGTTTTTTTTACAAGCAATCAAAACCAAAGCCACAAAAATAGGCATTTGCCAATAATTTTCCTATATTTGTCGGCTCCGCCGCCACTACAGGATGCGCCTCGGCAAACCCCAAGCAAGCTTGGCTTTGCGCTCGGCTTTCACTCATTTGCCGGCTTCGCCGCCAATATAGGATGCGCCTCGGCAAACCTCAAGCAAGCTTGGCTTTGCGCTCAGCTTTCACTATAATTTAGTTTCACTATATTTGCAAATTGGGGTCTTGAGGAACAAGAAAACTTAAAACATCAAATACTATGGAATTACCATTCGCAGAATCCTACCGCATCAAGATGGTAGAACACATCCACCGCAGCACCCGTGAAGAACGCGAGCAGTGGATCAAGGAAGCCAAGTACAACTTGTTCAAACTGGCTTCGAACCAAGTGTACATCGACCTCCTGACCGACTCCGGAACCGGGGCGATGAGCGACAAACAATGGGCTGCCATGATGCTGGGCGATGAAAGCTACGCCGGCGCCAGCTCTTTCTTCAACATGAAGAACATGATCGAGAAAATCACCGGTTTCCAGTACGTGCTGCCGACCCACCAGGGACGTGCCGCCGAAAACGTGTTCTTCTCGGCTACCGTGAAGGAAGGCAATGTGATTCCGGGCAATTCCCATTTCGACACGACAAAAGGCCATATCGAATACCGCAAGGCCATCGCTTTGGACTGCACGATCGATGAAGCCTCCAACACCCAGCTGGAAATCCCGTTCAAAGGGAACGTGGACCCGGCCAAGCTGGACAAGGCTTTGGCGGAACACAAGGGCAACGTGCCTTTCGTTATCGTGACGGTGACCAACAATACCGCCGGTGGCCAGCCCGTTTCAATGCAGAACCTGAAGGAAGTCCGCGAAATCTGCAACAAGTACGGCGTGCCTGTCATCCTCGACTCCGCCCGTTTCGCTGAAAACGCCTACTTCATCAAGACCCGCGAAAAGGGCTACGAAAACAAGACCATCAAGGAAATCGCCCGCGAAATGTTCTCGTATGCCGACGGCATGACGATGAGCTCCAAGAAAGACGCGATTGTGAACATGGGCGGTTTCTTCGCCACGAACAAGAAAGAATGGTACGATTCGGCCATCATGTTCGGCGTCATGTACGAAGGTTATCTGACCTACGGTGGTATGGCCGGCCGCGACATGAACGCCTTGGCCCAAGGTCTGGACGAAGGCACCGAGTTCCCGGTTTTGGAAAGCCGTATCAAACAAGTCCAGTACTTAGGTCAACGCCTGGACGAATTCGGCATTCCTTACCAGCGTCCTGCCGGCGGTCATGCCATTTTCGTGGATGCCAAGAAAATCCTGCCCAACGTGCCCAAAGAAGAGTTCAAGGCCCAGACACTGGGTATCGAACTTTACCTGGAAGCCGGTATCCGCGGTGTTGAAATCGGCGCTTTGCTGGCCGACCGCGACCCTGTGACCCGCGAAAACCGCTACCCGGAACTGGAACTGCTCCGCTTGGCCATTCCTCGCCGGACCTATACCAACAACCACATGGATGTAATCGCCGTGGCCTTGAAAAACATCTACGACCGCCGCGAATCCATTACTTCCGGCTACCGTATCGTGAAGGAATTGCCTATCATGCGGCACTTCACCATCGAGCTCGAAAAATGCTAATCCGGCTTGTCAGGATGTACAAGCCGAGATGACAGGATGCTCGACCGTAAACGTCAATACTACCTGGCAAAAGGGAGGTGCGGAAGATTCCGTGGCATGGACCCGGAATCGTTTCCGGCCTCCCCTTTTCTTCATTAATAGACAATTGTTTTCCCTTCTTTCGTATGCGTTGCACTCGATTCCTGTCCGGAACCCTTCTTTTCAGCAAAGTCCTGCTCGGCTGCTTTATGCTGGCCGGATTGGCGGGATGCAACAGTCTGAAAAAAGTTCCGGAGAATCAAAGCCTGCTTGTCAAAAACAAAGTCAAAGTATCCAGCGGCGGCACGATTGACAAGAACGACCTGAGCAGCGCATTGGCCCAAGAGCCCAACAGCAAGATCCTGGGAGGGCGGCTCAAACTAAGCTTTTACAACTGGTCCAAAGACGAAAAAGACAACTGGTGGAATAACAAGCTCCGCGATATTGGTGAAAAACCGGTCATATTCGACAGCACCGCCATCCAAAGTTCCGCCGAAAGGATACTTTCCATGGCCAGCGCAAAAGGGTACTTCCATCCGGTCCTGGAAACAGAAGTAACACGCAAAGGCAGAGAGAAAAGGAAGGTTGTCGTATCCTACCGCCTTCAATTAGACGAACCTTACCATATCCGCCACACGCAAATAGACATCCAGGACGACAGCCTTCGTCCGGAACTGGCC
This sequence comes from Candidatus Pullibacteroides excrementavium, assembly GCA_017694335.1. Lineage (GTDB taxonomy): Bacteria > Bacteroidota > Bacteroidia > Bacteroidales > P3 > Pullibacteroides > Pullibacteroides excrementavium. The sequence goes on from JADIMZ010000074.1 coordinate 6,673, forward strand.
GACTGGGAAAAAGAAGCCCTGGTCCAACCCGGGATGCAATACGATGTAAGCCTCCTTGATGCCGAAAGAGCGAGAATCTCGGAAAAGCTGCAAAACAACGGATACTGGGCCTTCAACAAAGACTTCCTCCACTATTCCATAGACAGCAACTTGAACAGCAAACAGATGGATGTCATCCTGCATGTCAGGAAAATGGTATCTAACATGGTGGACAGCCTGACGGGAGAGCCTATCCTCCTGCATCACAAAAAATATTACCTGGATCAAGTTTACATCATCCCTCTCTCCCGCAACCAAGCCCAGGCGGACACATTCCGGTTCGACACCGTGGCTTTTGAAGAAATCTCCCGAAGAGAAAAGAGAAAAGGGAAAAGCGGCCCTGTCTACCATATATTGAACCAGGGGAAGCCCATCATCAAGTACAAATCGGTAGTACAGAAGACCATACTCAAGCCAGGCGATCTCTATTCCCTGCAAAACGTAACGGACACTTACGACAATCTGAGCGACTTGCGGGCATTCCAGTACACCAATATCAGCCTATCGGAAAAACCTTACGACACCTGCTTGGATTATGCCCAGAACAACCGGCTGGACTGCCAAATTCGAATGATTCAAGGCAGTCGCTTCAGTTTCAGCGTAGAAGGACAGCTGACCACCAGTTCCGGTATCCAAGGAGTCGCTGCCAATTTCGGCTTCCAGAACCGCAATACCTTTGGCGGGGGGGAAATCCTGAACATTCGATTAGGAGGGGCCTACGAATTTCAATTCACGGTAGACAACAACCGGAACCGGACATTCCTCAACACTTTTGAAGCTTCATTGGATGCCAGCCTTGAATTTCCCCGCTTCCTGCTTCCGGGCCGCATGGATCGCATCAACAAAAACGCCCGGCCGTCAACGGTCATTTCCGCCGGTTACAGCTACCAACACAAAAAAGATTACTCGCGAAGCATCTTCAATGCCAATTTTGCCTACCGTTGGGAAAAAGACAACTGGGAACATAGTTTCAGCCCGCTCGAAATCAGCACGATTCAAATGATACAGACTTCCGAATCGTTCCAAAGCATCCTGGACGAATACAAAGCGACCCAGAATTACCGGCTGTACTACCAGTACACGGACCATTTCATCATGACCCCGCGTTACCAGTTCATCTATACCGACCAGCAAAGCGGGGTCATAAAAGACTTCAACCATTTGAGATTCGAAGTGGAAGCAGCCGGAAACCTATTATACGGAATCGCGATGGGAATCCACGGTGAAAAACCGCAAGCAGCCGGTTATGAATTGTTCGGGCTCCCGTTTTCGCAATATATCCGGGCCGAAGCCGATTACAGCCACCACTTCGTATTCGGACTGAAAACCGACTTGGTCGTGAGGGCCGGCATGGGTATCGGCTACAGTTACGGGAACTCCCAATCCCTCCCCTACGAAAAAGGATTTTTCATCGGCGGCAATAGCACTATCCGGGCATGGCCTCTGTACCAACTTGGGCCGGGCAGCTACCTGCATCCCGAGGATACGCCCGATTTCGAACGGCTTGGAGACGTTTTCATGGTATTCAATATCGAACAACGTTTTCCCATCTGGGGCGGCCTGATGGGCGCCGTTTTTCTGGATGCCGGCAACATCTGGCTGGTCCGTCCCAACGAAGCTTACCCGAACGGGGAGTTCCATTGGAACAAATTCTACAAGGATTTTGCCTTGGGAACCGGCTTCGGCTTACGTTACGACTTCAAATTCTTCATCATCCGCATGGACATAGGCATCCCTCTCCGGGATCCGTCCCTGCAAGGAAACGGCGACACATGGGTCATCAAACAGTTGCGTTTACGGGATATGCTGTTCAACTTTGGTATCGGATACCCGTTCTGACAATGTTGTCGAGATTCAAAACATGCAATGGAAAAAACAGCCTCTTTTTGCCTGAAACTTATGGGATGGACGGTCAACGACTTCCGTCCACCCGAAAAAAAATACGTGCTGATCGTGGCACCCCATACCAGTGCCATGGACTTTGTAATCGGACGGCTCGCCTTCTGGACCAAAGGCCTCCCGGCTCGTTTCTTTATCAAAAAGGAATTTTTCGTATTTCCCATCCGGCGTCTTTTAAAGGCACTGGGCGGAATGCCGATAGACCGGCAACAAGCCGGAAATGTGGTGGAACACTCGGTCAACTTGCTGAAAGAAGCTGACGAACTGGCCTTGATCATCACGCCGGAAGGAACGCGCAAAGCCACCACGCACTGGAAAAAGGGATTCTATTACATTGCTAAAAGGGCACAAGTCCCTCTTTATGCCGGAATTGTGGATTACGGGGAAAAAAAATGCACTATCCTGCCCGAACCATTGGATTTGGATAAAGACGCAGACCGCTTGATGCAAGATTTGAGCAAAATCTACCACGGCGTAAAAGCCAAGCACCCGGAAAATTTCCGGGTGCCAGCAAACACCAAAACCAACTGAGGGAGCGAAAGGAACGCTCCCTCAGACGTTCTACCGGCAGACCGCCGTCAATAAATCCATACCTTGAAACGGCACATCCGGCCTTGGCTTTCCACAAGCACTATCGCCACCTGCATGGACAATTCCGTCCGGATCAGGACATTTTCCGTACTGCCCACCTGATAGCATCCATGCAGATAAATCCAGATATCAACAACCTCCAAATAAAAAAATCTTCAAGGCATACAACAAAAAAAAAGCCGACCTAGATAACTAGCCCGGCTTTTTCTCATACTGAAAAACTTTTCAGTTTCCGTAGACATCCTTCGTCTTCGCAGCAGAATAATTGATCTTCAAAGCATTCACTTTTCTCAACTCCTGCTTGACATCGGTCACGATACCCATCTTCACAGAACGATCCGCCTTAATCGAAGTGGTCATCAACGGACGATCCACTTCATCACGCGCATTACGTTCGGCTTCGATGAACTGAGCGATATCACGTGTGGACGAAATCTGGTCGTTCAACTGGATACGCGGCTCGGTACCATACTTCTTGGAGTCCATCGGAGGACCGATGTAAATGAAGCTCACCAAGGACTTCTTTTCAAGTTTCTGCACTTCGGTAGCCCCTGGAGGCGAAATCCGCACATACAAGGTAGCTTCCCGAATGGTTGTGATAACCATGAAGAAGAACAGGAACATGAAGATAATATCACTCATACTACCGGTGTTAATTTCCGGCACCTCTTTGCTGTCGCTGTTTCTGAATCTTCCCATTAGTTACCTCCCGTAGTTATAACCGCATTCGTAGGCTCAGCCTCGGAAATGGTCAAAGGAATCGCATCCTGGATAGCTTCTATCTGGTCATCCCTTGTCAAATCCGCAAACTTGACTCCGAACTTCTCTTCTGAGAGTTCATCGCGAAGTTCACGAAACGCAGCCGTGATTTCATTCTGTACTTTGATGTACATTTCGTACGATGTTCCTCGGTCACTTTTCAAGGAAACCACACCTTTGGAAACCGGAACAGCTCCCAAAAGAGGAATCTCCTCTATCTTGATCTCGGATTTCTTAGGGTCGCTAGAAGGATTTGCCAAAAAATCCTTTGCCATATCCCGCAAGACGGACAAGTCGGACAACTGCCCCTGCACCTGAAGCTCGTCCCGGAAATTAATCGCGACCTTGAACACGTTGCGGTCGTGAATTTCCGGCTTCGGAGCATCGGGAGGAAGCATTTGAGGCAGCTTCCTGGCAATTCCCGTATCCGTATCCATTGATGATGTCAACAAGAAGAATGTCAACAGCAAGAACGAGATATCGGACATGGACCCTCCGTTGATGGTGGGCGATTTCTTAGCCATTCTTCCTATTTTTTAAACGGTCTGATAATTTCTGTTACTACAATCGAGATTACAGCCAATGCCATCACTGCGTAAATCGTGTACATACCTGCACCTATCAGCTTGGAAGAACCGTAATCGGATCCTGTCTTTTCAAACAGTTCAGGGCTGATGTCCGTACCCGAAGAAAGGATATAGGACACCACGAAGATGACAACCAAACCCAGCAAACCGAACAAGGTGTACTTGCTGTTTTTGATATTGCCGCCAAATTGGATGATGGAGAAGCCTATCGCAGCCACCAATGCAATAATGGCCAGCACATAGACAACGTACATCAAGACGTCAATCCATACCATAGTGATACCTCCTCCAATTATTATTTCTGGATATATTTAGCAATCAAATCCATGAACGAAATCGAAGCATCTTCCATCTTGTTAACGATGCTGTCGATCTTAGAGCTCAAGTAGTTGTAGAATGTTTGAACGATAATGGCGACGATAAGACCGAATACAGTCGTGATCAAGGCCACCTTCATACCACCGGCAACAACGGTCGGGCTGATATCACCAGCAGCTTCAATGTCATCGAACGCCTGAACCATACCTACTACCGTACCCAAGAACCCCAACATAGGAGCAATGGCGATAGACCAGGAAATCCAACCGAGGTTCTTTTCCAGACGGCCCACTTGAACGCCACCGTAAGCGGTAACGGATTTTTCAATGCCTTCCACCCCTTCGTTGGAGCGTTCCAGACCTTGGTAGAAGATGCTGGCCACAGGACCGCGGGTATTGCGGCAAACGTCCTTCGCAGCTTCGATACCGCCGTTCTGCAAGGCTTCTTCAACATGGGCAAGCAATTTCGTCGTATTGGTCGTAGCAAGATTCAAATAAATGATACGTTCGAAAACCAAAGCAAGACCGAGGATGAACACGAGCAAGATAGGCGTCATCCATGGCACACCCCCTTCGATGAATTTTTGTTTGAGGGCTTGGTGGAAGGTTTTTTCTTCCGTTTGTTGGGTTGCCGGCGTCATAGCGACATCTTCAGTGGCAACAGTTTGCTCTACAGCAGCGGCAGAGTCGGTCTGGGCAGCAGCGGCAGCAGTCGTATCCTGCGCCATGACAGAACCCAAAACAAGTGAAGCTCCTACTAAAAGGGATGCAATCAGTTTTTTCATAATGATAGAACTTTTTTACTTTTTGGTTATTCCTTTTATTGTTTATTCACGAACCTCACGAACCCTCAGATTTCGATTCGCTGCGATCCTTGCGGAGAGACAGGGATTCGAACCCTGGAAGCGCTTTTGACGCTTACACACTTTCCAGGCGTGCGCCTTCGACCACTCGGCCACCTCTCCATTTCAACTGCTCAGACTTCTTTCCGCAGTTCTAAGTATTTAATTTTCTTTGCTTTTTCTTCCTTCGCGAGGGGCAACCCCCCTTTCAAAGCGGCGGCTAATTTACAAATAATTTCAATACATCAAAGTTTTTGGTCCTTTTTGCCGCATCCTTTTTGACATTTTTCTCCGGAAACCGGGACATTTCAGCCTTCATCCCGGCCTTCTTCGCCCTTCACACCCGTTTCCCAGCCCGCTGCTTCCGCATCCTCTGCCTGCGTCCAGGCATCCTCGTACAACAACTTGTCGTAAGGGTAGCGGGTCAGATGCACCTTCTTCACTTCCTCGTACAACATCTGCCGGAACTCTTCCACGTTGTCTTTCTTGGCGGCCGAAATGAAAATGCAAGGCGCGTTTTCCTTGGCATACCACATCTTCTTCAAATCCTCCAGACTGTAATTGCGCTTGGTGGCCGGGCTCAAATCGTCCGGGTCCTTCTCTTCATAGGTATAGGCATCGATCTTGTTGAATACTACGATAATCTTCTTATCGGCCGCGCCTATCTCGCTCAAGGTCTGCTGAACCACCTGCAACTGTTCTTCGAATTCGGGATGGGAAATATCGACCACATGCAACAGTATATCGCTCTCCCTCACCTCGTCCAGGGTCGATTTGAACGACTCGACCAGACTATGGGGCAGCTTGCGGATAAAACCCACCGTATCGGACAGCAGAAACGGCAGGTTACCGATCACCACCTTGCGGACCGTGGTGTCCAAGGTGGCAAACAGCTTGTTTTCCGCCAGCACGTCCGACTTGCTGATCAGATTCATAATCGTGGACTTGCCCACGTTCGTATAGCCGACCAAGGCGACCCGCACCATCGCGATACGGTTCTTGCGCTGAGTCACTTTCTGCTTGTCGATTTCGGCCAGCTTGCTTTTGAGAAGGGCTATCTTGTCGTGGATGACCCGGCGGTCGGTCTCGATTTCCTTTTCTCCCGGACCCCTCATCCCTACCCCGCCCCGCTGCTTGCTCAAGTGAGTCCACATACGGGTCAGACGGGGCAACAGATATTGGTACTGCGCCAATTCCACCTGAGTACGGGCATGAGCCGTCCTCGCATGCTTGGCAAAAATGTCCAGAATCAAAGTGGTCCTGTCCAATATCTTGCATTTGAGCTCGCCCTCCAGGTTCCTCAGTTGCGCCGGACCCAATTCGTCATCGAAAATCACCATGTCGATCTTCTCGGCCGTCACATAAGTCTTGACTTCTTCGAGCTTGCCGGATCCTATATAATATTTGCCGTTGGGCAAATCCAATTTCTGGATAAAACGCTTCTCGACCACCGCCCCGGCGGTATCAGCCAGAAAAGCCAGCTCGTCCAGATACTCCGATTCCTTCTCCACGCTGACCATGCCGGTGGCGATGCCGACCAGCACCGCGCGTTCAGCCGTCTTCTTTGTTATAAGGTATGCCATCAATTAAAATCCTATGATATTCCGCACTTCCCTCACCGTCTTGGAGGCACTCTCACGGGCTTTTTCCGCACCGACACGACGGACTTTTTCCAGATAGGCATCGTCCGCCAGGATTTCCTGTATGCGTTCACGGAAAGGTGCCACGAACTTGATGGTATCTTCCGCCAGCTGCTTCTTCAAATCCCCGTAACGGATCGTGCAATTATTATAGGCCTCATCGAAACTCTTGTAGGTATCCTCGCTGCAAAGCACCTTGACCAACTGGAAAAGGTTGGCAATCACCTCTGGCTTCTGCTGGTTCATTTCAACCGGGCCGGAATCGGTGGTGGCCCGCATGATCTTCTTGCGAATCGTGGCATCGTCGTCGGTCAGGAAAATGGCGTTGTTGCCGCTTTCGGACTTGCCCATCTTGCCGCTGCCGTCCAGCCCCGGAATCTTGACCAGGTTGCTCCCGAAGTTGAACGCTTGAGGCTGACCGAAGTAATCCACCCCGTAAATACGGTTGAAACGGTGGGCGAAGGTCCGCGTCATCTCCAGATGCTGCTCTTGGTCCTTGCCTACCGGCACGAAATCGGCCTTGTGAATCAGGATGTCGGCCGCCATCAAGGTGGGATAGGTCAAGAGGCCGGCACTCACATGCACCTTGTTGCTCTCTTTTTCCGGCTTGAGCTCGCCCGGATTGTCGCTAGCCGCCATGTCTTCCATCAGTTCCTGCTTGAGCTGATCCCAGTATTGCTTGGCTTTTTCCTTGAAAGAAGTGCAACGCATCAATTCACCAAGGTACACGTTCATATTGAAGAACATATAAAGCTCGGCGGTTTCGGGAAGGTCACTCTGGGCGTAAATGGCCACTTTTTCGGGATCCATGCCGCAAGCGATATAGGAAGCCAGTATCTGTTTGACATTCTGGCGCAGATGATCGGGATGGGGATGGGTCGTAAGGCTATGGTAGTCGGCAATGAAGAAATAGCAATTGTATTCGTCCTGCATCCGGATGAAGTTGCGCAAAGCACCGAAATAGTTCCCAAGATGCAAGTTCCCTGTGGGGCGGATGCCGCTCACTACTATCTTTTTCATGTTTCTTTCTTTAGGGTATTGTCTTTAACCAAATGGCAAATGTAAAAAAAATATTCGTCCCCGGCCGAAGCCAAGAGCCAAGCGGTCTCATGCAGATTCATAGCGCAGCTATAGCGCAAACCATAGTGCAAGCCGAAAATCATGCCACATCCTGGCTGGAGCCAAGATGCAATCGGTTCCAACAGAGACAGGATTCAGCGCGAAACAGGATTCAGTCCGTAATCCGGAACAGGCGCAGGGCATTGACGGTAGTGGCCTCGGCCACGGCCTCGACCGGCAAAGCGAGGCATTCGGCTAATTTTCCGCCTATCAATGGAATGTAAGCACCTTCGTTGGGCTTGCCTCGATAAGGGACGGGGGCCAGATACGGGGCATCCGTTTCCAGCAGCAGCGATTCCAAAGGCAGCTGGCGCACGATTTCGGGGAGCTTGGCGTTCTTGAAGGTCAGGACACCTCCGATGCCGAAGAGGAAACCCAAATCGAGGACGCGCCTGGACTGTTCCAAGCTGCCGCTATAACAATGGAACACGCCTTTCAGACAGCCATCCTGCGCTTTGGACAGGACATGCCAGGCTTCCTCAAAGGCGTTGCGCACATGGAGGACCACGGGCAAGTCCAAGGATTTGGCCCATTCGAGCTGGATCCGGAAAGCATCCTCCTGCTGACGGGCATAGGTCTTGTCCCAATAAAGGTCCATGCCGATTTCGCCCACGGCCACGTAACGGAATCCTCCTGGCGAGGCCTGGGGGGTAGAAGATGAGGACTGGACAAGAGTCGATGCGTCTGAAACGGAGCCTGTCACGGATTGAGAGTCGATTGCCGCCATCTCTGCAAACCGCGCGAAGCCGGACTGGGACTCAGGCTGTACCGCAGCTGTGCCTCGAACGGGGCGGGATTGGGTCGAAACCGGCATCGCAACAGCATTCCAAGCGGAGAGTTCCGAATAGACTTTGTCCAAAACCGAGACGTAGTCTTCTTTCACTTCGGTGGGATGCAGGCCGATGGTGGGATACAGCTGACCCGGATAGCGTTCGCAGATTTCCCGGATGGGCCGGATCGTGGACAAATCCACGCCACCCAAGATTTGCTTGAAGACACCGGCCTCCAAGGCTCGCCGCACGCAGCTGTCGGCATCGCCCTGCCCCTCCGCCGGTTCATAGATATGGGTATGGGTATCAATCCATTTCATTGCCAATGACAATAATATATGCGGTTTCTACCGGTTCTTGAGCTGATGCGCCTTGTCGCCCATTTCCTCCTTGTACCGGAAAACAAGCATGAAAAGGAGGGCGACCACCAAGGCGTAGGCGGCAAAGACGAACCAAGCATGGCTCCAGCCTTCTACCTGAGGCGCCGTGCTGTTGAAATCCACAAAACGGTTCACGACCGCCTGCGCCGAAAGCGTGCCGATAGTAGCCCCGAAACCATTGGTCATCAACACAAACAACCCTTGCGCACTGGACCGGATCGAGATATCGGTTTCCTTGTCCACGAAAAGGGAGCCGGAGATATTGAAGAAGTCGAACGCCACCCCATAGACAATCATCGAAAGCACGAACATCCAGACCCCGCTGCCGGGATTGCCCAAGCCGAACAGCCCGAAACGGAACACCCAGGCGAACATGGCAATCAGCATCACCTTCTTGATGCCGAAACGGCTGAGGAAGAACGGAATCAGCAGAATGCAGCAGGTCTCGCTAATCTGGGAAAGCGAAATCAGAAGATTGGCATGTTGCACGCCGAAGGTATCGGCATATTGGGGAATAGTGGCGAAACTGCTGATGAACGGATTGGCGAAACCGTTGGTAATCTGGAGGGAAACGCCAAGGAGCATGGAAAAGATGAAGAAAAGCGCCATTTTTTTCTGCTTGAACAGGAGAAAGGCTTTCAAACCCATGGCTTCGGCCAAGGTTTTCTTCTGACCCGAGCCTCGACTAACCGGGCAGGCCGGCAAGGTATGGGCATAAACGGCTAACAGAAGCCCCCAAGCGGCACAGACAAAGAACTGGAAGTGCGTATCTTGAAAACCAAGGAGATCCACAATCCACATCGAGCAGATAAAACCTATCGTCCCGAAAACCCGGATGGGCGGAAAATCCTTGACCGTGTCCAGCCCCGCTTTATCCAATGCATTGTATGCCACCGAATTGGAAAGCGCCAAAGTGGGCATATAAAAGGCCACGCTGAGGGAATAGAATGTGAACAGCCAGGAGAATGTAACGGGTTCCGCCCCCACGCAATAGATGCCGGCAGCGGCCATGAAAGCGGCCGCCAGCAGATGGCAATAGCCCAAGAGGCGTTGGGCGGGAATCCAGCGGTCGGCCACGATGCCGATGACGGCGGGCATGAACAGGGATACAATCCCTTGCATGGCGTAGAAAAGACCGATTTTTTCTCCCAGGCCGATTTTGCCCAAATAAGTCCCCATCGAGGTCAGATAGGCGCCCCAGACGGCGAACTGGAAGAAGTTCATCAGGATAAGGCGGAACTTGATATGTTTCATAACGGTAGCGTTGTCTATTATTATGGCATGCCGAGGCGATGCCGGATGTCGCAGTTTGCGCTAGCAAGTGCGGCGGACTTCCGCGCGTAGGACGGCTGCACCATCCGTGCGAGCCGAGCGCAGAGCCAAGCACGCGCCTCGCTTGAGCTATGCCGAGGCGATGCCGGATGTCGCAGTTTGCGCTAGCAAACTGCAAATTTAACGAAATTCACTAACTTCGCAGCGCTTTGTTGAAAGCCTCCACCTGGCATCAGCCCCGAAAGCGACGGGAAACAGGATGCCACCCTGGCTTTCACCAATTTGTAGATTTGCAATCATTATGCACCACACACTGAACGGCAAAACCGCCATGGTCTCCGGCGCATCCTCCGGCATTGGCAAAGCACTGGCTTTGGAACTCCTGCAGCGAGGCTACAACGTATCGCTCTCGGCCAGGAGAGATTACATGATTACCGAATACTTGCAACAAGCGCTCACACCCGAAGAAGTGAACCAACGCTGCTTGGTGGTCAAGACCGACGTGAGCCGGGAAGAAGACTGCAAGAACTGGGTGGAACAGACCATAGCCAAGTTCGGGCGGATCGACGCCTTGGTCAACAATGCCGGCATCTCGATGCGGGGCTTGTTCTCGGAATGCAAATTAGACGTGCTCCGCCGCTTGATGGATGTCAACTTCTGGGGCACGACCTATTGTTCTTACTACGCTATCGAGCATTTGCTCAAAACCAAAGGCTCGCTGGTAGGCATCTCTTCGATTGCCGGATACCAAAGCCTGCCGGGACGGGCGGCCTATTCGGCATCGAAAGCCGCGATACAGGCTTTGCTGAAGACTATCCGCATCGAGAACAAGAAGAAAGGGCTGCACGTGATGATTGCCTGCCCGGGCTTCACCTCCTCGAATATCCGGGCGGTGGCCTTGGACAAGGACGGCAAGCCTCAGGGCGAGACACCGCGGGACGAAAGCAAGATGATGACCGCCGAAAAAGTGGCGCATCTGATTGCCAACGGGATGGAACACCGCAAACGCTCGCTGATTCTGACGCCCTTGGGCAGGCTGACGGTGTTCGTGGGCAAATTCTGGCCGAAATTGACGGAAGATGTGTCGTATGCGTATATGGCCAAGGAACCCAATAGTCCTTTTAAATAAACAGTCCTTTCAAACAAGTCGTGGCTCATTTATGAATCGTGGCTCACGAATGAACATGGCGGCGTGTAATGGACAATCCGCCTGCAGGATACGAACAAAGCGACTGAAGACAATAAACACCGTAATAGAGTAACCATCGCGCCCATCTGCGGCGATTGGTTCAAAAAAATAAAAAAAGAATGGAAAACAATCAGAATGAATGGTTTGTGAAATGCATGCCGGTCAACCCGATACAGATGAACCTTTATGTGCTTTACCAACGAGGGGGCGCAGGAGCCATCATCGACCCGGGATGCTGCGAGGACTTTGAATTCGAGAACCTGTTTTCGCTGACGGAAAAAGAGCAGATAAAAATCGAACATATCCTGCTGACACATCCGCACTTCGACCACATCATGGGAGCAGCACGGGTCTGCCAGCATTACGGGCTTCCGCTGGAACTCCACGAAAAAGCGGTGCCGATGGTGGAAGGCGCTATCAAAAGCATGAGCGCGTTCGGCTTGCCGGTGGCGGAAGTACCCAAGGAGCTGAAGGCATTGAAAGACAAGGAATGCGTCCGTTTTGGCGGAACGCTTTTGGAAACCCGCTATACGCCAGGCCATTGCGAAGGAAGCGTCTGCTACGTATGGCCGGATCAGAAGACGGTTTTCTCGGGCGATGTGCTTTTCCACGGCAGCATCGGGCGGACGGATTTTCCTACAGGAGACTTGGATATGCTGCGGAAAAGCATTGCCGAACGGCTTTTCATGCTGGAAGATGACTATACGGTACGTCCGGGGCATGGAGGAAGAACCTCGATTGGCTACGAGAAATACAATAATCCGTTCTTATAGAGAGCATTGTCTGTTTCTATCAGAGAATTATTGCCTATTCGTAGCGTTTAGACGGCCCCCCTTTCCCTCCCCACCGGCAAAAGGGAACCGGGATGCCGCACAGACCGAGCTGCAACAAAGGCCGAGGCCGGGATGCAACAAAAACCGGGATGCCGCCAGAAAGGAAAATCCGCACTAAACCATGGAGTTGCCTATGGATACGCCTGAAGAAAAGAAAACGAAAATCATCCGTACCGAAGATTACGTCTGGGTGGATGTACGGAGTCCGGCCGAATACCAGCAAGGCCATGTGCCGGGAGCATACAGCCTGCCGCTATTCAGCAACGAGGAAAGGGCCGAAGTAGGCACGATTTATGCCAAAAGCGGCAAATTCGCGGCCATTGAACGAGGATTGGAAATCGTGGGGCCGAGACTGAGCCGGATGCTGCGCCAAGGCAAAGCCCTGAGCCGGAAAGGGAAACTGATGGTCTACTGCTGGCGGGGCGGAATGCGGAGCGCGAGCGTGGCCTGGCTGCTACGGCTGGAAAACGTGGATTTGGAAGTTTATCCAGGCGGTTACAAAGGATACCGGCGGTCTTTCTCGGACTTGCTGGACTTGGGATGGCGGTTTGTGGTGCTGGGAGGCCCTACCCTCTGCGGCAAAACCGAGATACTAAAGACTTTGGCGCAACAAGGGGAACAGGTATTGGACTTGGAAGGCATGGCTCGGCACAAAGGCTCGGCTTTCGGCGGGCTCGGCCAAGGCGAACAGCCCAACAACGAACAGTTCTCCAACCTTCTGCATTTTGAATTGGAAAAAATGGACCCGACGCGGATTGTCTGGTGCGAAGGGGAAAGCCTCAATATCGGCAAAGTGACGATGCCGCGCGAATTCTATGATTTACTGGATGCTTCCCCCATGATACACCTCATCATCCCGAAAGAATCCCGGCTGCAACGGGCCATGACCGAATACGGGTCGATGCCAAGCAAGCTGCTGGAAGACAGCTTTGAAAAAATCAAACGCCGGATAGGCCTGGATGTGGCTCAAAAGGGGATTTCAGCCATAGAAAACGGGGATTTGAAGACGGCTATCGCACTGGCCATGGACTATTACGACAAAACCTACCAGTACGCCCTGCAAAAAAGGAAAGGCCCGGTCTTGTTCCGCTACCAAGGGCTGGGCGTGCCGAAGCAAATGGCAGAAGAAATCAAGGAAGAATCATATAAAAGACTATAAAATCATGGCAACCATTGATGTACGGGGGCTGGCGTGTCCGGCTCCGCTGATCAAGACCAAACAAGCCTTGGACAAGGCCGAAGCGGGTTCCACCTTGCAAATCGTCGGCAACGGGGAGATTCCGTTCGGCAACCTGAAGAACTACCTGAAGGAATTGGGCATCGCCTACAAGGAAACAAGAGTGGACGAGGAATGGATCTTAGCGTTCACTGTACCGGAAAAGAAGAAGGAAGGTGTTGTGGCCGAGAACTTTTGCTCGGTCAATCCGGAAGCAGCCGAACCGGGAAACGGCACGGGGGATACGGCGGAAAACGGGACAAAAAACGCGGCCGCTGCGAAAGCACAAGCCATGCCCGAAACGAGAAACAACGGAATGCCTGGAATCAATATAACGGCGCACCTGAATACGCCCCTGCCCTATATGGTGGTTATCAAATCTTTGCATATGGGACAAGGCGAAGAGGCCTTGGGAACTCTCTTGATGAAATCCTACGTCAACGTATTACCGGAATTGGATTATCTTCCGCAAGTCATATGCCTGTATAACGAAGGGGTGAAATTGGCCATCGAAGGTTCGCCGGTTCTGGAATCTCTGCAAAAACTGGAATCCAAAGGAGTGAAAATCATTGTCTGCGGCACTTGCACCGAATACTACAAGGTGAGCGGCCAGCTGAAAGCGGGCAGCATCAGCAATATGTACCATATCGCGAGCCTGCTTTCGACGATGCCTAAAGTGGTATATCCTTGATTTCATGAACAAAGCAGCCAAAGAAAACGCGATGGACCGGAAAGCTTTGTTCGACGGGGTACGTTTCCTGATGCGGGCCGAAGAAATCGCGCTGCGCCAAGGCGTTGCCTGCCAATTGAAAACGGTGCTCGGCCCGCCGGAATCGCCTTGCGGAATGAAACTGGTATTCGGGGCTTCGGACGAGGCTTTGCTGAGAAGGCTTTGGACCGAGGCCGACATCGGATTCCGGATCGAGGATGAATAAAACACAGGAAAAATGAAGTTCGATTTGTTATCGACCACGCAAACAGGCGGTTGTTCGGCCAAATTGCCGGCCGGCCTGTTGAGCGATTTGCTAAAGGACATTCCTCTGCCCAAGAACGACCATATCTTGGTGGACATCGAGACCCATGACGATGCCGGGGTCTATCAGATTCAGGACGACTTAGCCTTGATAGTGACCACCGACTTCTTTCCTCCCCTCTGTTCGGATGCGCGGACCTTTGGCCGGATTGCGGCCTGCAACGCGCTGAGCGATGTGTACGCGATGGGGGGAACGCCTTTGCTGACACTGAACCTGACTTTGTTCCCTGCCGAAGGCATCCCTTTGGAGGTCTTGCACGACATTTTGTCAGGGGGGCAGGAAATGGTCAACGAAGCGGGGGCGTTCACGATGGGCGGGCATACCATTGTGGATGAAGTGCCTAAATACGGTTTGGCGGTGGTCGGGACGGTGAACCCGAAGGCTCTGGCCACCAACAATGCGGCGCAGGATGGGGATGTGCTGATACTGACCAAGGCATTGGGCTGCGGGGTGCTGATTGCGGCGCACCGTTTGGGGATGGCCGAGGAATCGAGCTACCAGAAAGCCTTGGCGCAGATGCAGAAACTGAACCGTCAGGGGGCGGAACTGATGCGGAAATACCAAGTGCGTTGCGCCACGGACGTGACGGGCTTCGGACTGGCGGGCCATGCGTACAAGATGGCGATGGCTTCGGGCTGCCAACTGCATCTCCATACGGCTGATCTTCCGGTGACTCCGGGTGTCATGGAGCTGTTGGAGGCGGGCTGCGTGCCGGGGGCGGCGTTCAAGAACCTGGATTTTGCCCGTCCCGGATTGCAGGTGGCCGAGGGGCTGGCGGTGGAACGCAAGATGCTCTGCTGCGATGCCCAAACTTCGGGAGGCCTGCTGATGTGCGTGAAACCGGATGTGGCGGAAGCCATCGTGGCAGAACTGCGGCGGGGGGATTTCCCGGACGCGGCTATCGTGGGTTCGGTCAAGAAAGGTTCGCCCGCGGTGGTTTTGGATTAAGAAACCTCATTATATGACTATGACCGAACGAGAGAAACTCCGCAACGGGCTGATGGCCGACATCCAAGATCCGGAATTGCAGGCTTTGCTGCACCGGGCCAAATCCCTGCTACCCAAATTCAACGCTTGCTACCTGCACGGGCCGGGCTACGATTCGCTGCTGCACGAATTGGTGCCTGATTTAGGTGAAGGAAGCTTCATAGCGCCGCCTTTCTATTGCGATTACGGCTGCCACCTCCACATCGGCAAAGGCGTCTTCATCAACTTCGATTGCGTGTTCCTGGACGGGGCCGACATCTACATTGAAGACCATGTGCTGATTGGTCCCAAGGTCCAGCTGCTCACGCCTCAACATCCGTTTGATCACATAGAACGCAGAAAGCCCATCGAAGCCAGCCACAGCATCCGCATCGGCGAAGACAGCTGGCTGGGCGGCGGGGTCATCGTCTGCCCCGGAGTCACGATTGGCAAGCGCTGCATCATCGGGGCCGGCAGCGTGGTCACCAAGGATATCCCGGACGACTCGACGGTGGCAGGGAACCCGGCGAGGGGGATAGGAAGAAACCCGTCACAATGATTCAGCAGATCAAGAAACGCTTGCTTGCCAAGTCCTAAAAAGCGGGGCCCGATATTTCCTTTTCTAAATTTCCATCTGTGTGAGAGCAAATCTTCCTGCAAAGTACCCGCATCCACGCAAGTTTCAATATGCAATTGAAACATTTCATAGAAATTAGCCACAGCTTCATTATAAGAGCCCGCACTTGTGGACTAAAGCCTTATAATCCATCTTACTCATAAGCTTTTCCTCCTTTTCAGGCGAAAATACAAATTATAGAGATATTTTTTCATACAACCCAATACAAGGATACCGCATTAATCAAATCCATCTCCATCAAAACTAGTATTGAACTTGCAAGTTACCTTTTGCCCGGCCTTGCGATAAATGTATATAAACATTTTTTATACGAACCACATGCAAGCCAAGGCAATCGCATTAATCAAATCACCATGCATTAAACCTAATATTGAGCAGGCAAGAAGGTTACCTTTTGCCCGGCCTTGCGATAAATGCATACAAACATTTTTCATACAAACCACATGCAAGCCAAGACAACCGCATTAATCAAATCACCATGCATTAAACCTAATATTGAGCAGGCAAGAAGGTTACCTTTTGCCCAGCCTTGTTATAAAGGAATAGAATCGCAAAAATGATGGCGAGCTAACAAGACAGATAATAAATAAAAAAAAATATCATGCTTTCCACAACATCAAATTCCATGCAACTCGTGGCAGCAAAAGCCCTCCCTGCCCTTTCCGGAAGCAGCCTTACCTACAATCCGGAAAAGAACATCTATCTAACGATGGGATATACCAGCCAAGCCGGCAATACCTATTTCCGCGCTATCCGGATGTCCAAACGTTTAGCCATATTCTACGACATTGGAGAAGGGTATTTCCATACATTCCTGAACGGCATCACCCTCTTCTGCTGGGATGGCCAAAAAGCCAAAATCATCGCCCAAAAGAAATGGGGCGGCGCCGAATGGAGATGTTTTTCCGAATCATTTGCCAAAGAACAAAGCATCAATATGTTAAAAGATTACATTGCCAGCCAGGCAAAGATGCTCGGCACGCATATCGACGACCGGACAATCCTTGACTATTCAAGAAACATGGTAGAAGAAACCATGCAAAAACAATTAGCATAAAGAATTTATAAACCATAAAATTCAAAAAATGGCAAACTTAAGCAACATACTCAACCAGAATTTCATTAACGACATTCTTCCCGTATACGGGAATCCTCGTACAAAAGTCCCTACTTGGGATACAGCTCAAAAGATGTTCATCTGCGATGAATACGAAAGCGAAACAGGGAACTATTACTATAGAGGAATCCGGTTTTGCGACCGCATCGTGATTGTTGAAAAAGTTGGATTGTATCATAATTGGACTTATATTGACGGCATCGAACTCTATGCCTTCAATGGCAGAAAATTGGAGCTCATCCAAAAAAAAGATTACGAGAAACAATTCCGGAAGGAAGAATTCGTGAAAAAGGAATCCGAAGAGATGGTAAAAAACTATTTAACAGCCACGCTCAAAATGCATGGCCTCTCCGTGCCGGAGAAACAAGTGGAAGAAAATGCTCAATCCCTCGTGGGAAACTGTTATAAAAGTTTCCTGGATTCGGACTACAACGCCCAACTCATGCAAATACTTCCTTCCATAACCCCTAACAAACAATTAGCCCAATGAAAACAAACAGCATAGACCCCCAGAACAAGCAACAGAGATTAGCCTACGACCTGATTGCCAACACCAACAGTTGTTTCTTCCTGACCGGCCGCGCCGGAACGGGGAAAACCACCTTCCTGCACAAGGTCCAGGAAATCTGCCCCAAACAATTCATCACCTTGGCTCCGACCGGCGTTGCCGCTATCCTGGCCGGAGGCATGACCCTCCATTCCTTCTTCGGTCTCCCCTTGGGCGTATGCGATGCCAAGACCATCGGCTCCATGAACGAAGCCAACCGCGAAGTCTTATCCCATGCCGACACCCTCCTTATCGATGAAGCCTCGATGGTACGTTGCGACATCGTAGATGCCATTGACCGAACCATGCGCCGGGTCTTGAGAAGCCCATATCCTTTTGGCGGGAAACAGGTAGTCTTCATCGGCGACCTGTTCCAATTGCCACCCATTGTGCATCGTCAGGAAGAAAAAGACTTGTTGCGAGACCTTTACAATTCGGATAGCTACTTTTTCTACCAAGCGCATGTCTTACGCCAGATAGACATGGTAACCATCGAATTCCAGAAAGTCTACCGGCAAGAAGACAAAATGTTCCTGTCAACCTTGGACCACGTGCGCTGCAACCAAGTGAACGATAAAGACCTTGAACTCTTGAATAGCCGTGTCTGCGCTCCCAGCGCCCAAGACGGAATGGTCATCCGACTCGCGCCCATCAACAAGGTAGCTGACAACATCAACAAAAAGCGACTTTCCGAAATTGATTCTCAGGAATATGCCTACGAAGGCACGATAAATGGTGAATTCGAAGGAAAACTCCCCGTAGAACAAACGCTTAACCTGAAAGTGGGCGCCCAAGTGATGTTCACCCGGAACGACTCGCAAAGGCGATGGGTCAACGGAACCTTAGGCAAGGTAGCCAAGCTATCCGAAGACGAAATCCAAGTAACTGTAGACCAAGGCGAAACCTACACAGTGCCTCTTTGCACATGGGAATCGTACCGTTATGAATACGACCGCGAAGCAAAGCAACTGAAAAAAGAAGCGACTGGCACCTTCACACAATACCCATTGAAACTCGCCTGGGCCATCACCGTGCACAAAAGCCAAGGTACGACTTTCGACAGAGTCTCCATTGATTTGAGCCGAATGATGTTCGCGCCAGGACAATTGTACGTAGCTCTTAGCCGGGTGCGTTCGATAGAGGGATTGTTCCTCACCAAAGCCATCACCCCGAAACAAATCCGGACCAGCCAGGAAGTCCTCTCCTTCGCCAGCCATTTCAACGACGAGAAACGCATCAGCAATGAACTGGAGTCGGGGAAAGCCGTTTACCAAGCTTTGAAAAAGGACGACTACGACCAAGCCGCGCAGGAATACCTGTACCTGATTGAAAAGAAAGCCTGTTTAGGACACGTCAAGGAAGCCATACAGCAATCCAAACGCTTCCTTGACACGGTGATTTGCGACGAGCATCTGTTCGGCCGCGTCCAGCCTGCGCCTGAACACCTAAAACAGAACGGCCACTGGAGTTCGCATTTCTTAGTAGCCTTGCTGGATCTCTACGCAGGTCTAACGGAAGAAGCCTTATGCTATATCCAAAAGGTGCTGGAACGACACCAATGCGTCGAAGCACTATTCATCCAGTCCCGTTGCCTTGAGAAACTGGGGCGCTACCAAGAGGCGGACTTGGCGAACATTCGTTTGGCCAATCTTTTTGACCAAAACAAGCCCGACGCCAAGGTCATATACATGATTGCCATGCTGAACGAGATGCATATCGGAGATCCCGGCATCGAGCTCATGCGAGGATTAGTGGCAGCCAAGCCCAAGTACGACCCTGCCATTTTGGCTTTCCGTAGCATCATGAAGAAGCGTAATCTCTTGCTGGCGCAGCCGGAAGATGAATCCGTTCCGTTGATTGACGATTTCAATGCGAACACGGACAACGAGGTCTTTGCCGCCCAGCTGAAGGAATGCCGGGCACAGGATGGCCGAGCCGTAAAGATACTGTGCGAACAGATTGAGTGTTCCGATAATTACAGGGGTCAAGATGAAGACGAGGGTCAAAATGGAACCGGAAGCCAAGACGGGGCGAAGCAACAGGATGGAAATGTGGCACAAAACGGAGAGCAACAAAACGAAGGCATGGACATTGCCCCGGATGCGGACTATGATGATTATTATCCAAGCCATTCAGACTTGGAGCGTGATACATGGTATGCGATGACGGACGGCCAATACGGGGAATTTCCCGGCTCAGGCGTGGACTATGATTGGTTGGGAAAATGATTCATCCTCTGCGGGTTACCCGCAGAGGTCATAACAGATAAATTAATCCGTTGGCGGAATTAATTTAGTGCGTATTTGATTCTGCCAATAGGCTTGTTATTATCATTGAATTATCTTCATTTGCTTAGAAATAATTTGTAGCGGCAATAAAAATAGACTGAGGGAACTAGGAAATTGATGTAAAATGAGTATTTTTGCACAGTGAAGTTAAATGTGTATGTTTGTATGACAAAAATATTTCATCCAAATCGGCTAAGAGTTGTATTGGCAGAAAAACAAATTAAAAACAGATGGCTTGCAGAGCAACTTGGTAAGTCCGAAATGACCATATCCCGTTGGTCAACTAATAAAACTCAACCTTCGCTTGATCAACTTATAGAAATAGCAAAACTATTGGATGTAAAATTGGATGATTTACTTGAACCATATAATATAAAATAATTATGAAATACACAATAGGTGATATAATTGAAAAAGCAAAAGTTGTCAATATAAAAGATTTTGGTGCTTTCGTAGAAATAAGTCCCTCTCAAAATGGACTTATTTACTTTTCACAAATTGTTCCGAAAGTAGAATACGGTGATGTTGCCAGTGTTTTATCTATTGGAGATGAAATACGATGCGCTGTATCTGAAATTAAACCTGATGGAAAGATTAGCTTGACAATGAGAATAAGGAAGCGCATTGAACATAAGCATCAAGTTGAGCAGGTTAAGAAAGATATTGCTAATATGTCGGACGAAGATACGAGTTTGCGATCTATATGGATGGTACTGACAAATATTCAGCACTATATGTTGAAATATATGCAGTTAGCAATTCCACTTAAGAAAGGTTCTGCCAGTTTGAGTCCTAAAGGAAACAAATTGATTGCTCAAATAGATTCGCAAATCCACTTTGACAATTTCAAAAGTGAGGTAAGAAGGCTTTTTAGCACAGAAGTCATTCAGCATAATCAGTTGCCTGATTTCTACTATTTTGAAACTGACGTTGATTTGTATCCAAACATGCAAGACTTTGTTGATTCTTGTAGAAATATGTATATTTCCGTTCATTCTAATCCTACTGTTGAAATACAGATTAAGGATGCAGACAAAACGTCAAAAGGAATCATTAAAACACGACTTCAAAACTACTATTCGCAGTTGGATTTCTTTGAGCTCAGCAACAATTTGATGATTGTTACTGTCCCATATGAAAATCGTGCTGCATTGAAAGACTTGAAAGAAGAACTCGGCTATGCATTAAATGGCATTTGTAATGGTGTGCCAGATTCTACAGATGAAGGACAAATAGCTTATGAACCAGCAAGATTTGTTTACGAAATCAATTATCCACAAGATGGAGCAGACCGCTTTCTGTTGACTTTTGACAACGAAACATTGTTAGACAAAGAAGGACTTCGCTTCGGTAGTCTTTACGGACAAAGTTTCATCGCCAAGGACGGAGAGGCCGAATACAAACTTGGTAAACTCAGTAAAATTGAATATCCTAATGTCACATTCAATTTATTATCACAAGATTGTGATAAGATAAAAAAACTGGTCGAGAATGATTGTATTACTGCTGTCATTCCAGATATGGACGATATGACCGGTGAAATAGAAAAAGTCAATCGTCTTAGAGATTCGTTCGACAGAATCACTGAGCATCCCGAAGATTTGGTCAATCCTCAACTGGCTTCCTATTTGTTTGATGCTTCAAAGGCAACGAAGTTGGAAGATGAAGTTATAGAACAACGAGTCGAACAAATAAAGAAATGCCAACTTAATGAGTCTCTCAATGAATCACAAATTCAGGCAATAGCAAAAGCAGTTGAAGCCAAAGACCTTGCCATCGTACAAGGTCCTCCTGGAACAGGTAAGTCAACAGCTATAGCCGAGCTGATTTGGCAACTGGCACAGCAAAAGCCAGACAGCAGAATATTACTTACATCGGAAGCCAACCTTGCTGTTGACAATGCTTTAGACCGACTGAAATTCTCCCTTCACAACATAGTTAAACCAATTCGTGTAGCTGCTGGTGACAAATTTTCTGCCGAAGGTTTTGCGTACTCACAAGTGGAGATGAAGAAGTGGGCAGGAATCGAAATGTCAAATATTGACACAGCAGACAATACTTTTGCCATAGATACAGACGAATACAAGTCATTTAATCCGCAGGAACTTGTATTGAACAGATGGATGAAGAACATCTACAAACGTTCACAACTTTACTTGCAACGAGAAGACTTGAAGCACTTGTGGTTTAATTTTCTCACGAATTTACCTTCCGAATGGAGAAAGGAAGTATATCAGGAATACGTCAGTCATTGCAATGTCATAGGAGCTACTTGTAGTTCTATTTCCGATACCAACTACTCTGCCACAGAAGCACAAGGAAAACACAGAGATTCTCGTTTCATCAAACGTTTTCGTGCAATCTTTGGCGAGACAGAGAAAAACGGTTATCCTGCATTCTTGCGTTTCAACACGGTTATTCAAGACGAAGCCAGCAAAGCGACTCCAGCCGAATTGTCTCTCCCTCTTGTATATGGCGAGAAGGCCGTGGTCATTGGCGACCATCGTCAGTTGCCACCTAATCTTGACAGGGAAGACATCTTATTCAAACTGCACATGCAAAGGTTGAAAGCCGACAGCAGGGAAGAACATGATCAGATAGAACAATTAGAATCATATGTAAGAAAGAATTTCGACATTCTGGAGAAGTCGCATTTTGAAAGACTCTTCCGACAAATTGACTCATCTCTACGTGGTACTTTCGACACACAGTATCGTATGCACAATGACATTAATCGTGTCATTGAGCAGTTCTATGTTGATGACGGTGGACTAAAATGTGGTGTAGCCAACGAAAGCCGGGAACACGGCATTGATATTCCTAATCTCATTTCGCCAGACAATCACGTTATTTGGATAAACACATCTTCTCCGGAAGTTCGAGACGGAACATCACGAGCAAATAGAGGCGAGGTGGAAGCCATAGAGTGGGTGTTATCGCAGTTTTCAAAGTCAGAGAGTTTCCGCAATTATCAGAAGTCTCTGCCCACCAATGAAGACCGAGAAATCGGACTGATTACATTCTATGGCAGTCAATTGAAGCGATTGAAAGGAATCGTGGACAAGGAAACAAAGAAAGGACTCAGTATAAAAATGAGTTCTGTTGACCGATTCCAGGGAATGGAGCGCAACATCATTATCGTTTCGATGGTAAGAAGCAACTCCATTGCGCAGGAATGGGAACAAAAACCAGACTACAACAGATTCCCAAATGTAGGTTTTCCGGCACAAAAAGAATACGGATTTGCCAAATCACCCAATCGTCTTAACGTGGCGTTGTCACGAGCAAAGAGGCTGCTTATCATCGTTGGTAACGGCGAACATTTCAGTAACTACACCAATTCGCAAGGGCAAGCCATTTACAAGAATGTATTTGATGAGGTAAAAAATAATCCTAATGGCAGGATTATAGAATGGAATGTTCGCAAACCGAAACAAGAACGTGTAGCGAAGGTTATCAGAGTACCTATGCCTATACAACGTTCTGTAAACCTAAACACTCGTGACATCAACACAGAAACAGACAAGAATCTGCGTATAAAAGAAACATGGCTTACACCAGACGGGCAACCCGTTAAAAATCCGCATTTCGCAGTCCTTGAATTGTCAACAAAAGCGGCGAAACTGCTTATCGGCAGAAACGAGGAAACAATCAGGACTGCAACACAATTCGATTTCAACAATTTCATTCGTGATGCTGCCAAACCTGAAACAGGAAAAGGATTGGACAGTCAGAACGTGATGAATATGGAATACTTCAGGGGCAGGGTTCTTCCTGTAATCAGAAAGATGAAACAGAAAATGCGTTCTGAAGGTGTCGATGTCGTTTACACCGTTGCCACTGCTGCCTATCGTACAGCAAAGAATCGTGACGAAATAATAGACTGCATCCGTCGTGAGACTGGAATAAATGTGCGCATTCTGTCAAAGAAAGAGGAATCTGTATCGACAATGTTTGCCTACGGCATATCATCACGCTACAAGTTGGATATTCAGAAGTCAAGACATTCTGTAATGGTTGACCAAGGTGGCGGTTCTACCGAAGTCAGTGTGTTCAATCAAGGCGAATTGGAAGGTTCGTACAGTATAAACCTCGGTACAACAGCCTTGCGCAATATTTTGACAAAAGACCTTCCACCAACTACACTTTTGGTCGATGCTTTCAAAAAGAGCGACCAAACGCTAAGAGAAAGAATGGTGGCGTTCACCAAGAATATGAACACAACTATGAAAACCAACGAAGACACATTCTGCGTCGGCGTAGGTTCTGCCATAACTCATGCGACAGGAAAGAAAAAAATGCACAACAACATGATTGCATTCTCAACTGCGAGCAAATTGCAGATAAAATAGAAAATCTCACAGCAAAATTGCTGGAGATGTTCAACACCGTTGGTGATTTAGTACGTTGGGAACAACAAATGACAAACGATGCCATTGACGATATGCTCACCCTGCGCATGGGATTACCGATGTATCTTCTGCTTATGGAGAAATTTAATATCAAGCAAATCCACGTTTGTGGAACAGGCTTGTGGTATGGTATTTATTTGCAGCATCTTTTTAATGTAGCCGACTAATATGGAAAATCAGACATACAACAATTTGATATATCGTTCTATAGAAGAAGATCGCCAATTGCGTTCACTTCTTCTAAAAACGCGCTCTTGTACAGTCGAATACTACACTATCCACAAACTGGAGCCATTAGACATACTTGTCGGAGAATTGCTTTTGGAAAGTGAGAACACACAACTTGAATGTGTCGCTCTTGGACGGACTCTCGGTTTTGATGTAGATGCGCAGCCGGAAAACGGAATGTATTATGATGAGGCCGAAAACAATCTGTTCCATAAGTTCCTAAATTCGGTGCAAGAATGGGGAATAATAGATGTTGACAAAGAAAATGGTCTCATAACTCTGACGACCTTAGGCAAGGTTTGTTTGCAGAACAAAGAAAAATACAAATTCTTTACTGCACAAACAAACGCATTGGAATTTGAGTATTTGAAAGCAGCTGACGGCGGCATCGTATCGCTTTATCCGTTCCATTCTGAATTAGGTTTGTCTCTTCCGCTTGACCATGCCAAAACTCTCAATTACGAAGATTGTTTGTGTGAAGTAATTAGCAGCGAGACAGACGATGTGCTGGTAAACAACTTGAAGTTGCAATTTCCAGAAGGAATCTGTGTTTATAAAGCCGAGCAAACCAATTACTTGGGTGTAAAGCCAATCAAACTGGACATTGAACTTTACGAGAGAGCAGGCAAATATTCATTGAATTTCATTTCGGCAGGCAATAGCTGTCCGGTGTTGAATGCTCTGTTTGAACTTGAAATTAATGCCGATGCAAAAGAACGTAAAGTGGAACAAGGCCTGTACTATCGCCTTGTCAACAATCCAGATATTATTCTGGACTACAAGGCATTGCAACCATTTGAAGATATTATCGAGGTTGACCGACTAATAGAAGATTCCAGATTAGTTTGGACTGACCCACAATTACTTCAGCTTATAATTTCACAATGTGATGCTGATCGTTGGCATTCTTTGTCAAAGCATTGCGATGTAGAAGTCTTGAAAAATATAATCCCTGACCACATTCAAGACTTGGACTGGGGAGTATTGACACTCAGGCTTGACAGCCAATATATTTCCACCCATTCAATGGATTATCCGTGGGATAAATACACGCTGTTTGCCCGCACTCCCGTAGAGAAGGAGTTGATACAGAAATTCCTCGTCGAGCATTCATTCCCAGAAGGGAAAGACGATGACCAATGGGATTGGGATGACGTTCTACCTATTGTTGATATGGACTTCATCACGCAACATCTTAGCGATATTCCGTTCGACCTTACCGATATCACAAAAGAACTGGATGACACGCAACGTCAATACATAGTAACAAATCCCGATGCCCGTTGGGATTGGCAATTTGTAGTGACTGAATATCCTATTGACTTTATTGTTTCTAATATCGCTGTCTTGTATTCGCATATCAATATGCAGATACTTGTGCAGCGCATTTTTGCTGACAATGAACTCGCCAGACTTTATGCAACATCGCAACCGCTGAAAGACAGTATCCGGGCCTCAGGACTTCCTCTGCGATTCAATGCCAACAGTCTTGGTTTTGTTTGGACTGACGAAATTATTGATTTCTTTGAATCGTGTGGATTGATTTCTTGGCCATCAACTATATATCAGTCAGGTTTTGAGTGTAACCCGAACTTGGTTTGGGATGCGGACTTCTTCCAGAGATACAGCGACAAAGTAACAACTCCACAAGGTTACAGGTGGGTTTCTCGCCGTGTAACAGATTTAGCAATTGTTGACAACAACCCGATTTTCCAATGGAATAAGATTGCGTTGTCACAGAATCCAACAATTTGCCATAACCTCGCTTTCATCACTTCGCATTGGGATGTAGTGGATGCCGCGACAATTATCATGTGTTGCGATACTGCAATGTTGAATGAACTGTTCCTTTCGTTGTCAGCAAAAGCAATGGTCGGTCAATTGCTGGCTACGTCGTTGGATATTCAGAAACGACTGATTGCAAATCTTTCTACAGAAAACATCCTTAATAGTTACTCAGAAGGATGGAACAAAACTCTATTTACAGAAAGTATTTGTCAATCTGTCGACTTGACAACATTGGATGAAGTGGCATGGTATGAAATGTTGGATTGGGAATATCTGACAGCCAATCTGCCTATTGCAGACATTCAATCGAATATAAACAAGTATGCTGACAAGTGGAATCATACTGTTTTTGCCAATCGTATTACTGGCAAAGAATTGTTAGCTGACAATTTCTTGGAAACCTATGCCGAGGTAATTTCTGGACAGAACCTGACGGAAGAAATCTGGCCAGTAATAACCTGCAAGTTCACTGCAAACGAACTCATTTCGCTCGTTGAGGAATACAGCGACGAACAATATCGCTGGGATTATGCTCACATGTATGAGCTGGCTGATTTCCCTGCAAAGGAATATATTGAGCAGCACACAGAGAATGTGCGGTGGACTGAGTTCTCGGCATCTGCCGCAGCAAACAGGCTGTTCTCAAAGACTGGTGCAAACAAAACACAAAGTCTATGGCTGCGCATATACGAAGACATGCTGAACAATGACGGTTATCAGTGGGATTTCAACAAACTGACAAAACAGCCAAACATCTTGAAACTACCAAAACTGTTCTTACTGAAAAAAGAATGGGATTGGGAATACATATCCGAACACGCAACATGGATATCAGCTCTGGAAGGCAGAAACTATTACTTCAACTTGTTCGCCGACTCGTTGGACTTTGGCAAGTTGTCGCATCGCACAGACATCGAACTAACAGAAAAAGTAATTGAACGATACGACAAGAAAAAGCGATGGGATTGGGATGCCTTGGTGCAGAACGAAAGCATAAACTTTTCATTTGAATATATTGACAAGCACGAAGACAAACCTTGGAATTGGCATTTCCTTGCACATCGCAAAGGTTTGCCGTTTGATGTAGTTCTCAGCCACAAGGAAAAAGATTGGGATTGGCATTACCTGTCAACTCTCGACATCTTTGTGCCGTCTGTTGATTTGCTGACTTATCTTGCCGAGCATAATCATGAAATAGACTGGAATTCAGTTTCTAAAAACAAGGAACTTACAGGCGATGTCATTGATACATTCAAGGATAAAATTAACTGGAATGTGTTTGTTAATCGTTGTCCTGCACTCCTTTCTATCGCAACAGTTGATTTCTTGAAGAAATACAAGGAAGCTATTTCATGGGATGACTTCAATGAACGTCTTGGTGTGGATATTGAGACTGAAATGTTACAGGAATTTGCCAACCGACTCAATTGGAGATTTGTTTCTCAGTCGCAGAAAATAAAGTTTACAGAGGAACTAGTTCGCAAGTACGAGGACAAATGGTTCTGGTCAGAATTAATGCAGAATATAAAATTTAAAGAAGACATTCCTGATTTTGAGAACATCTTTGCCAACCATCGCAGCATTGTTACATTTACCGACAGAATTAAGGAGTATCATCGTAATCCGTGCATCTATCACTTCACGCATTTCTACAATGCAATAGATGTTATCCGCAGTCGAAAGATTCTCAGTCGAAACCGTGCCGAGGAATTGGGATTGTTGAAATATGACTCTGCAGGTTCTGTCGTATTCCGCAGCAGCAAGGCACACAAGTTCGCCCGCTTCTATTTCCGTCCTTGTACTCCTACGCAGTATTATAACGAGGCCTTGGGTGCTGATTCAAAATTAGGAGAGTATAGAACAAAGTGGTATAAAAATCGGTATGGTGAATGGGAATCTACACGCGAATGGAAAAGCAAATATCCAAAAGCTGTTGGACTGGGTCTACCGAAATGTCCTGTACCTGTGTTCTTCAAGTTCGACATAGATGAAGTCTTGGCGAAGATTCCAGAGAAATGTTATTACAGCGACAGGAACATGCAGTCGGACACCCCGAACGTGTATCAAATCATTGTTAAACCAGAATCATTAGAGCTTGAATATCTGTATAGCACAATGCAAGACGCATATATAACAGCAAAAAGTTCTGGCAAATATAATCGTGAGGTTCATTTGAATGAGATGAGTAAAGTAATGAGATACTCTCAGCAAGAATTCCTTGTTATGTCGGAATTTGACTTTAGCGAAATCAAGTCTCTCCAAATTATCTGCTACGACAATTCTTATACGGAGCTATTGAAACAAATTTTTGCAGATGATCCAATTTCTGAGAAGATTGTGGCAGACGATGATGAGAATCTTTTTGAGAGAGAAAACCGCAGACTTTATCTTTCGTCATCAGAAGACAACGTTCGTCTGTCAACTGACTTCGAGGATGAATACTATTTCAACATCACAAGTGAGAAAATGTCTGAAGTGAAGTTCGATTTGTCTGCTTGCGAAGTTATCTATGACACAACAAATGAGCTACGCTTAAAGGGAAGCATAGCATGGAAGAAGACAGACATTCCGTTCAATATTTCTTTCGTTGACCCGAAAGCAAGAACAAAAGAATGGATCGTATATCAAAACATTTAACATAAACGACATGAACAACATAACGATAGTAAGAGGGAACATCTTCAATACGAAAGCACAGACCGTTGTCAACACGGTCAATTGTGTGGGCGTGATGGGAAAAGGCATTGCGCTGGTTTACAAACTGCGTTATCCGCAGATGTTTGACATTTACCACGATTATTGCAAGCGGCATCTTATCAGTATTGGTAAACTGTGGCTTTATAAAGGTGATGAAACCGACCCATGGGTGTTGAACTTCCCGACAAAATTCCATTGGAAGTATCCAAGCAAAATTGAGTATATAGAACAAGGACTGAAAAAATTTGTTGACACATACGATAAATGTGGTATTACATCCGTTGCATTCCCAATGCTGGGAACACACAACGGTGGGCTCGATAAAGATGCTGTTCAAGCACTTATGATTAATTATTTGTCACAATGCAATATTCCTATTGAGATTTACGAATACGATCCAATGGCTCCTGATGATTTATTTGAGACATTTAAAGAAAAATGGTTTTCCATTCCATTTAATGAGTTAAAGGAAGTGACTCAAATTCGACAGAAAAAACAGATAGATATCATCGATAACGCGCTTCGTTGTGATAATCTTAAGTCTATGATTTCCCTTATTTCATATCCAGGTATTGGGATCAAAACTATGGAGCGTTGTTTTAAAGTAGTAATGGGATTCCAAAAACAGTTTACTTTATTTGCTGATAGATAGTCGTCCCTTAAGAAGACTTACATGACTATCACATGGGGGCGTAAGCTAAACTGTGTCAAGGCTGGTTTTGCGAGTTGCCGGGGGC
>JADIMZ010000075.1 GCA_017694335.1 Candidatus Pullibacteroides excrementavium
ATTCCGGTCTCGTGGGCTCGGAGATGTGTATAAGAGACAGCTTCGGAGGCCAAGGAGGAAAAAGCGCCCAAGGTTATGACAGGGTCGTTTATATCGATGCTGCCGTAAAATGCCTTTTCATAGTATTCCATTCCATTAGCGATGTCTTCGCAGAGGCATAGTACATTGCCGATGTTGAAATAGATTTCAGGCAGGAGGCGGAGAAAACGTTCTTTTTCGTCTTTGGGACGGCTCTTCTTGTCGCGGTTACCGGTTCTGTCCCGGCTATCGTCTGTTTGCCGTGCGTTTGTCCATTCAGGCACCTCCGGCAGCATTTCCTCGCAGATATCCCGGGCGCGGAGCAGATACTCGTAGGCTTGCTGATAGTTGGCATAATGAAAAAGGTAGATGTATCCTATCTGGTTGAAAGAGTATGCATAAAGTATTGGTCGTAAGAGGATGCCCTGGGATTGTAACGGGCGGCCACCATGTTGAAGTAGGCGAGGGCCGAATCCGGGTAGGTGTAGATATGTTTCCAGCCTGCTTGTGCCAAATCGGCTAAACTTGTTCCTTGTTGGGTCTCATATAAGGATTGATAATCAATCTCTTGGTTGTCTTCCTTGGCTGACATCCGAGTACAAGAATCCAATGTGAGCAATCCGAAGGGCAACAATCCGATAACAAGTATGTAAGCAAGCCTTTTTCTCATTGTACTCTTGGCAAGGTAGGGCAAAATTACGAAAAAGAGCAATGCGATGCCGGATACAAGAAAGGCTGTCAGAACGTGATATCCAGTTTCAAGTTCACCTGCAGAGGGGTCAGGGTGTTGGGTACCGCGTAGCTGATGCCGTCCACGGTGGGAATCCACATATAAGAAATGGTGTTCCGCATCTGGAACATATTGTACAGTTCCAAGGTCAGCCAAGCCTCTTTCAGGTAATTGAGCGGGTTTTTCCGGTTCTTGAATTTGCGTTCTTCGCCTTTGAGCCGGAAGGCTAATCCCAGATCGACACGTTTGTAGTCGGGCAGTTTTGTTTTTCTTCCCACGAGCTGTTCGGGGTGCTCCAGGCGTTCCGAGTCGCCGGAGGGAAGCCCTGTGGCATAAACGGCGTTCAGATAGACCTTGAAGGCTTTTTGCAGGTTCTTGTCCTTGAAAAGGAAATCCAGATAGTCCTGGACATACAGGTTCAGCGAGAACAATTGGTTGGTGGGACGCGGAATCCAGCCTGTCTGCCTTGCCACTCCGTCGGCATCGTAATACGTGATATTCTCGCGGGTATTCATGAAAGAGAGGCTGACCCAGGAATTCACGCCCGGCACGAATTCCCCGTCGAAGCGCAAGTCAACGCCGGCTGCATACCCCTCTCCATTGTTGTTGGCCATGTAGCGGATGCGCACATTGTCGATTTCGTAGGGGTTGAGGTCGTACAAGTATTTATAATAGGCTTCGGCCGTCAGCTTGAACGGACGATCCCAAATCCGGAAGTAGATATCCGATCCGAAAACGGCATGGATGGCTTTTTGCGCTTTCACATCCGTATGCAACTTGCCGTAGATGTCGCGAAGTTCCTTATAGAAAGGCGGTTGCGCGTAATGGCCGAGCGCGATTCGGAAATGCACTTCCCGTTCCCATTGCGGGTTGATATTGAAGTTGATACGAGGACTATAGGTGAACTCCTTGTTCAAAGTCCAGTAAGAAAAGCGGATACCGGCATCCAACACGTACATTCCGCCGCTGTTGAAATCGAAATGTGCCTGCGCGAACGCATTGAAACGATGCGAACGGGTATGATGCTGCGCCTTGTATACCTCTTGCAGGGAGGGCGGTGTCAATGGCGGGTTCGCTGTGCCCGGTTCGGGATGTTCTATGGGAAGGTTGTATCCCGCCGAGTCTTCCATGTGCCATTCGTTGAGATGGTCGATGATATCCTCGTACTGGTATTTGAATCCCCATTGCACAAAAGCGGGCCGGGTCTGTACCGAACCTTGGTAGTCGAGCGAAGTCACCAGTCCGTTCAAGTAGTTCCGCGCATGATCCATGTAGTGGCCTGTGCCCAAGGTCTCCCCCTCCATGTAGCCGCCTTGGCCGTCATCGGAAATTTCACTGAGACGGTAAAAGCCTTCAATATCAAAGTTTTCGCTTTCAACTGTGTTGAAGAAACTGTAAGTTACGCGATGCCGGGTCTTGGAATCCTGCTGGTGCGTCCAGCTCAGTGCCCCGAAATAGGTGGTGAAGCGATCCAATTCAAAACCGTCAAAGTCCACCCAGAACGCTTTGACATCGCCCATGCTTCCGAAACGGGTCTCTTGGCTTTGCGGGGTGAACTTGTAACGGTTGTGCGCTATATTCCCCAAGAGTTCCAGCTTGTTCTTGCCGTCGATCTGATAGCTAAGCAAGGCTTGAAAATCGGTAAACGAGGGTTTGTATTGCCCGCTTTTGTCCAATCCTTTCAGCACCCATTGGGAATTACGTTGGCGGAGCCCAACCAAATAGGTGAATTTCTGATTCTTGGAAGCCCCTTCCAAATGAAGATGCCCGCCCATGAAGTTGATGCCGAACGATCCGGCGAAACGGGTAGGTGTCTTGTATTGGATATCCAGTACCGACGACATCTTGTCCCCGTATTTGGCATCGAAACCGCCGCTGGAGAATGTCAGATTCTGCACCAAGTCGGGATTGATGAAGCTCAAGCCTTCTTGCTCTCCGGAACGGGTCAGGAAAGGCCGGTAGACTTCAATTCCGTTCACGTAGACAAGGTTTTCATCGAAATTCCCTCCTCTGACTGAATATTGGGAACTCAGCTCGTTGTTGTTGTGCACGCCAGGCAGGGCTGTCAGCAGACCTTCCACGCCGCCGGTGATGCTAGGCAGGCTCTGGACCTCTAACGGCGATATGGATACGTATCCCGAGCCTCGCTCCCGGGAACCTTCGACTTTTACTTCATCCATCTCTATGGCCGCTTCTTGCATTTTTACATCCAATGTCCGGTTTTCCCCCGGCAATAGTTTGATTTCTTTTCGGATTGGATGATAGGAAGTGTGGCTGAAAGACAATTCGAGTACGGACCCGGCCGGCACTTGCAGGCGGTAGAGCCCTTTTTCGTCGGTTACGGTACCGATGGGCCTTTCCAGGTTTATTATGCCCACGGCCACAACCGGTATGCCTGTACCGCTGGCATCGGTTATACGGCCCTGCAACCAGGCTTTATCCACGGTCTGAACGTTCTTTTCCTGCGCCTGGATCTGGATAGGAACAAGAAGCCCGCATACGAGAAACAGGACAGCCCATGCGGAAAGCTTGCGACACATGCCGGCAGCCATTGTCTCAAGTTTATTCATCGTAAAGGTAGTCTTCACTGTCACTGTAAGAGGAACTGTTTTCGTATTGACGGTATCCTTCGCTTTGCTGCTCCATGATTTTGTCGGCATCTTTGCGTCGTCGCCATTGTTTGATGAACTGAGCCCAGGCAAAAGGATTCAGAAGGTTATTGGGTACCATTTGGTTCTGGTAATAAAGCTGGGTGGTCTGCTGTTGCATCAGGCTGCGGTAGTTCATATTGGCATCCATTTTCCCTTCCCGGGCCTGTTCCCGGACCAAAGCCAGGTTGAAATTCCTGCGTATGATGTCGGCTTCGGTCTCTGGGAGTTCCAGGTTTATGAAGGCCTCTCTGAATTTTTCTTTGGTGGGCCAAGGGTATATGACCGTTTCCATCAGCATGATGGTGTCTTGTTCCAGCGGCATGACAATCGAATAGGCATCATGCCGTATGGTATCGGGAATAATCAACCTCCGCGGGCTGAAGCCGACCGTCGAGAACTCCACCGTGTCGCCTACTACGGCAACGAAAGAAAAGAATCCCGAAGCATCGGCTACGGTACCTCGATTATGGTTCAGAATCATGACAGTTGAAAAAGGGAGCGGTTTGCTGTCGGCTCCGTTGACTACGACCCCGGAGAATTGGATTACTTTGGATTGGGATGAATATAGGCGTCCTTGTCCCCGAAGAACAGACGGCAGGATGCATGCAAAAGTGCAAAGCAAAAGCAATAGCCATCTTTTCGAATCGGGAGAAGCTGTCTTGCTGTGCGCTTTCATGGCTTGGGATGTTGATTGTTTATGATATATTGGAGGCATAAGTGTTTTTTGTGTCGGTTCCATGGTTTGGCCCCATGTCTTTCCGATGGCTTTCGAGGCGGTTCCGGCCATTTCCATTCTGCGAAGTTACGCTTTTTTTGTGTTTCGGGCGACCCCTTTTTTAGGTTTGGGCGTTCCCGCTTCGGGCAAAGCGTCTTTTTTCCCAAGGAGGCCCTTCTTGGATAGAATCAGGACCACGATGCCCAAAAGGACGAAGGGGATGCTGAGAATTTGCCCCATGTCCAGGAAGTAGGCCGATTCCCATTCTTCCTGCACTTCTTTCAGGAATTCAATCAGGAACCGCATCCCGAAGCAGAGGATCAGGAACCATCCGAACAGTTCCCCGCTGGGGATTTTTCCCTTCTTTCTCCAATAATAGCTGAAGAGAATAAGGAAGATAGCGAAGTAGGTGAGCGCTTCGTATATCTGGGTCGGATGCTTGGGTAAGGTTTCTCCGTTTCGTTCAAAGATGAAACCCCAGGGCAGGGAAGTCACGTGCCCGTAGATTTCCGAATTAAATAAGTTTCCTGTCCGGATAAAGAGGCCGCCCAAGGCGACGACAAGCACCACGCGGTCGAGCAAGTACCAGATGGAAACCCGGTATTTGCGGGCTACGAGCCAAAGCGCGATCGGGATGCTGATGGCCGCTCCGTGGCTTGCCAGCCCGCCATCCCGGATTTTCAGGATTTCGACAGGATGGCTCAGGTAATATTGCGGGTCGTAAAAAAGGCAGTGGCCCAATCGCGCCCCGATGATGACCGCGATAGCTACGTACCACAGCAGTACATCCGCCAGTTCGGGATTGCGCCCCTCCCGTTTGAAGATTCGGTTCAGGATCCACCAACCGCACAGGAAGGTGAGCATGAACATGACTCCGTACCAACGTATCTCAAGCCCGAAGACCGTGAAAGCTACCGGGTCGAAATTCCAATGGATGAAATTTAGCATAAATCCTTTAATTCTAAGAGGTTATTCTTTATGCGCCTCAAACTTTCGGCTATTTCCGCCTTGGCTGTTCCTGCTTGGACGGGTTTGGCTTTCAACTGCTCCTTGGCACCTTGCAAGGTATAGCCTTGCTCCTTGACCATGTGGTAAATCTGATGGAAGTATTCCACATCCTTTGGCGTGAAGAGCCGGTTGCCCTTTTTGTTGCGGTGAGGCTGGATGATGTCGAACTCTTGTTCCCAGAAGCGTATCAACGAGGTGTTTACCCGGAACATGGCCGCTACTTCGCCAATCGTGTAGAACATTTTCCGTTTCGGTTCTTCTTCCATGGTGGGTGTTTTTGCCCGCAGCCATGCCCGCTGTTCAAGCCGGGACTGTGGCGCGGTTTGATTTTCTTCGAACCAACAGGGCGGATTGCCGCCCGCTTCTGGCTTGCGAAGCAGATTCCGCAAGTATCCGGTACCCGCTACGACAAGCTCTGGTTGACTTCTTGCGACTTTTCGAAGATTTCGAGGAATTCTTCGGGCGAAATGTCGATGAAGAAGTAATAAACCGGGTTCACCCGCTTGCCGTTCACCAAGACTTCGTAATGCAGGTGGTACCCGCTCGAAGCCCCTGTGGTACCTACGTAGCCGATCGTGTCGCCCCGGTGTACTTCCTGGCCTTTCTTCACGGCCAGCTCGTCCATGTGCGCATAGAGCGTTTCATAGCCGAAGCCGTGATCCACCCGGCAGACTACACCGTAGCCGGAATATCCGGCGGCGTTGCGGGCGGCTACCGTCACCTTGCCATCCCCGGTGGCGTAAATCGGCGTGCCTCTCGGCGCGGCGATATCCACGCCTGTATGCATCCGCAATGTCTTGTAGATAGGATGGAAGCGGAAACCGAAACCGGAGCTCATCCGGCTGATGTATTTGCTTACCGGGTAGATGGCCGGGATGCACTCCATGCGCCGGTCTTTCTGTTTGGCCAATTCGTAAATCTGGTCGAACGAGATGGATTGGGCATAAAGCTCGTTGGCCAAGTGGTCTATTCCTTTCGATGTGCTGATGATCGCATCCGCGATTTCGTTATTGCTGAATTCGTGGTAGTTCTGGTTCAGCGCATTTTGCGGATGGGTGGGCTCGGCTTCGAAGATGAGGCGGTACAGGTTGTTGTCCCGGTTCTGGATGTCGCCCAGGACCTTTTCCAGTTCATCCACCCTTTGGGTCAGATAACGGTATTGCGTCTCGGCCACGTAAAGATCCTTGGAGAGCTGTTTTTCCCGAGGCGATTCTATATAATAGGTGGAGATGAAAAACGCCACGGCAAAGACAAAGGCGCCTACAAAGAGGATGCGCAGCCAACGGAAGATGCGTTGGCGCAGGCTCACTCTCACTTTCTTGACGCTCAGCGAGGCCGGATCCAGGTAATAGACATCCGATTTCTTCTTTGCCATGGGTCGTTTCTAATCTTTCTCT
>JADIMZ010000076.1 GCA_017694335.1 Candidatus Pullibacteroides excrementavium
GGTTACCTTGTGGCGCCGGACATCCCGCATTTCACGCCAGGCCACTTCCAAGCCCGCAAAAACGCCTTGCGCCACGATGTGCTGATGCTGGCAGGCGATGCCATGGAAGGCCGCTTTACCGGTTCACCGCAAGACCGGGCGGCTGCCTTGTATATTGCAAGAGAGTTTCAGCATTGTCGTTTGGTGCCTTTTTTTCCGGTACAAAAGCCTTATCATGGGGATTCGGTGGGGAAAGCCCCGAAAGACTACTGGGCACCTTATGAATTCAAGTCCCGTTGGGGTGAGCAGATACAAAGCCGCAATGTCATAGGCGTGGTGCCGGGCACCGACTCCCTGTTAGGGGAGCGGTATATCGTGGTCGGCGCCCATTACGACCATTTGGGTTGGGGCGACAAGGGCGGGAACTCCCGGAACACCGGCGGGAGAGCCATCCACAACGGCGCGGACGACAATGCCAGCGGGGTGGCCATGTTATTGGAATTGGTCCGTTATTACCAACAGTATCCTTTGCCAAGGACATTGGTATTCGTGGCTTTCAGCGGAGAGGAAATAGGCCTTTGCGGTTCTCAGGCTTTCCTGGACCAGTTGCCTTTTCCGGTGCGGCAGATCGATGCCATGTTCAATTTGGACATGTTAGGGCATTTGCAGGACGATACCTTCTGCATCTGCGGGACGGGTACCAGCAAGGAGGCCGAATCCATGGTGAAGGAAGCCGCCAAGCGGACCGATTTGAAGCTGACCACCTATCCGGACGGTCACGGGCCTTCGGATCATGCGTTGTTCTACGACCGCAAGATACCCGTTTTCTTTTTCAGCACGCCTCCCACCGCCACCTATCATACTCCGGCCGACGACCCGAACACCTTGGATTACGACGGGATGGTGCGCCTGTCGTCCGTCATCGGGGACTTGCTGGAGCAAGTGGGCAAGGCGGAATCCTTGACTTTTACCTCTTCGGGCAAGTCGAACCGCAAGATGATGGGCATGGGACAGTTCAAGGCCACATTGGGTTTGATGCCGGATATCAACAATACCGACCGGCGGGGTTTGCGCACGATGATCGTGGTGGAAGGCAAGCCGGCGCACAACGCAGGTATCCGCAGCGGGGACGTGCTTTTGAAAGTGGCTGGGAAACGGGTGCATACGCTGGATGACTATATGGACGTGCTTGCCGCATTGTCTTTTGGCGAGCAGATTCAAGTGCGCTTCATATCCAAGGAAACCGGGAAGAAACAGACGGTGACCGTGGATTTGGATGCTGTGGCAGGCAATAGGAAAAGGTAGAAGAAAGCGTTTTTTGACTCTTTAAAGGGAATGCAATGAAAAAATCCTGGATGATATTGATTTCGGTGGTGCTGACGCTGTTCTTTGCGGCTTTCCAGCGAATGACCGGGCCTACGCACCCGGAAGACGGCTTTGTGGAAAGAGAGGGCGAACGGGTCGCGTTCTCTTTGCCCCGGAGCGGCACGGTAGGCGAGGATACCCGGATCGCAGTTCCGGCAAAGTCCTTGAAGGACAGCCGGCCCGAGGGGGACGAAAGAACCGGGATTGCGGATGCCTGCCAGCCGGAAACAAGCGGAAGTTTGCCGGTTCCGGATTCCGCATGTTCCGGATGCCATTCTTCCTGTATCGAATCCAAACATGCAGCCCGTTTGCATTATCGCCATTACCCGTTTTTGGACGGGGAGGAATGGATCGAACTTCCTATGTGCCAGGAAGAGGGTTATTGGGTCGCTTTCCTGCCGAGCCAGCCGATGGCGGGGAAACTGGCTTATTACGTGGAAGCCGATGGCGTTTCCTATCATCAAGAAACTCCTTTGATTATCCGCTACAAGGGTTCTGTGCCGGCTGCTGTGCTGATTCCGCATATCCTGTTGATGTTCCTGGCCATGTTCTTTGCGGTGATGGCCGGTCTGGCGGCATTGCTCAACGCTCCCTTGTACAAACGGTACAGCGTGTTCACCTTGGCCTTGCTTGTCTTGGGAGGCTTGGTGTTCGGTTGCTTGGTGCAGAAGTACGCCTTTGATGTCTACTGGGCAGGATTCCCGATGGGCGGGGACTTGACCGACAACAAGACCTTGATTGCCGTTTTGGCCTTCCTGATAGCGGTGGTATTGACGTTTTTGCCAAGGAGAAAGCCTTTGCAAGAAAGCGGTGCGATGCCAATGTCCGAACCGGTTGTTTCGGAAATGTCCAAAAGAAAAACAGTTGTGAAGCAAGTCGGCAAGCTGGCGGACGAAACTGCTCCCTTGGAATCGACTACCGGCCAAGCGGCCATGCAAGGCAGCAAGCCGATAGGGCCTTCTGCAACCCGTTCCTGGACCCGCTGGGTCGTGCTGGCAGCCGCCATCGTCATGTTAGGCATCTTCAGCGTGCCGCATAGTGCCAATGGCTCCGAACTGGACCGCACCACCGGGGAGATTGTCAGCGGGGAATAAGGTAAAGCCGATGAATTAAGCTCAATGCCTTTAAGTTTAAGATATTTTTCCTATAGGGAAAGAACCGGCTTTTTCTCCTCGAAAAAGGCACAGAGCCGACCATGTGGCCGAAAGTGAGGCAGTGCGTTAAGGCCATGCTCCGGGCACCATACGATACCATCCCTGCCGTGCAGTTCAGCTTGGAGCGGGCCGGGATGTTCTTGGATATGAAGCGGGGAAAGTACCGCCAAGCCTTGATTCATGCCCGGAACGAAGCCGCTTATGCCGATTGTTTTACCGACACCACGGCCTTTCTGGCTTCCGTCTATCAGGATATCGCCTTGATGAATGCCCGCTTGCAACGTTACGATTCCGCCTTGTGGTACTACGACAAAGCCTTGGAAGCCAATTTGACAGAAAGGAGGATCCCGGCTTTGAAGCGGATCTACCGCCAGGAAGCCGAAATCTACAAACGTTTAGGACAGCATCAGGCTTATTACGACAAGATGGAAGCCTTCATGGAACTGTCCCGTTACAGCGACAGCTTGGCGCAAGCCGAACGCCACGAGAACCTGGACTACGTTATCTTGCAACGTGCCCAAGCCCGGAAAATGATGCAAATCCAATACGAGGTTCTGTATAAAGACCAGATTATCAAAAAGCAGCGATTGCTTGCAATTGGTTCGGCCTTGCTTTTCCTCTTGGTATCCGCACTACTATTTCTGCTCTATCAAAGCAAACGGAAAAAGGAGAGGACAAACCGTCTCCTGTACGAGAAGACCAAACAATTGTTAGACCTTTCGCAAGCGCAGACCGAACGCTGGAAAGCCCTTGCCTCCGGGCTGGATTTGCCAACAGGAGATTCGATGCCGCTTGAAGATTCGATGTCTCTTGATGCAAATAGCGGCCATGGCACGTTACCGGTTTCCGGAGAAAGCGGAATTCCGGACGAGGCGGATTCGGCTAAAGAAGCCGGGGCTATCCTCTCCGGTCAAACGGCAAGCTTCCCGTCTCGATTGCAGGATTCTCTCTGTTCCGCCGATGGACATTCCAAAGCCCCGCATTCAGAAACAGCCGGATTGCATCCGGAAACTCCGCATTCAGGGAAAGTTTCTCATTCGGATA
The DNA here is from genome assembly GCA_017694335.1 of Candidatus Pullibacteroides excrementavium. GTDB lineage: Bacteria > Bacteroidota > Bacteroidia > Bacteroidales > P3 > Pullibacteroides > Pullibacteroides excrementavium. The sequence continues at coordinate 3,543 of JADIMZ010000076.1, forward strand.
AGATTCCGAACATAGAACAGGATTCACGCTTGGACCAAACCCGGATTCGGCAATTGATAGCGGGCATACTGCAGCTTTTGGAAAAAGAGGAATGCTGGCTGCAGCCTGATTTCACGATAGAGAAAGCGGCCAAGCAGCTTGGCACCAACAGTTCGTACCTCTCTTACGTGGTGAACCATCATTTGGGCAAATCCTTCAGTGCCTTGCTCAACGAATACCGTGTCCGTCGGGCTTGCCTTCTGATGGAAGATCCCGCCAATGCGACCTACACGATGGATTATCTGGCCATGCAGGCTGGCTTCAGCAACCGGGTCACCTTGCTCAGGCAGTTCAAGCGCATTGTGGGCATGGCTCCCTCCGAATACTGGAAAATGGCCCGCAATCCCAGCCAATCCCCCTTGCGAGAAAAAGAAGAGGGCGTTTCGTAACCCGTTCTGGATATCCGAAACACCCTCTTCAGCAAGGCAGGTACCAGCATAGCTTTGACTATCCAAGGAATTATGCCGGTTCATCCTCTTTCTTTTCCGGAAAGCTCCTCTTTTTTCTCCACCAGGCAAGTCCTATCCAGTGCAGCAGACTCAAAACTCCGCTTCCGGCCAAGGCTATCAGCAGGCTTGGCACCATATCGGCTTTCACTACAAAGTAGAGCAGCAGTGCCAGCAACACAAAGGAAATCTCGCAGGTGGCAAAGATGGGCGCATAATTGTTTCTGGGAACATTCATAATCCGGCTTGTTTAATAATATCCTTCCATCGGTTCCTTCCATAAAAAGCCCCCGTCCCGGACAAGGACAAGGGGCTTGGGACCAAAACCAATGCGCTTTTACTGAACCATGAATTTCAGAACAACAGTGCCTTGGTTTGTCAGAACACGGGCAAAGTACAACCCGGCATTCAAAGAGGAGACGTTGTAATGGAATTCCTGGCGTTGCGCTGCAAAGGCCGATTGGTACAGGCAAGCTCCTGACAAGTTGAAGATGCTCACCTGCTGGATTTTGGCATCGGTGGAGAGGATATGGATCATCTCGTTAGCCGGGTTGGGGTAGAGCGAAAGCTGGGCACCCACCCGGTCTCCGGTTTCGTTGGCGGTCGGCTTCTGGATCGAGATATCATCGATCATGAAGGCCAGCAAGTCGGTGGAAGTGCATTGAATGGCTACATAAATGTCTTTGCCGTTGTATTCGCTCAAGTCCACTTCCACTTTTTCCCAAGCCGTGGCCGGAGCATAGCGGACATCGCCTATGGCTATGAAGCTGTCAGGATTATTATCGGCGGTGGAAACCAGCACCTTGTAGTTTTCCAAGTTGCCGTTGTCTTCCAACATGCTCTTCACGTAGAACTCCATCTTGGCACCCGATGCCGGCATACGCAGCAGCGGCGAAATCAGCCAGTCGTCATTGGTGCCGCCTTCGTACAGGAAGAGGCTCATGCCGAAACGTTTTCCACCATGCGGAGCCACGGTGGCAGCCACCTCGTCCGAGTAGTCCATCATGGAAGGATTGGTCGCGCTCGGATTGAAAGCGATGAAACCGGCAGGCGCCAGCTGGCCAGGGAATGAGAAGTTGGCCCATCCGCCCACATCCTGGCCGTCGCGGTCCACGGTCGTCCATGCCGGGTTGAAACCACCGGTGGCAAAGTCGCTGCAGTATTCAAAGTTCATCACGTACGGGTCGGGAGACGCATTGGAACGGACAATCTTGATTGCAGTGTCGTTGGCCGGGACTTCGTCCCCTGCAAGACTGGTGTAAACAGTCAGCAAGTACTCCATGCCCGGTTCGGAAAGGTCGGCCGAGAAAGTCACTTCGCGGGACGACCATCCGGGAATCGTCACCGTCTGTGTCGAAACCAGATCCTTGTTGACAATGAGGTTCACGGGAACATCCACGCTTTCCTTGCCGTTGTTGGTCACGGTAGCGACCACCGATTCGTTGACCGCGAACACGCCTTCCTCGATAGGCTTGGAAATCGCATCCACCGCCACATCCACATCGGCAATGATTCCGTCATGCCCGAACACGCTCCGGATGGCCGGGAAGCCGAGGCCGGTTTCTCGCCGTACAGCACCGTCGGCAATCTGGTAGATATAGCCGTCTTCCATATCCATGTCCGATACCAAGGCATAACTGAACCACCTTACCGAAACCATGTAGTCTCCCGCCTCAAGCAGGAAGTCGGGGATATCGTGCTCGATCTGGCCCGTGGTCTTGTCCTTGGCATGGGTCGCCTGGTAAATGACATCGCCCAATATCTCGTTCTCGGCATCCCATTCGTAGATACTGATGACAATATCTTGATTTTCTTCCAAGTATCCCCATCCCAAAGAAACAGCGGTCAAGGTGTCGGCTTTGAACAGCCGGAACGGAAGCCCGCATTCCGTGTAATCGGAATAGACCCCGAAAGCATTCATGAAACCGTACATGTCGGCGGTCACGTTGTCGTAGGCCATGATATCGTCCATCAGAAGCACGGTCTTCTCGATTTCATTGTCGGGATTCAGGTCTTCTTCCCCTTCCACGCTGGCTACTGCTTTCAGTTTGAGTTCCTGGTTAGTTTGCCCGGCAGGGACTTGGATGGAGACCCATCCTTTGCCGATGGCTTTCTGTTCGCCCACAGGGACTTTCCCCCGTCCGAGTTCCTGCTCGCCGGAATAAACGACAACCAAAGCGCTGTCTACCTTGGTGGCGCCCCGGTTTTCCACCTCCACTTCCACCTGCCACTCTGTGCCGGTCTGATCCACTGGCATCATCCGGGCAAAACCGCCGAAAGAGTTGAGACGCACATCGTACGCTTGTTCTTCTTGAATCCGGACGGATTTGAGGAAGAACGTTTCATGGTTGGTCAAAGGCTGGATGGCAAAGCTGTAATCACCAGCATCTTCGCAAGTAAAGGCTATGTTTTCTTCCACGAAAGAGAACTCCGTATTGATGCCCCGGTAGGTTTTCAGCGTATCCCATTCCGACATGGATGTTCCGGAAAGTCCGTAGAGAACTGCGAAATCGTCCGTCACATTGCCCAGCATGGAATTGGCGCCGCCTTGGTAATTGACCGAGATGCGGTAGTTTTTGCCTTCTTCCAAAGCCACGCAACGCGATACCAAGGCATCCGTGCTGAACGATTGCAGGGCATACCAAATCCAGTCGTCATATACCCATGCGCCGACCGAAGATGTCCATTGTTCGCGGCCTTCCGCCGTTGTGAAGTCGCAGTAGAAAGGCACTTCCGCCGGAGAAAAATTCATTACCGAATCGGTGGCTTGGTTGTTTTCCAGATTCTCCTCTTGGCTGTCCGCGCCCAGAGTAGCCGTTACAACAACCCCGTATTTATGGTCAGGAGTCGAAAAGTCCGCGGTCTGCGAGAACGTGAAAATCCTGGTTTCGCCCATCGCCAAAGGCTGGGCAAAGGTTTCTTCCACGGCGGTACCCCCGTCCACGGAATAGGAAAGCGTGATGGAATTCACATCCGCCATGCCGATGTTGCTGATTTCAGCACCGATAGCCGCATCGTTCAAACCGCAACCGGAAGTGGGCAATACCACTTTGGTTACTGCTATGTCGGGCATGCCTGCGAATTTACCGGTCTTGACTTCGACTTCGTCGATATTGATGTTCATCTGGTTGGCAGGGGAGCAGGCGTAGAAAGCAAAGTAGTAGTCTCCCTCTTCTGCCACATTGAAATTGATGGCGACCTGTTCATATTCGTTTTTCACAAAATCCATGTATTCGCCCAAAACTTCCATTTCGGCCGGGTCTGAACTTTTTCCCCACAGGACTTTCATGCTTTCTATGCCCCAAGTTCCCCATCCGCCTCTGTACCAGAAACTGATATGGTTGTCCCCGGCGGGAATCTGCAAGGGGCTCATCGTAATCAGGTAGTCGTCTTTGGGCGTGCTGTACGCGTAATCGATTTTGACCGACCCGCTGTTGCCCGGTTCGGCTTTGTAATACTCTTCGTCATCGGGATCTGCGGCTTCCCATTCCCAAGTCATGCCGTCTTCATTGGCATCGATGACAATCCAGGCTTCCATGTCGGAAGCTTCGTTGAAATCGCAATGGTAGGGAAGGGACAGAGGCTTGGCGTTGTACACGGTCTTTTCCAGGCTGTTGTTGGAGGCGACCAGATCGCCGTCCGACACTACTTCCACCTTCACTTTGTGTTCCCCCGGATTGCTCAGGTCGGCCTTGGCCGCGAAAGTGTATTCCATGCTGGCTCGTGCCTGCAGTTCCTGGCTGACGGTTTCCTCGACGGTGGTTCCTTCATCCACAGTCAAACGGAGGACGAAAGAAGAAACCGCTTCCAAACCGCTGTTGCGGACCGACACGGTAACCTCTTCCTGTTCCAGCCCGCTACCCGATGCCGGGCTGATGATTTCCACAACTTCCATGTCCACAGGCGCTATGAGGGAGAGGTAGCAGCTGTCGTTCCCGTCTTCGTCCTGCACGGGGGCGGCACAGATGGTAAAGACGTATTCCACGCCGGCCGCAAATTCGAAATCGTCTCCGATAGCCTGCGGCCCGCGGGGAATCCAGACGGCGGGCGTAGCAGGGTCGGGGTTGGTCACAGCGTAGTCGTACACGCCAGGCTCTATCAAGATAGAGGCCGAACCGCTTTCAATCCAGTGTCCGTCGGCCACGGTTCCCGTCGCATCTTCGGGCAGGAAGTACTCGAATTCCGAATAATCGGCATCGCCCGCCGCCATGTAGCCGTCCGTGGGAATCACCGACCCGTACGTATCGGCATCGGCGTCCAGGACTATCTGGTATCCTCCGCCGGTTTCCCATTGCCATTGCACGTTCAAGGTGATTTTAGCCTTCGTAGGGTCGTCGGCTTTCCGCATGTCGGTCAGGACCAGGCTTGATGCAGGAAGTTGCTGGCCGTTCCCGCTGCGGAACAGGGGATGCGTCTGCTTTTGAAGAGGCGAATGCTTTTGGACAGCTTCAATCGGCTTCTGTTCCATTCCGGCTCGGCTTAAGCGGGAAGTGGTGTTCTGCCCGTAAGAAAGGGCGCATGGCAGGGTAAGCATTCCCGCTGCCATCAAAAGGTTGGTAATTTTTTTCATTGAATCCATAATGAAAAGTTTTTGGTTATAAGTTTTGATTGATGACTTTTTCCCTTTAGTCTGCGTTTTCTTGTGTTTTCAGTTTGGGGAAGAATCCTGCTCTGTTTTGTCCCGTTTTCTGGACGTGAATCCGGGGCAAGACGGCTTTGCATTCTGACCGGACTGCTACGTTTTTTTTGTTTTTTGCCACCGGGAGGCAGGGCTGTTTTCTTCCGTAGTCCCGAGGCAAACGTAAAGAGTTTTTCCGATAAAAAACGCCTTTGTGGTGCTGTAGAATGATTGCATTTATAAATCTTATCACGGCTCGCCCCTAAAATGCCTTTAATGGGAAAAGAAGCGTCATCCCACTACGTTTTTTTTGTAATTTCGCTGACGGAAATTTTGATATGCCATGAGCGGAAAAGCACGTCGGGCTTGCATTTGCAAAAGCTTTATTGGAAAGCGTTCCGTCCGGAATCTATGTTGCCGGGTATCCTTGTACCTATATATAATAGGAGTCCTGTTCGGGTTGTCCACTTTGCCGTCCTGTCGCTATTCCGGCGTAATGGAGCCGTTGGATGCGGGCAGCGAGGATCTTCTGCCTTTTCCGTTGGAGGATTCCGTCAATTCCGGGGATTTCAGCTGGCTTGGAGAGGAAGATACTTTATTTCAGCATTTCACGGCTTTGTTGCAGAACCGTTATCAGATTGGGAACCCATCGGCTGCCCGGGAATGGGTGGATCAGGTGAACCAAGCCGGTGTATATGCTTTTGTCAAAGGGCATACGGCACAAGGATTGTCCTTGTTTCTGGATGCTTTGGAGGTTTCCATGGAATTCGGGATAGAAGATCCGTATACGCAGGCGAACCTGGCTATGTTGTATGCTACCGTGCAGGATTACGATAAGGCTTGGGATTTGTCTGAACAAAGTTTCCGGATGTTTGAGGAATCCGGGCAGTATGAAGAAGCTCTCCTGATGATAGGAAACCGCCTTACTTGCGCCATGGGAGGGGCCTCCGTGCCGGGCGTGGAATGGTGCCTTGGGAAATTGGAATCGGAACCCTACGACACTTTGCCGATGGCCTGTTTCAGCCAGTGCCGGGCCAGGATGTTCCTCGGCTTGCAGAAGAAAGACTATGCGGAAGCTTTGCACTGGGCCAAAGCGTCTTTGTGCTGCGGACCCAATTCGGTGGATACGGTGGCTTTCTATGCCTCGGTATACCAAGATATAGCCATGGCTTTTCAAGGCTTGGAAGTCTATGATTCGGCCCTCTTTTATTACGAGCGGTCTTATGCCGGTTATCAGCAGAAACAGTATCTGGAACTGACCCAAGCGGTTCGCTATGAACAAATAGGTCTCTATTCCCTTTCCGGAAATACTGCTCGATACCGGGAGTGCGTGCAGGAGTATATGGAACTTTCCCGGACCTTGCAGGAAAAAAGCGTCCGATCCGAACAGCAGAATTTGGATTACGTGATCCTGCAACGGGCGCAGGAACGCCGTATGGCCGAACTTCATTACGATTCGGTCTACAAAGGAGAGATTATCCGTAACCAGCGTTCGGTATTCTTGTCCTTGACGGCCTTGCTGTCTTTGGGTTTGGCATTTTTGTTTGTCCTTTACCTGAACAAGCGGCGCAAGGAGAGGATGAACCGCTTGTTGTACGAGAAGACTCGGAAATTATTGGCTTTGGAACATCCCAAAAAGGAGGAA
>JADIMZ010000077.1 GCA_017694335.1 Candidatus Pullibacteroides excrementavium
GAGGCGGCAGCTTCGGGGGAGGCGGAGCTGGTGGCAGCTGGTAGGCGCACCGGATGGACAACAAAAGAGCGGGCAGGATTTCCACACAGAAACGCAAGCGGAAACAAAATGGAAACTCAATACAAATAAAAAGGGTAGAATGTCTTACACGTTGATTATTTGCCTGATTATAATCGGCTTCATCTTGCTGACGCTGGAAATCCTCGTATTTCCAGGCACCAGCGTGGCCGGCATCCTCGGATTGGGAGCCTTGGTCTTCTCGGTGTACGAGACTTTCGCCACCCATGGGAACACGGCCGGATGGATTATGCTTTCCTGCGTGCTTGCGGCTTCCATTGTCTTGATAATTTTTCTACTGCGAAGCAAGACATGGAAAAAGCTGCAACTGGATACGTCCCTGGACGGGAAGGTGAATGTGGAAGCCGAGAAACTCCAAGTAGGGCAAAAAGGCCTTGCCGTTTCCCGTTTAGCCCCGATGGGGACCATCGAGGTGGACGGGACTTTCTATGAAGCCCAGTCGGTACTGGACCTGATAGACCAGAAGACCCCGGTCAAAGTAGTCAAGATTGAAGGCAGCAAAATCTGGGTGCAAGCCTGCGCTGCTTCCGAGAATGAATAACTGAAAAAAATAGAAAATATGTCAATCGGAATCATCATCGCCATCATTGTAGTAGGCATCTTCCTGCTCTGGCTTATCTTTTACTTCATCCCGGTAGGGCTTTGGTTCAACGCTTTGGTATCGGGCGTGAATATCTCGCTGCTCCAACTCATCCTGATGCGCTGGAGGAAAGTTCCCCCTCAAATCATCGTCCGTAACCTGATTGCCGCCAAGAAAGCCGGCTTGAACCTGAACCGGAACGAGCTGGAAGCCCACTATCTGGCAGGAGGCCATCTGAATTTGGTCGTACAAGCCTTGATTTCGGCCGACAAAGCCAACATGAACCTGGATTTCAAGACGGCTACGGCCATCGACCTGGCCGGACGCAACGTATTCGAAGCCGTGCAGATGTCGGTAAACCCGAAAGTAATCAACACGCCTCCGGTAGCCGCCGTGGCCAAGGATGGCATCCAGCTGATTGCCAAGGCGAGAGTGACTGTCCGGACCAATATCAAGCAATTGGTGGGCGGTGCCGGGGAAGAAACGGTGCTGGCTCGTGTAGGCGAGGGGATTGTCACTTCGATTGGTTCAGCCTTAAGCCACAAACAGGTTCTGGAAAACCCGGATTCGATTTCCCGTGTCGTATTGGGGAAAGGCCTCGATTCGGGTACTGCCTTCGAGATTCTTTCCATCGATATTGCCGATATCGACGTGGGCAAGAACATCGGTGCCCAGTTGCAGATGGACCAGGCCAATGCCGACAAGAACATTGCCCAGGCGAAGGCGGAAGAACGCCGGGCCATGGCGGTAGCCTTGGAACAGGAAATGAAAGCCAAGGCACAGGAAGCCCGCGCCAAAGTAATCGAAGCCGAAGCCGAAGTACCTTTGGCCTTGGCAGCCGCTTTCCGTGAAGGCAATCTGGGTGTCATGGATTATTACCGTTTGGAAAACATCAAAGCCGATACCTCGATGCGGGATGCCATTGCCAAACCGGGGCAAAGCAAGGAAGGCAACCGATAGGAATGCAGCGTTTTTTCATCCATCTGTCGTATTGCGGCGCGCCTTATTGCGGCTGGCAGAAACAGCCCAACGGGCGCAGCGTGCAGGCATGCTTGGAAGAGGCTTTGTCGGTGTTGTTGAAACAGGAAATCGCAGTCACAGGCTGCGGCCGGACCGATGCCGGGGTCAATGCATCTTCCTTTTTCGCCCATTTCGACTGCGAAAAGGAAATCCCACCGGCCGCGCGGAGCTCCTGGGTTTACCAGCTCAACGCCCTGCTCGACAAAGCCATTGCCGTGCATTCGGTCTTTGAAGTGGCTCCGGATTTGCATGCCCGGTTTTCGGCTACCGAGAGGACATACCATTACTACCTGCACACGGAAAAAGACCCTTTTTTGGAAAATTCAAGCTATTATTGCCGTTTTCCATTCGATGCGGACCTGATACGCCAAGCCGGGCAAAGCCTTTGCGGCTACCGGGACTTCACCTCCTTCTCCAAGCTTCATACCCAGGTAAAAACCAATTTCTGCCATCTGAAAAGGGCGGATTTGGAACGCATAGATTTCGTTCGCTGGCGGTTCGTGTTCACGGCCGACCGCTTCCTGCGCAATATGGTCAGGGCCTTGGTCGGAACTTTGCTAAGCGTGGGGAACGGCAGATATTCATTAGAAGACCTGCAACGGATCGTAGAGGCCAAAGACCGATGCAAAGCCGGCACGTCGATGCCTTCGCACGCCTTATACCTCAGTGAAATACGCTATTTTTAAGATACTACAGCCATGCATGGGGAAAGTTGGAGCCATATTTATCTAGAACCTCTTTGGGAGACCCTGCATGTCACGTTTTTCGTGATGGTGGTCATGATGCTGATGGAGTTCGTGGAACTCTACCGGATGCGGCGCAAAAAAGATAGCGGTTTGATAGCCCAAATGCAGGGCAGAGGAGCCGGCCGACATGGGCTGCAACTGTTGATGGCCGCTGCCTTGGGTCTGATTCCCGGTTGCGTGGGCGGCTTTATGGCCGTGAGCCTCTACGCCCATCGGATGCTGAGTTTCGGTGCTGTCTTAACCGCTTCGTTCACCGCCCTGGGAGACGATGCTTTCCGGATGCTGGCCTCCGAACCCTGGCTTACCTTGAAAGTGGAAGCTATCCTGTTCGGCATGGGAATGCTTTTCGGATGGATCGTTGACAAAATAGGAGGCGAACGCTGGCAATTAGGCTCCAAAGCCTGCCATATCGAACTTCACGATGCCGACCAGGAAGGAGACGGGCATCATCCCCATGCACACAAGGAAAACCGAGCCACGGCCACGGACCGGTACTGGCCGGCACTCAAGGATTGGTCCTTTGCCCGGACCTTGCTGGTTGTGCTGCTCTTGTTCTATATGGCCAGCCTTCTGGGCGGTATTCCGGGGCATGAGCATGGACACGAGGCGGCCCATGGATTCCATCTGGATTTCGAGAACGGGCTTTTCCTGCTGCTGAGCCTGACCGCCTTGGTCTTAGTAATATTCAGCAACGAGCATTTCTTGCAGGAACATCTATGGAATCACTTGCTGAAGAAGCATTTCCCTTCCATTTTCTTATGGACGCTGGGCACCCTTTACCTGATCACCCTCCTGCAACATCATATCGACCTGGGCGCGTGGGTATCGGCCGACTTGAGCCATATCGGCCTCATGCTGCTGGCCGCCATCCTGATTGGCTGGATTCCGCAATCCGGCCCGCATTACCTGTTCATCCAGCTCTATTTCACCTCGGCCATCCCTTTCGGCGTGTTCTTTGCGAACGCCATTGTCCAGGACGGGCACACATCCTTGCTTCTGCTGGCTGAATCCCGCCGGAGATATGTCCTGCTCAAAAGCCTCAAAAGCCTGATTGCCCTTGTCTGCGGCATCGCCTTGCTGTACCTCATGTAGCCAATAAGCAAAGTACAGCAGTAATCAATCCATAACACTAGACCAACCGATTCCAGACGAAACCAGCCATGCTTGCGCTTGGCATCGACACGAAAAACACTACGAATCCATTTTCCGGAAAAAGGAGAAATGCACCTTCCCGTACCGTCTTTCTTCAATGCAACGCAAATCCTCTTCAAAATGATACTTGCCGGAATGCTCCAGAATAAAAATCCCTCCGGATTGCAAGCATTCCGAATTCAAGACCCTGTCAGGAATAGAAACAATGTCATCCATCTGATACGGAGGGTCGGCAAAAATCAAATTATAGGGATAACGGCTTTTCTCCAGAAAAGAAAAAGCATCCTGGCGGAAGACCTGCAAATTGTCAATATCCAATTTCTGCGCCATGCTGCGAATAAAAGAAATGCATCCGGGATGGATATCCACCGAATGCACGCTCTTGGCGCCCCTTGAAATGAACTCCAACGAAATGCTCCCTATACCGGCAAACAAATCCAGAACCACCAGTTCTTCCCATTCCAGATGATTGCCAAGGATATTGAACAAGCTCTCCTTGGCTGCATCCGTAGTAGGCCGAACCGGCAGATTTCCCGGAGATTGAAAACGCCTTCCTTTGTATTGTCCGCTGATGATACGCATGATTCCTTCCATTAAAGACACAAGAAATACCTTTCGTAGGGCAATTCCTTGGGAATATTTGCCCGAGCCGGAACAGGCAGCCAGGTCGTGGCATCGATATGAGGGCTAAGCAAGTCCATCAGATTGAAAGCAGGGGATTTCCCGCAAAGGAACAGGGCAATCGAACCCAAGTCCAGTCTCAACCGATTAAGCGCGTAAAGCGTATAATACAGTAAACCTTGGGCATCGACCAAGGGGAATGTATTGATGAACAACAAGCCTTCTTCATTCTTGACACAAAGATCAAACTCCCGAGCGCGAGTATGCAGCAACGCATGAACCGGGTAACGGCGATAGACTTTTGCCACCCGGAACACTTCCCGAATCAAAATTGCATAAACACTCAGGAATCCCAACTCTTTAGGTTCGGGAAAAAGCAACCGGGCCGCTTTGATGAAATTGTTATTGAATACCGTCAGTATCTGGCTTTTCGTGTTCGGATCATTTTCCTGGGCCACGCACTCTCTGCCGGTAAGCGAATACAAGGCCCTCAAATAATCCTTGGCATGCAAGGCATCGTACCATTTTGAAGGAATCAATGTGGATCTGGATTCGGGTACCGTGAACGTATGCTGCCCGTAATTGAATTCTCCATCCAGTAAAGCCTCTTGTCTGATCAGCTGTTGTATGCAGTCCAAATAAGAGTCATCGGATTGGGACAAATCGTATGAAACAAATGCCAAAGGCAGACGAGTGGTCCGCTGGGCAATCCCGATAAGCACGGCATAATGCTGCAAAGCCACACAAATCCGCAAGTCTGAATCCCGGTAACGAGCCAGATTCGGATTCACTTGACGTTCTATGCAACGGATTTCTCCCATAACTTTAAAATGCCGGATAACTATCGCGAGTATTCAAACATTAAAAAATACCCCGTCTACCGAAGTGGACGGGGCATCAATAGTATTAATAAGCTGACTATTCCCAATTACCTTCGGTAATGGCCTCTTCCATACTGCCGACTTTTACCCCTGGGTATTTGTGATAAGTCTCGGCATTGATGATTTCATTCCGGAGCAGGTTATCGTCCATCCCTTCCAACAAATCCTCGAACGGGACCTTGGCTTCGAAAACAGGTACCTTATAACCGCTCTTGTTGATATAACCGGCTTCCATGCTAATGGTTTTACCACTGGTATTGTAGGGGACTTTGAACAAGTTTGACAAAAATTCGGCCTTATTCTGATAACGGGCCGCATTGCCTTTGTCTTTGTTCTGGTTGTTATCCTGGAGGAAGAGATAGTCGTAAGCATTTTCGGTAAAAGTCTCACGGCTCACAATCCCCATTTCGATAGCTTGCTCTTCGGTCAAGGTATCAGGAACCGTACCTATCATCTTCACGTAGGGAATCATTCCGCTTTCCAAAAACAGAATCAAGCTGTCCGGCGTGTTGATATAGCAGCCGTATGCGCCTTTGTAGGCTTGCTGTACGGCCCGGATATCTTTCATTTGCTGAACCAACGCAGCCGTACGTACGTTCTTCTCCTTGTCAAAACGTACCGGTTGCATGATACTACGGTAAATCATCACGGCCAAAACGATGGCAACGGCGATCAAACCTACTTGAATACCAATTCTTGCGCTATTATTCATGGCGTTTTTATTTTTTTTTGCGGCCGCAAATGTAAAAATTTTTTTCGTGCAGGCAAAAGAAAAGCATGCCGGCTTGGATTTTTTTGCCATTCCGTTTCAAAACCGCTTGAAAATCCATGTCTCCGTATTGACCATCGGATTCATATCCACCTTACCCAATAGCCATGCTCCGAAGGGGCGGGGGATTCCTGACGCAAATGTCACCTAGAATCATCAACCTAAAAACCAACACATTAAAAACACGTCAAAACACTTTTCATCGTAAAAATGCCTATATTTTGGATTTTCTGTATTTTTGCTTTTTGCTTTTGTGCGGTCTAATCCGGCAGCAGTCCCATCGGACCGGAAGGGTTCGAATGGAAAAAAAAACGGATACAGCCCGTCCAATGCTTGTTTTCCACCGAAAACCAACTGTATGAAAACAACCTTTTTGGGAATAAGCTTGATTTTGCTGGCTTGTCTATTCACCGGATGCGAGGGGTTCGACAAATCGAATGAGACAGGAACCAATAAAATAACCCGTATATACCTTTCCGAATCGGATGGAAGCCAAACCGGTAATGAATCTGTTTTTGACTACCGCTACGCTTACGACCACATGGACCGGGTTGCAAGGGTCGCCATAGAAAGGGACAATTCCCATGCAAACGGAGAAAATGCTTTCCGGGTTTCTGAAAACTATGTCTACAGCTACATTGATTTCGATTCCGTTGCCATTCTCCGCCAAGTCCTGCAATACGGAGGAAACGCTCTCAGCACGGAAGGCTATTATTTGAACACCTTGCTCGATGCCAATGGCCGGGTCGTTTCCATTGAAGATAGCGTGGCCGGTCTCCGGATGGAATATGCATACGATAGCCAATCCCGCCTGAACGGTCTGACCAAGCGATGGTTCAACGATTCTGCACAATCCACTTTCCATGTCGACATCCAATGGACGAAAGAAGGGAACATGGAAACCATCACCGCCGGAAATATCACTTATCATTTAGAGTACGGAGAAGCCCCGTTAGTCAATACCTTGAATATCGATCTTTTGGGATGGCTGCTGGAACAGGAATTCATGGAAAATATCCCCTTATGGTCGGTTGGACTGCAAGGCCCTACAAACCGGAATATGCCTAGTGCGCTATCCATTGGTTCCGGTTCCACCCGTATCCGCATCCAGGAATACTCCTATACAGCCCAAAAGGGGAACATTGCCTCTTTCACGGTAACCGATGCTCGGTCGGGACATGCCGACACGTTTGTCATCGAGACAACGTCCGGATCATAGAATGCATATTAAGTGCATATCAATAAAGAGCGTAACAGAAAACAATATATATGACATTGCAGGTGAATTTGAATTCCGAAATAGGCCGGTTGCGGGCAGTGATGCTGCACAGGCCGGGTCCGGAATTGGAAAACATGACCCCGGCCACCATCAAGGAAGCCTTGTATAGCGATTTATTGTCCACAAAACCGGCGCAAAAGGAATACCGCCAGCTGGAAGCTATTTTGTCGGGCGTCTGCACGCCGTTCTATATCGACAATTTGCTCCAGGAAGTACTGGAAAAAGTACCGGAATCGAAAACCTATATCATGGATAAGCTCCGGGGGCAAGGCGTCCCGGAAGAGACTTTGCGGCATTTGGAAAGCCTGGATGCCAAGACATTGGGCAAATCCTTGGTGGACGGCCTGCCGGGAACGGCCATGAACCCGATGTACAACCTCTACTTCACCCGCGACATCGGGGTCTGCTTCAACCAGCATGCCATGCCGACCCATATGGCCACCAAGGTCCGTTCGGTGGAAATCCTGATTACCGACACCATCTATAAATACCATCCGTTCTTCACTGCCAACCAGGCGTGGGTCAATCCTTGGGAAAATGTGCCGGCAGGTACCCGTCTGGAAGGCGGCGATTTCCTGGTAGCCGCGCCCAACGTGTTCGTGATAGGCCAAGGCGCGCGTTCCAACCGCAACGGGGTGGATGCATTCATCAACATCAAACGTCAGGAATCCTCTCTTTTCTATGTGATTACGCAGGAACTGCCCCATGATCCGGAATCCTTTATCCACATGGACATGGTATTCACCTTCCTGAGCCGCCGCCATTGCATGATGTACAAGCCCTTGCTGCTGGGCCGGAATGCCTATGCGACCCGCTTGCTCAAAGTGGAAAACGGCGTGGTGCATGAAACGGTCTGCGACAACGTGCTGGAAGCCTTGCATCAGATCGGCTACGATTACGAGCCCATCTTCTGCGGGGACGATTACGGGATGTATCCCGACCGGGAGCAATGGCATAGCGGGGCCAATTTCTTTGCCTTCGCCCCTGGCAAGATCATGGGTTACGGCCGCAACCTGCATACGATCGAGGCCTTGTCGAAAGCCGGTTTCGAAGTGGTGGAAGCCTGGGACGTGGTGGATGGAAAGAGGAAAGTGGAAACCGAGGACGAAAACCGCTTGATGGTCTATACCTTGGAAAGTTCCGAACTGGTACGCGGAGGCGGAGGGTGCCGTTGCATGACGATGCCGGTCTGCCGCGAGGATTTGTAATTTCCCGTTTTCGTTAGGACCGATATGCTGGCGGCACGATACTCCGATTTCCGGATAGAAGCCGGATGCGACGAAGCGGGCAGGGGATGCCTGTCGGGTCCGGTCTTCGCGGCAGCGGTCGTATTTCCGGCCGATTACCGGAATGCGGCCTTGGATGATTCCAAGAAACTGAGCGAGAAAGCGCGTTACGCCTTGCGGGAAGAAATCCTGCACGATGCGCTGAGCTATGGGGTCGCCCGGGTCGAAGCTGAAGAAATAGACCGGATTAACATCCTGAACGCCTCGATCAAGGCCATGCATCTGGCTTTGGCAAAACTGGACCCGCAACCGGAATTCATCACCGTGGACGGGAACCGCTTCAAGCCTTATAGCCAAGTGCCTCATGCCTGCGTCGTAAAAGGGGATGGCAAGCTTCTCTCGATTGCAGCGGCTTCGATTCTGGCCAAGACTTACCGGGACGATTGCATGAAAGAACTGGACTTGCAGTACCCGGGCTACGGCTGGGCCAAGAACAAAGGCTATCCGACAGCGGACCATTACCAGGCGATTGCCCGATTGGGCGTGACACCTTTCCACCGGCATTCGTTCCGGCTGCATCCTGAACCGGAACTGTTCGACTAAAACGGCTAAAGTGGCATTGCGGGGACAAGAATTTCTTGCCTTGATGCCGAAAAGACAGATTTGCAAACGATACAATAAGCTAATTTCATGAAACCAAGCACGGTAAAAGGAACCCGGGATTTCACGCCGGTGCAGATGCGGCGCAGGAACTATATTTTTGAAACCATACGCGAAGTCTATCGCCTGCACGGCTACCTGCCTATCGAAACGCCGGCCATGGAAAACCTGTCCACTTTGATGGGCAAATACGGGGAAGAAGGCGACAAGCTGCTCTTCAAGATTCTCAATTCCGGTAATTTCGCCGACAAGGCGGGCTTGATCGATGCCCAAGGCCAATGGCAAGGCCATTATGCGGATACCGAGGCGTTGAGCCGGTCCTTGTTGCCGAAAATCAGCGAGAAAGGGCTTCGTTACGACCTGACCGTGCCTTTCGCCCGTTTCGTGGTCCAGCACCAGAATGAACTCTGCTTCCCGTTCAAACGCTACCAGATACAACCCGTATGGCGGGCCGATCGTCCGCAGAAGGGACGTTACCGCGAGTTTTACCAATGCGATGCCGATGTGATCGGATCGGATTCCTTGCTGCACGAAGCCGAATTGGTGCAGATGATGGAGGAAGTCTTTGCCCGTTTCGGGATCCGGGTCATGGTCAAGATCAACAACCGCAAGATCCTGTATGGGATTGCGGAAGCGGTAGGCCATGCGGACAAGATGACCGATATCACGGTGGCGATCGACAAGTTGGACAAAATCGGCTTGGAGGCCGTCAAGGAAGAACTGGCAGGACGGGGCATTGATGCAGCGGCCATTGACAAATTGGTGCCTGTCCTGACTTTGACAGGTTCGTTTTCCGAAAAGACCGCCATCCTGGAAAGTTTTCTGAAAGAAAGCCCGACCGGGTTAAAAGGGGTAGACGAACTGAATACTTTGTTCGGCCTGCTCGAAGAAATGCAAGTGTCCGTGCCGCATGAATTGGATTTGAGCCTGGCGCGGGGACTGAACTATTATACAGGGGCCATCTTCGAGGTCAAGGCCTTGGATGTGGCGATGGGCAGCATCTGCGGAGGCGGCCGTTACGACGATTTGACCGGGGTTTTCGGGATGAAAGGCGTATCGGGTGTCGGGATTTCGTTCGGGGCAGACCGCATCTATGATGTGTTGAACGACTTGGAGCTGTACCCGGAAAGCACGATGAGCGGCACCCAGCTGCTGTTTGTCAATTTCGGTGCCAAAGAACAGGCTTGGGCGTTCGCCCCGGCTTCGGCCTTACGCAAGGCGGGCATATCGGTGGAAATCTATCCTTCGGCCGCCAAACTGCAGAAGCAGTTTGCGTATGCCGATAACCTGCATATCCCGTTCGTGGCGGTATTGGGCGAGAAAGAACACGAGGCGGGGCAGGTGGTTGTCAAGGACATGAAGTCGGGGGA
>JADIMZ010000078.1 GCA_017694335.1 Candidatus Pullibacteroides excrementavium
CATTGCAAGTAATGGAGAAATAGGAGGAATTATGAAAAGGAAACGTTTTTTGCCGATATGGGCCAAGGCGGGGCTTCCTGTCATGGCAGCATTGTTCTTCACTTCCTGCGGCTGGGAATGCCAAGGGATACCGGAAGAACTGCCGTGGTTCGTCCCCTATGATTATGCGGGGAAGACGGTGTCTTTTACCAACGGGGAAGATACGGTGGAAGTGAGCTATGATTATCCATCTAAGAAAATGTGGACCTATAGAAACTATTCAATGTCTCGTGGGAGGTGTGAAACAAGGATTGTGCAGAGGGGTTGCTGGGGCGGGTACCAGGAATTGGAAGCCATGCGCGATTCCATGGAGGCCGAAGAATATTATTATTCACCTCTTTCGTTTTCCATGACTCAAACCTGTTACAAAGAAAATATCTGTACCAATTATGAATTGTCTTATAGATTGCCAGACACTACGATGAGGCCTACATCTCGAGAAAGGCGTATGGAATGTATGGCTGGCACGAAGATTTCTCTGGAGTTCCTGCAAGCGGGAAATTCGAGTGGAACCTTGCCGGGTTTTCATTATCTGTCCGAATGGACGTCGGAGGGAGGGAAGACTTATCACCGGGTTTTGAAGCATGTGATTGTGATACCGAAGGCGCGTCACGGTCATTTTGATACAATATATTTTGCCGACCGGAAAGGCATGGTCCAAATGGTGTCGGAAGAGCAAGGCGAGACTTGGTATCTGATACCGCCTGAGGATGAGGCCGGGGCGGAATAGCTGAAATCGCCCGGTCGGGAAAGTCAAGGATTTGTGTTAAACGACCATGGGGGCAACCAAAACCAACCATTGTGTGCAACGGGGCCGGTTTATCCGGCCCTTTGCTTTGGCGATTGAGGCTGGGTTTTGATTTTTTTCATGTTTAATAGTAGATGAAATTTTCTAGGAGAATAAAGAGGGGCATTTCTTGAAATACCGAGAAATAGAGATTTTGGGCCTTGCGGATACCTCGTTTTGGGGAGGGCGACATTTTGCGATTTCCGACAAAATAGGTGAAAAACATTTTGCGATTTCCGACAAAGTGTCTGTTTTCGCGTTCAATAGGGATGGGACGAATTTCGGATACTGTGAAAATCCTATCGGAAATGGTGGGTATAATGTGAAAAATCGGCCTGTTTAAATGTGGGATAATGTGAAATCGACTTGATGAAATGCGGCCGATAATGTGAAAACGGCTATATTTGCAAACTGGTAAAAATGGTTTGCAGCATGGATAAACTATTGAGAAGAAAGGTGGATGCCTATTTGGTGGCATGGAAGACAAATCCCGACAGGAAGCCCCTTGTCATAAAGGGAGCACGCCAAGTGGGGAAGACGCGTTCGGTGGAGTGGTTCGCGAGCCGGAATTATAAAAGCGTTGTCCAAATCAATTTTGTGGAACAGAAAAATTATCGAGAAATCTTCAACGATGGCTTTGAGGTGGATGCCATACTCAAAAATATCTCCCTGCTGAATCCTGGATTCCGGTTTATCCCAGGGGAAACACTCTTTTTCTTTGACGAGTTGCAGGCTTGCCCCAATTGCGCAACCTCGTTGAAGTTTTTCAAAATGGACGGGCGGTTCGATGTGATTTGTTCCGGTTCGCTGATGGGAATCAATTATAGGGAGATAGAGTCGAATAGCGTAGGCTATAAAGAGGATTACGAAATGTATTCCATGGATTTTGAGGAGTTTTTGTGGGCAAAAGGTTATTCGGATGATTTTGTCGAAGACTTGTACAGGAATATGCGGGATCTTGTTCCTCTTTCCACCTTGCAAATGGATGTCCTTTTGGGGCTGTTTCGTGATTACGTTATTATAGGAGGAATGCCGGAGGTGGTGGATACCTATGTCCGGAACAAGAATTTCAGCGGCACTTTAGGGATTCAGAAGCAGCTGCTGAATGATTATGAGGAAGATATAACCAAATATGTAGAAGGTTTGGATAAAGCAAAGGTCAAAGCTGTGTATAACCATATTTCCACTTTCTTGGCCAAAGAGAACAAGCGTTTCCAAATAACCAAAATAGCCAGGAACGCAAGAAATAGGGATTATATCGGTTGCGTGGAGTGGCTGGCCGATGCGGACGTCATCAATATCTGCTATTGTCTGAACCAACCGGAGTTGCCGCTCAAAGGAAATTACGACCCCAAGCTCTATAAGATTTATTTCAAGGATACGGGCCTTCTTATCGCCTCGCTTGACGAGGAGGCTCAGGAAGATTTGAGAGCTAACAAGAATTTAGGCACGTACAAAGGGGCCATCTACGAAAATATAGTGGGAGATATGCTGGCCAAGCAGGGATACCGGCTGTTCTATTACCGTAGCGAAAGGCCGGCGCTTGAGATGGATTTTTTTGTCAGGGATGCTGATTCGCTGGTTCCGGTGGAAGTAAAGGCCAGTGACGGGGCAACGGCATCGCTGAACAACCTGCTAAAGACCGGTAGGTATCCGGATGTGAAATACGGCATAAAATTAGGGTATAAAAACATTGGTTTCAATGGCAAGTTTTACACCTTCCCTTATTTCTTGACCTTCCTGCTGAAGAGGTTCCTTTCGGAACGAAAGATGTGATGTTCGTTGAAGATTTTGTAATTTCGCACCTTATTGGGCGATGCCGATAGGGGCAGGCCGCGAGTGCGTGCTGACCTTATTGAAATGCGATGGGTTCGTCAAAAAAACAAAGAGAAGAATCCTTCACGGTTGAGCCTGTGTTGAATCTGCCTAAAAATAGAATAAGATGTTGCAGCTGCAAGTAATCCGGGAAAATCCCGAACAGGTGATCAAGGCGTTGCAGAAGAAGCATTATGCTGCCGCCGAAGAGAATGTCCGTAAACTGATAGACTTGGATGCCGAGAAGCGTTCGGCTCAGCAGGAATTGGAAAGCATCCAGCAGGAAGTCAATAAGATGTCCAAGGAAATCGGCCTGCTTTTCAAGCAAGGCAAGAAGGAGGAGGCCGATGCCTTGAAAGAACAGACCGCCCGGCACAAGGACCGGAACAAGGAACTTTCGGGCAAGGTATCGGACTTGGAAAAGGAAATCCAGACCTTGCTCTACAGCATTCCCAACACTCCCCACGAATCAGTGCCCGAAGGCAAGGACGCTTCGGAGAACGTGATTGAAAAGCAGGTGGGCGAGATCGACCATCTGCCGCAGGACGCGCTGCCGCATTGGGAACTGGCTGCCAAGTACGACATCATCGATTTCGAGCTTGGCAACAAGATTACCGGAGCCGGTTTTCCGGTCTATAAAGGCAAGGGTGCCAAGCTGCAACGGGCTTTGATCAACTTCTTTTTGGATCGAGCTTCCAAGGCCGGTTATGTGGAGATAGAGCCGCCTTTGATGGTCAACGAGGCTTCCGGCTACGGCACCGGCCAGCTGCCCGACAAGGATGCCCAGATGTATTACGTGGGCTTGGATAATTTCTACCTGATTCCTACCGCCGAAGTGCCGGTGACCAACCTTTACCGCGACTGCTTGTTGCAGGAGAAGGACCTGCCGGTGAAGCATTGCGCCTATTCGGCCTGCTTTAGGCGCGAAGCGGGGTCCTACGGCAAGGATGTAAGGGGTCTGAACCGGCTGCATCAGTTCGACAAGGTGGAAATCGTGCGCATCGAGAAGCCGGAAGATTCCTACCGGGTGCTGCAGGAGATGTGCGATCATGTGGGTTCCTTGCTCGAAGAACTGGAATTGACTTACCACGTGGTGCGCTTATGCGGGGGGGACATCAGCTTCACTTCGGCTTTGACTTTCGATTTCGAGGTGTTCAGCGCGGCGCAGAAACGCTGGCTGGAAGTAAGTTCGGTGTCCAATTTCGAGACCTACCAGGCCAACCGCCTGCATCTGCGTTACAAGGGTGCCGATGGCAAGACCCGATTGCTGCATACGCTCAACGGGAGCGCGATTGCGTTGCCCCGGGTGGTGGCGGCCTTGCTGGAGAACCACCAGACCCCGGAAGGCATCCGGATTCCGAAAGCCTTGCAGCCGTTCACGGGTTTTGAGATGATTGATTAATTTTTGTCGGGATTTGGAGCGCAGGCTTAGGATGGCCTGCCCGCGAATATAGGAGGATGTGTTGAGATTTTGATTGACACATCCTCTTTTTGAATGTTTCTACCTTATGCCTTTAGGTTCTGTTTCCGGTTTTGGCGTGGCTTCCTCGTCTTGGTGGCGGTGGCTGGTTTTGGTATGCCTTTTGGGCTTCTGCCCATGGATTTTGTCTGCGCAGGAACAGAACCGTTTGCAGCTGGCCGAGCGTTACATGCAGAACGGGGAGGCGGACAAGGCGTTGAGTCTCTACGAGGAACTTTACCGGGAAGACCCGCAGACTTTTGTCTATCAGGGTTATCTGCAATGCCTCCAATCCTTGGAGCGGTATCCGGAAGCAGAGAAGCTGATTCGCCGTCAGATGAAAGCCGCTCCGCAACCGCTTCTCTTGCAGATAGATTTGTTGCAGAATTTCTTGCTGGCAGGTGAAACCAAAAAGGCTCGTTCCAACTTTGAGGATTTTCTGTCCGGCTTGGATATTTATGGCGGTTCGGCCGTTTCCCTTTCGGAAATAGCGCAGGATATCGTGGAAAAGACCCGGCGTTACGACTGGGCTATTGCCTTGTATGTGCATGTGCGCGAGCTTGTCGGTGATGCCTATCGGGCGGTGACGGAAGGCTCGACACCCGAATATAAGCTTAACCGGGATTTTTTGAAGAGGGCGGGAAGCGCGGCGGAAGCCCGCTTGTATCTGCGTCGGTTATTCGGTTTGGGGGAAGCGGTTCCGGGAATGGCCTGGCAGGAAGAATGGGAAGATTTCTCTCTGTTTGGTGCGGGGAAGACGGATTCTCCGGAAAGGTATCTGTATGCGCAGGAGTTGGCCGATTTGTATCGGAAGACCGGGGAGTACGAGCTGATGTTGGACGAGTATCTGAAGGTATTGGAGAAGAATCCCGATCAGAAAGAGGACGTATATGCTTGTTTGCAGGCGGCGATGGCCTCGGGCGGGGTTTCCGGCGGCGGTTTTTCGGATGGGGTCGGTTTCGGGGCGGGATGGCAGGAGGCTGTGTCCCAAGCGGATGGCAGCAAGGCTTCGGTCCGTGTCGCTTCCCGTTTGTCGCGTCTGCTGTACCAGAGAGTGCAGCAACACCCGATGGACGAGACGGTGCAGGATATGCTGGTTTGGGTCTTGTTGCAGCAGCAGGACTTCGAGACGGCTCTCTTGCAGGCCAAGGCCTATTCGCGACGTTTCGAGGACGGGGGATGGAAATGGTTGGAGACGATACGGGTTGTGGCTTCCAACCATCGTTACGAGCTGGCCCGTCCGGCTTACGAAGAGTTTGTCGGGGAGAGAGGGGAATCTTCGGCTTCGGTGTCGCTTTCGCCTCGATATCTGCGTGAGGCCAAGATCGATTTGCTGGATTTGTATTTTGCAAGTCTGGAAAACCGGAAGGAGAAAGATTCGGCATGGGTGGTCAAGTTGAAGCAATCGTATAAGAGGCTGTTGTCCGAATTGGGACGGGATCCGGAGTCTTTCGGCTTGTACCGGAACCTGGCCAGGATTCATGCTTATTATGCGGGCGAACGCGACAGTGCCCGGATTCTTTTGGAAGAGGCTTTGGCTTCGCACCGTTTCACACGCAGCCAGCAGGCGCTCCTGAAAATTGATTTGGCTGATATTTTGTTGTACTATAATAAGGTATGGGATGCTACTCTCTTGTATTCGCAGGTGGAGAAGGATCTCAAGCAGGATCCGGTGGGCTTTTATGCCAAGTTGCAGAATGCCCGCTTGTCGTATTACATAGGGGAGTTTGAATGGGCCAAGAGCCAGTTGGATGTGCTCAGGGCGGCCACTTCCAAGACGATTGCCAACGATGCGATGGAACTTTCGTTGCTCATCAAGGAGAACATGAGCCCGGATAGCAGCTATACGGGGCTTTGGTATGTGGCGCGTTCGGATTTCATGGCCATGCGGGGCTTGTACGCGCCGGCTTTGCGTCTTTTGGATACCTTGTTGACCTTGCCGCAGGAGGGAGGGCTGTTTGATGAGGCTTGGTATCGCAAGGCGCAGATTTATTTGGAAATGGATTCGGTGTCTCAAGCCTTGCATTGGCTTTCGGAAGTCTATACAGATTATTACGACCCTCTCTTGGTGGACGATGCCTTGTTCATGGCCGCGGAGCTTTTGCAGCTTCGGGCTGGGATTCCGGTGCCGGAAGGAATGGAGCAGGCTGGGGCGGTCTGGTTGCCGGAGGCTGGCTCGGAAGTGTTTGGCCAGCGGACGGAAGGGCAGCGGACGGCTGACAAGGAGGAGTCCATGCGGCTTTACCAGCGGTTGTTCATGGAGTTCAAGTCTTCTACCTTGGCGGCTTTGGCCCGGCAGCGTTACCGTTTCCTCAGGGGCGATGCCGGCTTGCAATGAAACCGGTTTGCATGATGCGGCTTGTGACGCGATACCGTTGTCCTGCAACAGCTCGGTTGTGCCTGTTGGGATAAATGTGGATACGGGGCGTATGGAATATGTATGTGATGCTTGGAAAGGGTTTTTATATAATGCTTAAAGACAGATGCAAAGGAATAATAGGAGAAACAATGATGGCCGGGGCGGTTTCGGCCGAGG
>JADIMZ010000079.1 GCA_017694335.1 Candidatus Pullibacteroides excrementavium
CTTGTAATGCTGGTAGGCCAAGATGGTAGTGGGAACCAGAACGGCCACCTGCTTGCTGTCGCAGACGGCTTTGAAAGCCGCCCGGACGGCTACTTCAGTCTTGCCGAAGCCCACGTCCCCGCAGACCAGGCGGTCCATGGGCTCGCCCGACTCCATGTCCCGTTTCACGTCGTTCGACGCTTTGAGCTGGTCGGGCGTGTCTTCGTAGAAGAAAGAGGATTCCAATTCGTGCTGCAGGTAGGTATCGGCCGAAAAAGCGAAGCCCTTGCTGGCCTTTCGCTTGGCATAGAGGTCGATCAGTTCGCGGGCTATGTCTTTGACTTTTTGCTTGGCCTTGTTCTTCTGCACGGTCCAGGCGTTGCTGCCGATGCGGTTCAAGCTGGGCGGAACGCCTTCCTTGCCGGTGTAGCGGGTCATCTTGTGCAGGCCGTGGATGCTGAGGCGGAGCATGTCGTTGTCCTTATAGACCAAGCAGATAGCTTCCTGTTCCCGGCCGTTGACCATGACTTTCTGCAATCCGGCGAAACGCCCGATGCCGTGATCCATGTGCATGATATAGTCGCCAGGCTTGAGGCTGTAGAGTTCCTTGATGGTCAGTGCCTGGCTGTCCTTGCGCCGGGGCTGCACGCTGAAACGGTGGTACCGCTCGAAAATCTGGTGGTCGGTGAAGCAGGCCATTTTCATGTCCTTGTCCACGAAGCCTTCGTTGAGTGAAAGGTTCAGCGGGATGTAGCGGATGGGCCTGTCCGGCTTGGACAGCTCGAAGAACACACGGTCGATACGTTGCAGCTGTTTGGGGTTCTCCGAAAGGATCAGCTGGCGGTACCCGTGGTCGGCTTCGTCCAATATGTAATCGGCCAGCAGTTCGAACTTCTTGTTGAAGACCGGCTGGGGCTGCATGTTGAAGCGGGCTTCCACCGTGCTTGGGTAGCGGGGCTGGCTGCCGATTTCCACGACGATATGCGTCTTGAGGAACTTCTCGATTTCGTCCGGTTGGCAGTAAAGTTCTTCGGGTTTGGCCCGCGGAACGGTCTTGTCCAGCTGTTCGTAGGCTCTCCGGGCTTTCTCCAAAGCGGCCTCTATGCTCTGCAGATGGGCATCGGCATCTTCTATCCAAACCAAGGATTCGGGAGAGAAATAGGAAAAGAAGCTGACCCGTTGCTCCACTTTGACGCATTGCTGCACGTCCGGTACGATCATCACTTCCGGATGGCGCTTGACCGATAGCTGGGTCCCGACTTCGAAACTGCGGATCGACACCACTTTGTCTTCGTCGAACTCGATGCGGTACGGAAGCTCGGCCGAATAGGAAAACACATCGATGATGCCACCTCTCACGGCAAATTCCCCCGGTTCGGCCACGAAGTCCACCAAGCGGAAATGGTATTGGTCGAAGAAGTCGGTCAGGAAATCCTGGCTCAGGCTTTCGTCCTGGTGGATGCAGACCGTGTTCGATGCCAACTGCTTGACGGATACTACTTTTTCGGAAAGCGCTTCGGGGTATGTGATGATTTTCAGGCCTTTGGAGACGGATTGCAGCCGTCCTAAGACTTCGGTACGGGACAGCACGTTGGCATTGTCCACGTTCTCGGTATCGTAAGGATGTTTGTAAGATGCCGGGAAATACAGTACATGCTTGTTTTCCCCGTATCCCGGTTCTTCCCCGCCGAGCTTTTCCAGATCGTTGCAGAAATAGGCGGCGGCTTCCTGGTCGCGGAGGATGAACAGTTGGTTTCCGGGCGATAAATCGGAAAGGACTTGGCAGACAATGGAACGGCTTGAACCGACCAGTCCTTTGAGCGCCAGTGCGGCCGGGGCTTTCCCTTCTTGCAGGTACTTCCTTATGTCGGCTAGCCGGCTATCCTGGGCGTAGAGTTGGAGTAAATCTTCTGTTGTCACGATTCAGGTAATTGAACGCTTTTCCAATTGGCCGTTTTCACATCTTGGGGCGCGAAATTACAAATATTGCCGCAAAATTGCCGCAAAATATATAGCTTTGCCCGCCTTTCGGGCCATATTAAAACAAAACTTAATATCTGGTAAACAATTAGTTGTGTATTTTTGCCCTCCAGATTCCCGTATAGGATTCCGTAAGGCTTGAATCAAAGGAATTTGCCATGAGAATCATTATTGCCGGAGCCGGCGCGGTCGGCACCCATTTGGCCAACCTGCTTTCTCGGGAAAAGCATGATATCGTGCTGGTGGATCAGGACGAGACACGTCTGGAGGAACCCAGCCGCCATTTCGACTTGCTGACAATCAATGTGTCCGCCACATCCATAGACGGACTGAGGGAGGCTGGAGCCAGTTCCTGCGACTTGCTGATTGCGGTCACGTCGGACGAGAGCCGGAACCTGACCATTTGCATGATAGCCCATGCTCTCGGCGCCAAGAAAACGGTGGCGCGCATCGACAACTCGGAATACCTGGATTCCTTGTACCGGAACTATTTCAAGAAGATGGGCATCGACTCCTTGATTTACCCGGAGCGTTTGGCCGCCCAGGAGATAGCCGGTTCGATGAAGATGAGCTGGGTCCGCCAGTCTTGGGAATTCCATGACGGGGCTTTGGAGCTGATTGGTGTCAAGGTGCGTTCCACTTCCTCGCTGTTGAACAAGCCGCTGAAAGAGTTAGGCTTGGAATCGCGGAAGTTCCATGTGGTAGCCATCAAACGCCGCGAAGAGACCTTGATTCCTCGCGGGGACGACATGATGATGGCCGGGGATCTGGTCTATTTCATGACCACGAGGAAGCATTTGCCTGAAATCAAGCATCTTTGCGGCAAGGACAATTACGAGGAAATCCATAGCATCATGATTGTAGGCGGTGGCCGGGTGGCGGTGCAGACGGCCCGGATGCTGTCCGATCGTTTTAATGTCAAAATCATTGAAATCAGCGAAGAAAGAGCCAAGAAACTGACCACCTTGGTGGACGAGAATGTGATGGTCATCCACGGGGATGGCCGGAATCTGGATTTGCTGATCGATGAGGACATCAAGAAGACGCAGGCGTTCATCGCTTTGACCGGGAGCGCGGAGACCAATATCTTGGCCTGTCTGGCAGCCAAGCGCTTAGGCGTGCGCAAGACGGCAGCCATTGTGGAGAACCTAGATTATGCGGCGATGGCCGAAAGCTTGGACATCGGTACCATTATCAATAAGAAGGCGATTGCAGCCGGGCATATCTACCAGATGATGCTCGACGTGGATGTGTCCAATCTGAAGTGCTTGACCGTTTCCGCGGCCGACGTGGTGGAATTCGTGGCGGCCGAGAAGTCGAAGGCGACCCGGAAGCTGATAAAGGACCTGGATTTGCCCAAGGGGGCAACCATCGGAGGGCTTGTCCGGAACGGGGAAGGCATTTTGGTGAGCGGCGATACCCAGATACAGAGCGGCGACAGCGTGGTGGTATTCTGCGTGGAGATGGATATCCGCAAACTGGAGCATTATTTCAATTAAAGGGACAAGGCCATGTTGAATTTCAAGTTGGTAGCAAAGATTCTCGGAACGCTGGCTTTTGTGGAAACGGGCTTGCTGCTGCTCTGCACCCTTATGTCCTTTCTGTACGAGGAAGACGACCTGAAGCCGTTCTTGTATGCCACCTTGATTGGCTTCGCCATCGGGACCTTGCTGAAATTCCTGGGACGGGGGTCGCAGAACGTGATGGGACGCCGGGACGGGTACATGATTGTCTGCATGAGCTGGATCCTGTTCTGTCTGGTCGGGATGCTCCCCTTCCTGTTCACTTCCCATATCAAAGGGGTGGCCAATGCCTTTTTCGAGACCATGTCGGGCTTCACCTCCACGGGGGCGACCATCATGGACAATATCGATTTCTGCCCTCACGCCTTGCTATTCTGGCGGAGCCTGACGCAATGGGTCGGCGGCTTGGGCATCGTCTTGTTCACGATAGCCATCCTGCCGGGGACCAGCAGCGGGAGCGTCAAGCTTTTCGCGGCTCAGAGCTTAGGGCCTTTGCAAGGGAAACTGCAACCCCGTATCGCCACTACTTCCAAATGGATTCTGTTCATTTACTTTGTTTTGACGATATGTTGCACCTTTTCGCTCTCGATAGCGGGAATGGATTGGTACGATGCGGTCAATCATGCGTTCACCTGCCTTGGTACGGGCGGTTTCTCGACCCGTCAGGCCAACGTGATGTTCTACCAATCTCCGGCTATCGAATATGTGTTGATTATCTTCATGTTCCTGGCCGGGGTCAATTACAACCTGCTGTATTTCCTGTTGCTGAAAAGACAGTACAAGCGTTTGGTCAATGATGTGGAATTCAAATGGTACGGTATGATTTTCTTAGGTGTGACCCTAGTCTGCACCCTGTCCTTGCATTTCACTTCCGGCTATGAGCTGGAGCGGGCTTTCCGTTCGGCGGCTTTCCAGGTCATTTCCTTGTACACCAGTACCGGATACAGTTCGGATGACTATATGCTGTGGGCACCGTGCCTGATACCATTCTTGTTGGCGGTGATGTGGATTGGGGCCTCTTCGGGTTCATCGGCGGGAGGCTTCAAGACCATCCGGCTGGCCATGATCTACAAGGTATGCAAGAACGAGCTCAAGAAGATACTACATCCCAATGCCATTCTGCCGCTGCGGATTAACGGCCAGGTGGTGGGGACTTCGGTCAAAATGAACCTTCTGGCGTTTGCGGCCATCTTTACGATGACTTTTTTTATCGGATTCTTGGGATTGGTATTCTGCGGTTTGGATTTTCTGGAAGCGGCAGGCTGCTGCATCTCCTGCCTGAGCAATGTCGGAACCGGGTACGGGGATTTCGGCCCTATGTTTTCCTGGAGCGCGATGAGCGACGGGGCCAAATGGGTCTGCTCGGCCTTGATGTATGTGGGGCGTTTGGAATTGCTGAGCGTGTTTTTGGTGGTTACGCCTTCTTTCTGGCGCAAATAGGCCCGGCGTGTGATAATGGGCAATCTGCTTCATTGCCTGCGGGCGGGCCATTCGCCCCTGACCTGGTAGATGCGTTCCATCACGTCCACGGCCAGCAAGCCTTCTTCGGCCGGCGTGGAGATAAGCGCTTTGCCGGCCAATACGTCCACCACGTTCTGGATTACATAGTGATGGTTCTGCGCCGAGCCTTTGTAAGCACCGTAGTCGTTGCCCGGGTTGGTCGGCGGCAGTTCCGGCATCACATAGTCTTTGATATGGCAGTATTCCACTTTGTCCATATACTGCCCTCCTATCTTCACGCTCCCGTTGCGGGCCACGATGGTCAGCGAGCTTTCCAGATTCTTGTCATAGACGGCAGTGGAATAGTTCAGGCAGCCTATGCCGCCGCGCTTGAAATCGAACTGCACCATGCCCGAATCCTCGAAGTCGGTCAGATTCTGATGAGCATAATCCTTGAACCGGCCGCTGATGTTTTCTATGTCGCCGAAAAGCCAGAGCATGATATCGATGAAATGGCTGAACTGGGTGAACAAGGTACCTCCGTCCATTTCAGCCGAACCATGCCATCCTCCGGGCAGGTAATAGCGTTCGTCCCGATTCCAATAGCAGTCTAATTGAACCATCTCGATTTCCCCTAAGATGCCTGAATCGACCACCGACTTGATCCAGACCGAAGGCGGCGAATAGCGGTTCTGCATCACGCAGAATACCTTGCATCCGGTGCGACGGCTGCATTCCACCACTTTCCGGGCATTCTCGCTGCGGAGTGCCATCGGTTTCTCGATTACCACATGAC
>JADIMZ010000080.1 GCA_017694335.1 Candidatus Pullibacteroides excrementavium
AACACTCATTTCCGAAACCACCGTTTCATAATAATACACCCATCAGAAAACAAAGAATATGCATTTCTTCGATAGGAAAAATGAGCTGGATTCATTACAAGATATCCATAGGCAATCGCTCTCAAATGCCCAGTTCACCGTGGTAACGGGTCGCCGCCGCGTCGGAAAGACCTCGTTGATTCTGAAAGCCTGCGAGAATCAGCCCACCCTCTACTTCTTTGTAGCACGGAAAGTGGAAAAAGAACTCTGCGAATCGTACCAGAAAGAGATTGCAACGAAATTAGGCATCCCGACATTAGGACAAACGGAACACTTTGCCGAAATCTTCGAGTACTTGATGAAACTGTCGGCCAAGATGCCTTTCACGCTTTTCATCGATGAATTCCAAGATTTTCTCCGAGTCAACAAATCGGTGTACAGCGATATGCAACGCATCTGGGACTTGTACCATCAGGATTCCCGTATCAACCTGATTGTCTGCGGGTCGATTTATTCAATGATGAGCAAGATTTTCAAAGACAAAAAAGAACCCCTGTATAAACGCCAGACACGTTTCATGGCGGTAAAACCATTCGCTCCATCCGTCCTGAAAGAGATTCTGGCAGAATACAACCCAACCTATACCCATGAAGATTTGCTGGCGTTGTATTCCTTTACGGGAGGCGTAGCCAAATATATTCAGCTGCTTGTGGATACCGGTGGAACAACCAAAGAGAGGATGCTGAACCGAATTGTAAGCCCCGACTCGGTATTCATCGGAGAAGGAAAATCGATATTGATAGAAGAATTCGGGAAAGATTATGGAGGATACTTTTCGATTCTCTCGGCCATTGCAAGGGGCAAGAACTCCCGATCCGAGATCGAAAATGCGGTAGGCAAGGAAATTGGCGGCTATCTAAGCAAACTCGAAAACGATTATGGGGTAATTTCCAAAAACCAGCCTCTTTTTGAGAAAACGCAGAGCAAGAATGTACATTATCTCATTGACGACAACTTTTTGAACTTCTGGTTCCGGTTCATCTACAAATACAACTACATGGTAGAAATAGGCGCTTTCGACAACCTAAAGAAAATCATTACCAGGGACTACGAAACTTTCAGCGGAATCATGCTTGAACGGTATTTCCGGCATTGCCTGATAGAATCGCAAGCCTACACCCGCATAGGGAACTGGAGGAATCGCAAGGGAGAGAATGAAATCGATATTGTTGCGGAAAACGAAATAGAAAACAAGGCGGTGTTTTTCGAAGTCAAACGAAAGCCGGAAAACATAGATATGGAACGCTTGCGGTGGAAAGCGGAGACTTTCTTACGAGCCACCGGAAAATTTGCAGGTTATTCCATTGAATACAAAGGACTTAGCATGGAAAACATGTAAGGGTAAAACGAAACAAGCAAAGCGCGGCCACCTTCTGCCACTGCCAACGAGAATCTGACGATGAACCGGCACGCCATGAAACAAAACGAGTTTACCTTCTGCCACTGTCCTCAAAAATCGAGGTCGGTATAGGAGGTAGCCGTCTCATACAGCCGCATCCGCTTCAAACGGATCTTTTCGGGAAGCACCGATTGCAAGCGTTGGGCGAAGTCCAACAAAAGATTCTCGCTGGTAGGCTGGAAAGGGACGCAGAACACCTTCTGGTAACGGGTCTTGAGCATCTCCCCTATCTCGGCATTCCCCTCCCGGTTCAGAATCAAGGCATGGTCGAAGACATCCACAATCGACTGGTTCACGCACTTCTTCAATTCCGAAAAGTCGAACAGCATCCCGTTCTTGGGGTCGGCTTTGTCCGATTCGATATAACGACCCGGTTCTACCGAATCCAAAGCCGGGCTGCACACGGTCACTTCCAATCGGTAGGAATGCCCGTGGATATTGGCGCACAGCCCGTCGTATCCCAATAGGGCGTGGGCTGCTTCGAATGTAAAAATCTTTGTAATACTGAGTGTTGGCATAGTAAAAACTCAAAAAAAACAGCGAATCGCTATCGACACACAAAAGTGTCGGCAGTAGCTGTTGACTTTAAAAACATTGGCATCGACAACCACAAATGGGCATGCTTGCTCATCCTATCCGCACATCGGGCGGTGTACCAGAACGGACACAAGGCTCGCAACAAAGCTGATTGCCTGTTATCTTTTCCGCACCGGGGCGGTGTGTCAGAATGGGTGATATGCGAGGCGTCGCGAGGGTAAGAACGAAGGAGCGTACCAGTTGCTACTTCGCAGCGAGTGCAGGCTGCGCCTCAGCATAGCCAAAGCAAGCTTTGTCTCTGCGTTCGGCTTGCACTGCTGTTCGTGACTGAGTTCGCATCCCTCGCGCAACGACGCAGATCACCCATTATCACACGCCGCACTACATGTCGGTCAAATGCTCGATTAATATCCTCACCCCAATCCCAATCAACACCAATCCCCCGATAAGATTCACTGCCGGGAGCGAAATCCGCTTCATCTGCTTGTGCGTATGGAATCCCAGGAATACCCCGAAAAGGCTGGCGAGGAAAACCACCACCGGCACCACGGTGCAAATCTCCAGCAGGGAAACTTCAATCATCTTCAAGCTGATGCCTACCGCAAAAGCATCGATGCTGACCGCCAGCCCCATCAAAAGAAGAGACTTCCAATCGAACATCGAATGCACCTTGAGCTGAGCATCGCGGGCATTGAAGCCGTCGATAATGGTCTTGACACCGATACCGAGGAGCAAGGCGAAGGCGAACCAATGGTCATAACGGGCCACAATCGCGTTCACCCCCCAGCCCAACAGCCAGCCCAAGACAATCATGATGATATGATAGACGGCAAACACCAAACCGGCCTTGGCCGCCGTTCCACCCAAAGAAGGAAAGGGGTCTTTCTCGCCCGGCTTCAATGCCC
This sequence comes from Candidatus Pullibacteroides excrementavium, assembly GCA_017694335.1. Lineage (GTDB taxonomy): Bacteria > Bacteroidota > Bacteroidia > Bacteroidales > P3 > Pullibacteroides > Pullibacteroides excrementavium. The sequence goes on from JADIMZ010000080.1 coordinate 2,881, forward strand.
GCCGGTATGCGGAACGCTGCATCCCGAACACCAGGCAGACCGTGAAACAGTCTATCGACAAGGCCAAAGCCAGCAACACCAACGAAAAAAAGCTCATAAAAATTCAGCGTGTAATTACAAACAAACCGGCTTGCCCCTTGAACCCGAATCGGTCATTAGACCCGCCGAGTCCGTTTCCGATTCCGAGCAAGATGCCAAAGTCTAATGATCGATTCGGGGGAAACCCAAAGCCTGATGACCGATTGGGTTTGAAGCAGGCGTATCAGGAATCCCATCTTGACACACCGCTATCAAAGAGCAAGCCGAAAAAAGCCATAACCGGGAAGTCCCGGCCAGACAACGGTTTACAACAATTCCTTCTGGAACTTGGCCAAGGTTTCCAGCACATTGCTGCGGACATGGATGAAATCCGAAACGCCCAATTCGCGGAAAGGCGCCTCGTCGGCCGCCATCCCGGCATAGACGATATGCGTCTTGCCTTTCAAAATCGGGCAAGCCTCGGCCGCCAAAGCCGCGTATTCCTCATCGCTGCTGCAAAGCACCGTAACTTCGGCACCCGATGCCAAAGCCGCTTCAGCCCCCTGCTTCCCGTTCTCGAAACCGGGATTGTCGATGATTTCATAGCCCAAGCAACCGAAGAAATTGGTCGCGAACCCGGCTCTTGCCTTGCGCATGGCCAAATTCCCGTATGTCAACAAGAACACTTTAGGACGCTTTCCTGTCTTCTTCTGATAGGCTTCGGTTTCCAAACGCAGTTTTTCAAAAGCTTCCGCGCCCCGGTAAGGACGAATCGCCTTGAAGCCGCCTTCGTTCTTGCCCTCCGCTTCGGCATCCCCCTTGGCATCGCCCGAGAAAGCCGGCACGGCAATATGATCCATTTCCGTCTCGTTCAGATTCGGATACTGGTTGACCCCGGTCAGCACCGTCTTGCGCTTGGCAAGGTCGGCATCGCGCTTGGCCGCGCAAGCTTCCACGGCATCGGCCACGGCACCCGATTGGATGCAAGCCGCAAAGCCGCCTTTCTCCTCGGTTTCGAGGAAGCGCTTCCACGCCTGCTGCGCCAGGTTCAATGTCAGGTTTTCCACATAATACGACCCGGCCGCCGGATCAACGATACGGTTGAAGAAAGATTCTTCCTTCAAGATTACCTGCTGGTTGCGGGCAATCCGGGCCGAGAACTCGTCGGCGGGACGGAAGGCTTCCGAAAAGTCGGAGACGCAGATGGAGTCGGCACCGCCGATAGCCGCGCTCATGGTCTCGGTAGTGGAACGCAGCATATTCACATAGGGGTCATAGACCGATTTGTTCCAGAAAGAGGTGCGGGCATGGATGAAAGGCACTTTGCTTTTTTCTTCCTTGGGTTTGAAGCCGTCCACCATATAGCCCCACAGCAGACGCATGGCCCGGAGCTTGGCAATTTCCATGAAATAATCCGACCCGATCGCCAACACCAAGGTAGTGCGCGATGCCAAGGTATCGATATCCAAGCCCTTGTCGGTCAACTTGGAAAAATAGTCGCAGGCCCAGTTGAGCGCGAAGCCCATCTCTTCCACATTGTACGCTCCGGCATCGTGCAAGGAAGCAGCATTGACCGCCAACAGACGGAAATGAGGAAGCTTGCCGGCATACTGCTTGAAAAGCTGCACTGTTTCCTCGATATCGGCATCGAGCGAACCATAAAAACGACCATGCAGCAAGGCGTAATGGAAAGGATCGAAATCAATCGAACCGGACACCTTGTCGGCCGGAATCTTCTTCTTGTCCAAGTATTCCACAAAAAGGCCGAGGGTCTTGGCGTAATCGGTCGAACCGATGAAATGGATGCCGGTCCTGGTCGGGTCGATGCCATGCAAGAGCTGTTCCATTTCTTCTAACGTGGATACCTTGCGGACATCGAGACCTACCGAATCGGCCCCTTTGGCGGCAGCCTTGGCGGCCAAAGCGTTGCAGGCGGCAATGTCTTCAAGACGGAAGTCCTGACGGATTTCCCAATTGTTGGCCTCGCCGTTATGACCGCGCACATAAGGGAAATCGCCCGGCCGGGCATCGAGGTATTCTATATGTTCCAGATCTTCCTTTCGGTAGAAGGGGTTCACGTCAAAGCCTTCGGGCGTTTTCCATACGAGTTTCTTGTTGAAATCGGCCCCTTTGAGGTCCTTGACAATCACATCCATCCATTCCTGAGTTGAAACGGACGGGAATTCGGGAAAAAGTCTTTCTTGATTCTTTTCCATGATGCTTGTTTTTGCAAAGTAGGAAAGCGGTTCCTGCGGACAGAATGCCACGCCTGCAATGCCAACAAGGCCATACGCAACCTCCGCCTTACACAACCGGCAGGCAAGAAGCCTTGATAACAGCAAGACAACTCGCGTCCGCCTCCCTAAAAACAGGCAAAATTACGATTTTTAGCGCAAATGAGAAAACCCATAGCCCGCAGCCCAAGACAGGTCATCGCACCGAAACACAACAATCTAATAACCAGAATCATTTGTCGTTCCAGGGCCGACCAAAGAAAGCAACACCATCTCTGAATCCAACAGTTGATTCTTGCAGAGAAAAGACAGTGACACTGCACACCATACCTTTGGCAGAAAATACGCCGCGCAGAGAATCCGTGTCACCAAAAGACAATCCAAGCTCAATTTATTTTCTTCAAGGAAAACAGATATCGATCGTTTTCGACTCCTTCCTCGTCAAAAACCGCAAGGAATTTAATGACACCGACCGCCGTATCCGACCGTCCCAGAAGGACAATATCATTGTCCTGGATATTCCGTAACTCGCTATACTTGGTCGAAACCGCATAGGCATCCTCCACGCTGCTGCGCGTAGCGGTTTCATAATCGAAATCGTTAAACCGGGAAAAAGAAAGGCCGGTCATGCTCGTCCATGTCCGCAGAAATTCCCCTGTCAACGTATCATTGCCCATATCCACCATATCAATGAATCTTGCATCGGCACTGCTGCTGTACAAAACCTGCTCCAGTTCCAGGCTAAAAGCATCCTGATTCCGGGAACTGCCGGAATACAAAGTATAATTGTCGAGCGAGGCCAATGTGTTTTCCCTTCCGCATACAGTCAAATGTTGCCATGTGGTGGAATAGGAATCGTCCGAAGCAAAAACCCTGAAACGCAAATCCACCTGCGTCGTGTCTTCAAACGCCGGCACCGTATAGACGTAGGTACACCGGAAAGAGGAAACATTCAACATCGTGTCCTTGAGAACCAATATTCCCTGCTTGGCATCTTCGCTGCATATGCTAAGCTTCTTCACAATATCATCGTTGGAAAAAGTATTGATTTCAAACATCTTCGTATCTCCCGGATTGGCCATTTCCACCCCATCTCCCTCCACCAATATGATAACTTTCGACTCCTTTTCGCCGCATGAAACAAGAGACAGCCCTATGGCCATCAAAAGGGAAACACGCCACCAAGCGTTTTCCGCAATTCTTTTCTTCAAAAAAAACATTTTCTCACTTTTTACAATCGCAAAAAACAAACAGAAACCGCCACCAACAGGCGACTCCATTTAGACAGGCAAACTTACATATAAATCCGGTATCGCCATGCCCCTCCCTTCCGAATCACATGAACATAATACGTAAGCGAAAGTGCAAATTCCGAATGGACAACCAAACCGCTCCTTTCAACGGGAACAAGGTGCTCTTAAAGCAAACGGCAGGAATTTGCTTTCGCAACCTGCCGCCTGCTTTCCACTCGGTTCGCCCGAATCATCCGGATATTCCCCCGAAAACTTATTGTCTGACCTTATATGCCTTTATGACAGCTGTTTCCTTTTGGTATCGCCCCAGGAAAAGCCTTTCTATCACCCTTTTCTTATAGACTGGCACATAATAATCCGCATCGGGATATTCTTCCACTATCTTGTAGGCGGCTTTCTTCAGGGTTGGAGACAAATCGATATGATTCCAGCCGACCAGCTTCACTTTCCGGACTTCTCTGAAATTATATTCTTCCCCGTTGATACTGTCTATTTTCCTGAATATCCCAAGATATGTCCGCGTATCAACCGTGATACTGGTTTCACCCAGGAGTTCAAAATCGTCCAACTGCAAGTCCAAACGGACTTCCGTGGGACTCATGTCCATGGTCCGGGCATTGTTGTACTGATACACGCCCCTGCACGAGGTCAATCCCAACAAGGCCATCGAGACCAATCCTATCAATAAATATTTCGTCCTCATCATTTTCCTATTTTTCATTTAACCTGAGCCCGGCCATCGGCAACAATGCCTACGGCCTTGTCCTTTAATAAATCATGCCGTCATCTACTATCTGAAATAGTAAGTAAAAGTAATACGGAAATCCGATCCGAGTTCTCCGGTGGAGCTGTTCAGCTTTTCATACAGGGCGCCATCTCCGTTTGTGTAATAAACTTGTTTCTCTCCGTTTTCCGTAATTACATTGCGGTATTTGTTACCGAATTTCCTGAAGGCCGTAAAACCATATTCCAAACCAATCGACAAAGGCAGGTCGGCAATGAAGCATTGCAAGCCGATAAAAGCCTCAAAGCCCCACAGGAAGGAATTCCGGCTGATTACACGCTTGTAGTCATCGCCAGCCATTTCAACTTGCTTGTCAGCGTTGAATCCAAACGGCATCGATGCGCCCATATAGACATCCAACAGATTCTTGGGGGAGAAATGATAGGCGAAACCGGGCATCAGCTTCACATAGGTTTCACGCGTTCCCGTACCGATTTTCCCGACAACTTCTTCCACTCTTCCTTTCATGTTGGTAGAGGTATTGTACAACTGCAAACCCATACGGGTTTCCCAATGATCCGTAGCATAATACTTCACATTCACTAAAGGCATCCCTCTCCAGTTGATGTCGTCGTCCACCATTTCGATAATCTGCATCACGCTCGGGCCGATATAAATGCCCCAATCGCCCTGCCCTGGCCGGTTTCCGGTCTTAATAGTTCTGGAAAAAGTTTTTCCGTCAGACAGCTGCCCCCATGCGGGCATCGACACGGCAAACAATACCACCAGCATCGTCGCCGAACTCAAAATGACTTTTTTCATAGAAAGTTAATTTTAGGTTTTTATAAAATTTACCTCAATCTATTTTCAATAATCAATGCTTTACAAGGAGAACATAAAATCGTGTTCCTGAAATATTTACCCACAAAGCTCCCACACAGCCCAGCGCCACAGGCAAACATAAGAACAGGGCAAAGATAGTAAAAGTCGAGAGCAGAGCCAAGCACTCCCCTGCTTGAGCTTTGCCGAGACCAAGCTATCTTCGGCGACAGCCAAAGATAGTGAAAGTCGAGCGAAAAGGCAAAGCTTGCTTTGACTCTGCCGAAACGGAGCCAAGAGCGTTTTACAGGACAGAAGGCGTTCCGAAAAAAATGCTAACTTTGTCAATTACGACCAAAGCTTGTCGACAAATAATTAAAAACTGACAAGTTTCGGAAAAACACCTCGTTATCACAGCATAACAAAAAAAATGCATCGAACCATGCTATACCCGATTGGAATCCAAAACTTTGAAAGCCTCCGCCAAGGCGATTATGTCTATGTGGACAAGACCGATTTGATTCATCAGCTCGCCTCCACCGGCAAATATTATTTCCTGAGCCGCCCGCGCCGCTTCGGCAAAAGTCTTTTGGTCTCGACGATGGAAGCCTATTTCCAAGGGAAAAAGGAGCTGTTCAAAGGCTTGGCCATCGAGAATTTGGAAAAGGACTGGACGGAATATCCGGTACTGCATCTGGATCTGAGCGGGGTGACCTATAGCGATGAAAACGTCTTGAACGAGAAGATGGAAAGCGCCTTGAGCCAATGGGAGCAGAAATACGGGATTGCCAATACTTTCACGGTAGATGGAATCCGTTTTGAAAACATTATCAAGACCGCTTACGAAAAGACCGGCAAGCCCGTCGTGATTCTAATAGATGAATACGATAAGCCGTTATTGGACTCGGCGGGCAACGAAGCGCTCCGGGAGGCGTTCCGCAGCCGCCTGCAAGGCTTCTACAGCGTAATGAAGAGCCAGGACGGCAAACTCCGCTTCGGCTTCCTCACCGGGGTCACCAAACTCGGCAAACTCAGCATCTTCAGC
>JADIMZ010000081.1 GCA_017694335.1 Candidatus Pullibacteroides excrementavium
CTTATCCACAATCCGACCCGGATGTCATTTTGGATAGCGGAACGGACTTTTTTACGTCAAATGATCGCGGTCTTGCTTGAGAGCAGATTGCAGCTTGCACCGACCCTTGGCGTGCCAGAATGGGCAAGATGCGAAGCGTCAAGGATGTGCGCGAGAGCAGTTTGCGACTTGTCCCGACCCTTGGCGCGTCAGAATGTGCAAGATGCGAAGCCACCGAGGCCGAATCCCGATGGCAATGAAGCAGATTGCTCATTATCACGCGCCAAACATCACGCGCCAGTAATAGCGCCCTTGATCCCCTCAATCACCATATTCGTCCCCATAATCGCCACAATCAAACCCATCAGCTTGCCCAAGACCATGATGATGTTGTTGCCGAGGAAACGGAAGATTCGGTCGCTGAAGATAAAAGCCAAATAAGTGATTGTCATGACAATAGCCAGCACAACCACGATAATGATCATCCCGATGATGCTTTGTTCGGCGGTGTAGTTCATGGCGGCCACAATGGTGCCCGGACCAGCCAGGATCGGGATGGCCAAAGGCGAAATGGCCACGCCCTCGTCAAAAGCCTGTGGCTGCCCGGTGCCTTGAACCGAGGACTTCTTGGAAGAAAGCAATTCGAAACCCACATAGAACAACAGGACACCCCCGGTGATACGGAATGCGGGTATCGTGATGCCAAGAAAGTCGAAAATGGATTTCCCGACAAAAATGAACGTCAGAATGATGACGAAAGCCGATACCGTTGCGGTCTTGGCTACTCTCTTTTTGGTCGGTCTGTCGGCCGAGGATGTCAGGTCCAGAAAAATGGGAATACTGGACACAGGATTGACAATGGCAAACAGAGAGGTGAAGACCGAGATGGCCAGCACGCCTAAATTTTCCATGTTGCTATATAATTATAGGTATATACTTATGCCCTTCGAGTTTTTTTTCGTTTCCTGCGCTTGCGTGCCATGGTGTCGTCCGCCAAAGAAGGCCAAGCCGACAGGAAAAGGAAGGACGCCCTCCCATAAAAAAGAGGGGAACGGCTCAACGACCATTCCCCTCTCTCAGGTCAAGCAAAACTTGGTTACTTACGGCAGGACAAAGCCGCCAACGCAATGGAGTTCAACTTCGTCTTGGTGGTATCGCCACGCGAAGACAGAACGCAGGGAACTTTGGCGCCTACTACCATCGCGGCCACTTCACCCTTGCAGAATTTGGTGTGCATCTTGTAGAAGATGTTGCCCGATTCGATGTTGGGGAAGAGCAAGCAGTCGGCATCGCCGGCTACCGGACCGCCTACGCCTTTGATCTGGCAGGCTTCCGGGTCGATGGCCACATCCAATGCCAAAGGACCGTCCACGTAACCGCCCTTGATTTGCCCCCTGTCGGCCATCTTGGCTATCAATGCGGCATCCACGCAAGCCTGCATCCCGGCCGACATCTGTTCGGTGGCGGCTAGAACGGCTACTTTCGGTTTTTCCACGCCAATGCTGTGTGCGGTGGAAATCAAATAGTTGCAAATCGTTGTCTTCTGCTTCAAATCCGGAGCGGGAATGATGGCGATATCGCTGGCTACCAAAAGCTTGTGGTAGAAAGGATTCTGCAAGAGGGCGATATGGGTCAGCATGGCTTTAGGACCGGGCATCAGGCCGTTTTCTTTGTTGAGGATGGCACGCATGTACTTGTCGGTGCTGACCAAGCCTTTCATCAACACGTCGCCTTCGCCGGCGTTGATCAACTTCACGGCCATCTGGGCAGCCTTGTTGTCGTCCTTTTCCTGTACGATCTTGAACTTGTTGATGTCGATTTGTTCGTTTTCGCAGACTTTCTTGATCATTTCGGTATCGCCGACCAAGGTAGCATCGACAATTCCCAAATCAACGGCTTTGCTGACAGCGGTAACCGTATGGTCGTCCACTGCGTAAGCAGCCACCAAGCGTTTTTTGCCATTCGCCTTCACCAGGTCGAACAGCTGATCCAATTTACTGATAGCCATATTTCAAATATTTAGTAAGTTCTTGTTTACGAGCTATATTGCCTATCTTCGGAAGGCATTGGAACGAATCCCGGTTTTCCGAACCGTCCCTTAAACGCTGCAAAAGTACTACAAAATCCCATAACAAGAAATAATTTTGCGAACCGTGGCCATACGCTGCAACCTGCAACTGGCGGAGGCCTTCTACCTCAGCCTGTCTATGCTGGAAGTAAGTGACATTATCTCCCAATCGGCATTACAAGCGGCATTATCAGAATAACCGATTTATGAATTACTTTTGCCTCCCGATTTTAGGTTTCACAGGGCATGTTCCCTAAATCAGGCGCATGATTTCGCCTTTATGAGAGTCATTGGGTGATACCCAAGGCATGCCGCATGAGACCTAAGGTCGGCCACCTAATTTGTTACTAATCATCATTCTTCGCCATGAGCTCGCCAACAAGCCTCGGTCTGCCCCAAAACAGCGATATCAGTTACAAACGCATTTTCGGCATTGCTTTCCCTATCATCCTCAGTTCCTTGGCGCAGAACTTGATTTCTTTGGCCGATACCATTTTCTTGGGAAACCTGGGCGAAGTCCAATTAGGGGCGGCGGCCTTGGCGGTGATTTTCTACCAGGTGGTCTATATGACGGTTTTCGGATTCGGCGTCGGGGCGCAAATCATGATGGCCCGGCGTCTGGGGCAAGGCCAGAAGCACGCTATCGGCCGGATATTCCAGCATGCGTTGTGGTTCTGTCTGGCCGCCGCCCTCCTCTGCTGGATTCTGTACCAGTTTTTCGGGGAAAGCATGATATTCTCGATGGTGCATACGGAGGATACCGGCCGGGCCGTGCTGGATTATCTGAACGTCCGGGTCTATGGTTTCCCCTTCGCGTTCGCCTGCGTGGCCTTCAATGCCTTTTATGTCGGCATCGCCCGCACCCGCAACATTTCCATCGCTACCTTGGTGATGGGCGTGGTCAACGTGGTGCTCGACTATGTACTGGTCTTCGGCGTATGGGGTTTCCCGCGCATGGAGATGGCCGGAGCCGCCTTGGCATCGGTCATTGCCGAGATTTGCGGCTTGCTGACGTACATTCTGCTGACCTGGTTCTCCGGCCACCGCAAGACCTATTCGCCTTTCCGGCGTTTCCCCTTGCAAATCAAGCTGGTGGGAAGTTTGTTGCAACTCTCCTACCCGGTCATGATCCAATATTTCCTGTCGTTTGCCAACTACTTCCTTTTCTTCCTTTTTATCGAGTCTTTAGGGCAGCATGCCTTAGCCATTGCCAACATCACGCGGAGCATGTACGTGCTTTTCCTGATTCCCACCTGGGGCTTCGCTTCCACGACGGCCACGCTGACTTCGTACCTCTGCGGCCAAGGCCGGACCGGGGACATCATGACGGTAGTGAAACGATGCCTGCTGTTGGTCACGATCTGCGTTTCATTCATCGTGGTGCTGTATTTGCCGTTCAACCGGCAGGTCTTAGGAATCTTTACGAAAGATGTCCTGCTGGCAGCCGAGAGCTTCGCGCCTTCGTTGGTGGCTATCCTGGCCACTTATCTGATGGGGGTAGCCCAAGTGGTGTTCAACACGATTCTTGGAAGAGGGCGGACCAAGGCGGGCTTCTTCATCGAGTTTGCCAATATGGTCCTGTACTTCCTCTACGGCTGGATTTTCATCTATATCGGCCACTGCTCGGTGGCGGTGGCTTTCGGAACGGAGGTCTGCTACACCTTGGGCCTGCTTTTCATCTCGTTGGGCTATATCGCTATCATGCGGAAACGGGGCAAGCTGGATGCGGCTACGGTGTGATTGAGGAGTGTGCGTTGCGTTTGACACCGCAAAGGCAGTTAAGGGCGGAATATGGCAAGTGGAGGAGTACGGTATGCGGCGGTCATTGTCGGGGAAAAATGCTTATTTTTGAAGCCGTGCAGGAAGTGTGCCTTGGGGCAGTGTCGACCGGTCCGGTTCGTTTGCCTTGTTTCTGGTTTCCGTTGTCTGCGACTGCAGGGAAGATTTTGCGGCTACGTTGAAAACGAAATGCGCTTTGACAACAAACCGTGCGAACCAAGTGTGCTTTTTTGAGAAGTTGACAAATCAAATGCTTTGATTTATGTTGTACCCGATTGGAATCCAGAACTTTGAAAGCATCCGCGAAGGAGGCTACATCTATGTGGACAAGACCGATTTGATTCATCAGCTCGCCACCACCGGCAAGTATTATATCTTGAGCCGCCCGCGCCGCTTCGGCAAAAGTCTTTTGGTATCGACGATGGAAGCCTATTTTCAAGGGAAAAAGGATCTATTCAAAGGATTGGCCATCGAGAAATTGGAAAAGGATTGGACGGAATATCCGGTATTGCATTTGGATCTGAGCGGGAAAGAATACAATAGCATGGAAGACCTCGATGCCCGCTTGGACAGGCATCTGAGCCTTTGGGAGTCGAATTTTGAGGTCCGCAAACGCTATCCGATGGCCGATTCCCGTTTCTCTGACATCATTGATGCTGCTTATGAAAAGACCGGCAAGCCCGTCGTGATTCTGATTGACGAATACGACAAGCCGCTTCTGGACTCGGCGGGCCACGAAGCGCTCCGGGAGGCGTTCCGCAGCCGCCTGCAAGGCTTCTACAGCGTAATGAAGAGCCAGGACGGCAAACTCCGCTTCGGCTTCCTCACCGGGGTCACCAAACTCGGCAAACTCAGCATCTTCAGC
>JADIMZ010000082.1 GCA_017694335.1 Candidatus Pullibacteroides excrementavium
CTCTCTCTCTTGTCGGTCGATTTCTTCTTGTCGGTTGATTTATTTCTCCTCGGATTGGCCAAGTCGGTGCAAGATGCCTCGTGGATGTTTAGGACGGGGCGGCCGATGGAAAGGCTGTGTCTGGCAGGCAAGAATGCAAGAATCGTTTTTGTGCTGGCTGTTTCAAGAAAAAATGTAAATTTGCAAGTTTGGAGGCGGGTGGTTGGTGTTTGAATGAGAGGAGGAGAGCCGCCGGGAGATTGCAAATTCTAAAAAAGAGACAATATGCAAAGAGACACGCAGATTTTCGACCTGATTCAGCAGGAACGGAAACGTCAGACATCGGGTCTGGAACTGATTGCATCCGAAAACTTCGTATCGGATCAAGTGATGGAAGCCATGGGTTCGGTCATGACCAACAAATACGCCGAAGGTTATCCCGGACACCGCTACTATGGCGGTTGCCAGATTGTCGACCAGAGCGAACAGCTGGCTATCGACCGTTTGAAGAAGCTTTTCGGGGCTGAATACGCCAACGTGCAGCCGCATTCCGGCGCCCAGGCCAACATGGCGGTGTTCATCGCTTGCTTGAAGCCGGGTGATACTTTCATGGGCTTGGATTTGGCCCACGGCGGTCACCTTTCCCACGGTTCGCCCGTGAACTTCTCTGGTATGACCTATCGTCAGGTGGCTTACCGCGTGAGCGAAGAAACCGGTACCATCGACTACGACCAGATGGAAAAGACGGCCTTGGAAGAACGTCCCAAGTTGATTGTGGGCGGTGCTTCGGCTTACTCCCGCGACTGGGATTGGAAACGTATGCGTGAAATCGCCGACAAGATCGGGGCTATCCTGATGGCCGACATCGCGCATCCGGCTGGTCTGATTGCCTGCGGTTTGTTGAACAATCCTCTGGAATATTGCCATATCGTGACCAGTACGACGCACAAGACCTTGCGCGGGCCTCGCGGCGGTATCATCATGATGGGCAAGGACTTTGAAAATCCTTGGGGCTTGAAGACACCTAAGGGAGTGACCAAGATGATGTCCCAGGTATTGGATTCGGCCGTGTTCCCCGGCGTTCAGGGCGGTCCTCTGGAACATGTCATCGCCGCCAAGGCCGTGGCTTTCGGCGAATGCTTGAGCGATGATTACAAGCGTTATATCCAGCAGGTGAAGAAGAATGCCGCTGTGATGAGCCAGGAATTCATGAACCGTGGATACAAGGTGATTAGCGGTGGTACTGACAACCACTTGATGCTGATTGACTTGCGTCCTAAGTTCCCCGAATTGACCGGTAAGGTGGCCGAAAATACCTTGGTTCGCGCCGACATCACGATCAACAAGAACATGGTTCCGTTCGACAGCCGTTCGGCTTTCTCTACCAGCGGTATCCGCGTAGGGGCTCCTGCCGTTACCACCCGTGGCCTGAAGGAAGACGACATGAAGGTGGTCGTTGACTTGATCGACCAGGTTCTCTGCGATGTGAACAACGAGGCCGTTATCGAAAAGGTAAGGAAGACGGTGAACGAGATGATGAGCAACCGTCCTTTGTTCGCTTGGTAATCGGAAATTTTAAAAGGCGGGTTCTGCCAGTCGGCTCGTCTGGTTTCCCCTCGGGCGAACCAGGTTTGCCTTGAAGGGTGGGCTTCAGGCTTGGTTTATGAATGCGCCTTATGCAAAAGAGCCGCTTTGCGTCATGCAAGGCGGCTCTTTCTCGTATTGGATTGCGCTTGCAAAGTCACGTTAAATTTCAAGTCGGGATTCGTAGTCGGTTCATTTTTGTGCTTTTGTGCTTGTTCGATTGAGGAGGTGCAAATCAATATATACGGGCAGGTGGTCGCTGTAGCCGCCCAGGTGTTTGGCCCCGTAGAAAGTGCGGAAGGGTTTGATGCCCATATAGCGTTCGTCGGTCTGGAGCAGGAAGCTGCGTGCGAACACGAAGGCTCCTCCGCCCTTAATCCAAGGCAGGACATGCCGGTTGAGGATGATATGGTCTATCGTGCTCCATTCTTCGCGGAACTTATGGCTGCCGATGGCGTGGCGGGCGAAGCGGGCTTGCCAGGCAGGGGATTCCATCAGGTTCTGGTAAGGCGGGGAGCGGAGCGGGGCAAGGACGCTGTCTTCGGCGGTGGTGTTGAGGTCTCCCATGGCCAGGATGAAAGCGGTGCTGTCTTTGCTGTACAGGCTGTCCATGTGCCGTCGCAAGAGGCGGGCGGCGGCAACCCGTTTATGGTTGGTTTCGAGAACGCCGCCGTATTTGGACGGGAAGTGGCAGACGAAGAGGTGCAGCGTGATTTTCCTGGGGCTGATATTTCCCCGGGGGTGGGTTGGGTTCGTTTCAAGGAAAAGGTTTTCGTCTTGCTGGAGTTCCGGTCTTTCCTTGGCCATGCAGGCTTGTTGGGCCGAGAGGTCTTCTTTGGCCGGGTATGCCAATGACGGGTTTGCCAGTGGCGGATTCCTCGTTTGGATGTTTCCTGCGATTAATATAGCCCGGACATAAAGGATATCCCTCGTTCGTGCTACACTATCGGGCGGGATGACCAAGGCAATCGGGTAGGCGGTATCGATTCGCAGCAGGTCTTTCCGGTAGAGCAGTGCCACGTCGATTCCTCTCGGATCCGGGCTTTCGAAGTGCACGAAGTCGAAGCCTTTGTAGCGCAAGGGCGTTCCCCGGCAGAGTTCCCTGAGGACACGGGCGTTCTCCACTTCGGCCAGGCCTGTCGCGGCCAACGGGCATTCGGCATCCAACGCGGCAATCACTTTGAAGAGGCGGTTTCTTTTGTTGGCATACTTGGCATGGCCCCAGCCTTTGATGCCGGACGGGGTGAAATCATGGTCGTTCTTGGCCGAATCGTGCCAGCAGTCGAAGAAATTCTCCATATTGTAAAAGGCGATGCGGAAAGCGGAGGTGTCGCCCCTTGCTAGGGTATCAGGGGGCTGTGAGGAACGGCTTGCCGCAGCAGGATCCGTTGCTTGAGGATGGTGTAGAATGGTATGGCGCGCGTCCTGGATGCCAGGATGAATTTCGGCAGGCTCGCCGGAAGAGAAGTCCGGAATCGCTCCGTAGGGAAGAGCGGCTCGTCCTAAGATGAAAAGCCAGAGGCCGAAGCCGAACAGGTACAGCGTTTTCATGCAATATTTTTTGGATTATTGGTTTATTTTCAAAAGGAATGCCCGCAAGGGATAAACCCTTTTGCTTGGCAAAGTACTGGGCATTTGATTCGAAAAGCCAGCGGATTAACATAAAAAACTTTAAAATTTCGATTTCTTAACATGGGAAAACCGCTGGAGAGATTCGGTTTTCCGGCTTTCCCCCATTTTTTCATCGCTTTCGGAGAGGAAATAAGCTGGGCAAGCCGTGTTTTTTGCTAACTTCGCGCGCCCTTTCAGGATTAAGCGGAGAAAAGTCCCGGGTTTCATGACGCAGAGGAACTTGCCTCATCGTTTTTCCCTGATTGGTACAAAAAAAACTAATTGTTATGCGTTTGATTTTGTCGGTTCTGATTCCGCTTTTCCTTTTGGCTTCCTGCGAGAAGGAAAAGGAAAACATCCAGCTTCCGTTGAATGACCTCTCCGGTGAATATACGCTGGTGTATGTAGGCTCGCAAAGCGATGGTAGAGATAGCAATCTGACACGGTATTGCGGTGGAAAATACGAGTTGTGCGTTGCATCCCAGGTGCTACCGGGGCAGTATTCTCCTTATGGTTTAGTGAGCTGTTCGGCGAAGGCGGATAGCTTGCTGCTCGATTTCCAATATCAGCGGCCTATTGTGTTGGACGAGGAGGGGCTGGATACGGTTCTCTGTTATCGAGGCAGCCGGAGGGTGCAGTACGATCCGGCTTGTCATGCGCTTGCCGATTCCTTGCTGGTAGGTATCGGGAATACGGTAAACTGGACCCTGTTTGCGCATAAGGATCATCTGCTCTTGCAGACCGATCGCGGTCCGCGGGGCGATTACCGCTATTTCCGTTTCGAGCCTTCGGGGCGAAGCCGGGATTGAGGAAGGAAGCGACCGTTTCTGAGGACGGCCTTTCCAGTGAGGCTCGCTGGAAATGATTTTTAGGATTTATTAAAATTCAAGAATATGTACGAAGAAAGAGTTGCCTTGGCAGCGGAACTGCATAAGCAGGGTCATAACTGCTGCCAGTCGGTCGTGGCCGCTTTCGGCGACCTCTATGGTTTTACTCGTGAACAGTGCCTCAAGATGTCGGCGGCTTACGGCGGCGGCATCGGCCGTATGAAAGAGACTTGCGGTGCGGCTTTGGGCCTGTTCATGCTGGCCGGTTTGGAAACCGGTTCTGTCTTGCCCCACGATCCGGAGGGACAGAAGAAGACCTATGCCTTGGTGCAGGAATTAGCCAAGGAGTTCATCAAGCGGAACGGGGCTTTGCGTTGCGCCGACTTGCTCGATTTGCCCAAGGCTCCCACGCCGGAAAGCCCGAATCCGGATGCCGATGGCCGGTATTATTTTCTGCCCTGCAACCGCAAGGTGCAGATAGCCGCTGAAATCTGGTGCGAATACTTGGATAAGTTGCGGGCCTGAGAGGATAGCGGATGTTCAGTTTGAAAGTTATCGGGGTGATGGCGACAGGGGTTCTGCTCGGCTGGATCGGCCGGAATCTCTGTCGCTTCGCTTTTTTAGGGAAGACTATTTTCTGCACGGTGCTGCTTCTGCTGTTCTGGATGGGCGTGGAAGTGGGGAGCAATCCGTATATCACGCAGAATATAGTCCGTTTGGGCGGGCAATCCTTGCTGCTGTCGGCTGCCGGTACGTTGGGGAGCATTCTATTGGCCAAATGGGTTTATTCCCGTTTCTTTTCCGGTTCTCTCGGAAAGAGGCTCGTCGAAGAAGGCGAATCCGCAGAGGCGCGGAGGAATGGTTCAGTTCCGGAGACAGATGTTAGGAATGATTCCCAAGAGGGATCGTCTTGGAAGAGCACGCTTCTGACCCTGGGCGCCTTTGTCCTTGGGTGTTTCATCGGTTACGGCGTATCGCTGCCCGAGGGCTTCAAAGAATGGGATATCAGTCTTTATATCCTCTATGCCTTGATGTTTCAGGTGGGATTGAACATAGGAAGCGACCCGAAGATCAAGGAGACTTTGCGTCAGGTTCGGCCTCGTCTGTTGCTGGTGCCCGTGGCTACGTGGACGGGTACTCTGCTTTTCTGTGCCTTGGCCTCTTTCCTGCTCGTTCGATGGAGTCTTTGGGACTGCCTGGCCGTGGGCAGCGGTTTTGCGTATTATTCCTTGTCTTCGATTCTGATTACCGAACTCAAGAGCGCGAGCCTGGGATTGACCGCCGCCACGGAATTGGGTGTCATCGCCTTGATGGCCAATATCCTTAGGGAAATCATCACGATTGTGGGCGCGCCTTTTTTTGTTAAGTATTTTGGAAAGCTGGCACCGATCTGCGCCGGAGGTGCTACTACGATGGACACCACTTTGCCGGCTGTCACGCAGGCTTGCGGCAAGGAATGGGTGTTCGTTTCGATGTTCCATGCCGTCTTGGTGGATTTGAGCGTGCCCTTTCTGGTTTCGTTCTTTTGCTCTTTGTAAAGGCCGAGCCTTTTTATGGGCTTTTTGATATAAGACCGGCGGTTCGGGTTGGACTTTTCAAAGCCGGGCAGCGCGTCGGTTCCCGCGAGCTTGTGTCTTGTGAAAAATCTTGGCTATGAATTCACATTTTCCAAGGGGAGCCTTTCCTCTTCAAACCGTTTTTGGCATCGGGGTACATCCGATAGGCGTACCGAAAGCCAAAGTCGGCATTCCATGTCGGCTTCCTGCCGCAACACTTGCAGTTGCAATTCCTTGACAAGTCGCATGGCTAGGTTCATCTGTTCGTAGGGAAAACGTGCCAGGAACTGCTTCGTCACGATTTTTTCCGTTTTCTCGGCTTGTTGCAAGGCATCGGCCGTGGCGGTCTTGTAGGCATTGATCAAGCCGGAAGTGCCTAATTTGATGCCGCCGAAATAACGCACGACCACGACCAATACATTGGTGAGCCCCGCCGAAAGAATCTGCCCGTGGATGGGACGACCTGCCGTGCCGGAAGGCTCCCCGTCATCGTTGGCTCGGTATGACTCCTGCCGCGCCCCCAGGATATAGGCGTAGCAATGATGCCGGGCATCGAAATACTCCTTGTGCAAGGCTTCTAGATGGTTTTTGATCTGGTCTTCGTTTTCAACCGGGTAGGCGAAAGCCAGGAATTTGCTGCCTTTTTCCTTGTAAAGCCCCTGGGCGGGCGAAGCCAAGGTCAGATAGGTGTCCCGGCAGACTTCCGTTTCGGTCGGTCCTTGGCCTTTTTTCCCCGTGTTCGCCTTTTTTGCCGCCATGCTTTGGTAAATGCCGTATTAAATGAGCCTGTCGGATGCCTTGTTTCTATACACGTGTACCCATTCGCTGCCGTATTGGGCGAAGCTGTAGGGCTTGGAAGGCGGGATACGGGGTGCGGCATAGCCGCCGCCCAGATCCTTGTCGGAGATGAAGACCCGGATTTCGTCCCAGTGGTCGCCCACGATGAAAGATTGCAGCAATGCCGCGCCTCCTTCCACGATCAGCGAGCCGATTCTTTCCTTCTGCAGTCCCCGCAAGTAGGCGGCTGCCATTTCCGGCCAGGCCGTGGTGACTTTGACGGGAACGATTTTGAGGCTTTCGTCGCCTAATCCCGGCCAGTCGGCCAGGAAACGGTATTCGTCGAAACGGGTGCCGTCCACGAACAGCAGTGTCCGCTGGGTCCGGTCGAAGAAACGCAGCGGCAGTTTGCCGGCCAGTTCGGGTGAAGGCTTGTCGGGCAGGCCGTTTTCCGTCAGATAGGTATGGATGTATTTCAGGATTTTCCCGTGCAGGTCGGTGCTGACTCTCAACGGCTGTTTGCCCCGGAACATGCGGGCGTTGAGCCTTGGGTTGTCGGCCAGGATGGTGCCTGTTCCCACCATGATGGCATCTTCTTCGACACGGTAGGCATGGTTGAGCACTTGCAGGCTCTTTCCTGTAATCAGGCAGGGTTTGCCTTGGGAACGGGACAGGTATCCATCGGACGATTGGGCCCATTTGAGGATTACGTACGGACGGTTTTTGGTGACATGGGTAAAGAAACGGCGGAAAGTTTCCATGCCTTCCTGTTCCAGGAAATGTTCGTGGACTTCCACCCCGGCTTCGCGCAGCATCTGGATTCCTTTTCCATTCACTTCCGGATTGGGGTCCCCGCAGCTGACCACGACGCGGGGGATGCCCGTTTCGATGATTTTCTTGGCGCAAGGAGGAGTCTTGCCGTAGTGGGCGCAAGGTTCCAGCGACACGTACAAGGTGCTTTGGCGCAGCAAATCTTCCGGCTTCAGCCCGGTCTGCTGGCATAGGGTGGCAACGGTGGCGTTGGGGGCCAGGACCGAGTTTATCGCATTGACTTCGGCATGGGCTTCGCCGTACTGATGATGGAAGCCTTCTCCGATAATCCTGTCTTGGAAAACAATGACGCAGCCTACCATGGGATTGGGGCTGACATAGCCTCTGCCTAAGGCTGCCAGTTCAAAAGCCCGGCGCATGAATGTCTCTTGAGGATGAAAATCTGTCTGCATGGAAACGCTATTTTTGCACGAGGGCAAATGTACGGCTTTCTGTCGAAATTTTCCGGTTCGGGGCATGGCTTTCTGCTTTTGCCGGGCAAGTGCATGGCGGACCCCCGGCGCATTTCAAGATACCTTGCGGACAGCATTCCGGGAGGCGATGCTCGGTTCGGGGGGCGTGCGGCTGAGGCGATGGGAGGCAAAGAGAATAGGGACTGAAAATGTTAACAAATGCTAAAAAATCATAAAAAAGCTTAATTATGTCAAAGCCGCAGGGAAACTGCGTATCTTTGCCTCGTATCCGGAGACAAGTCCGCCGGATGCAAGAAGGTGAGATTTGAATTTGTGTTAAACCAAACCAACCAAAACCAATTATTTGTTTCCGGCGCGGCAAGGGTGACCTGGCCGCGCTTTTTTTGTGCATGCAGCCAGGCATCATCGGCAACCGGCAAACGGCGTCTTGTCAAGAAAATGGCTGGGATTGTCTAAGGGATAAGAGGATGAGTCGATAAACAGCTTGTTTTTTGTTGGGCTGTATGTGTTTGATGGACAGTGTGATTTGCATTTTATACAATAAAGTTGTATTTTTGTCGGAGAGGAAAAAACGTTAGTCGAAAAAGGAAAGAGAGCTACGTTTTCTACGTTTTTTTTCGTTTACATTTGCTCCACCAACAGGCAAAGGCCGGGGTTGTTGAATGAATGAAGGGGAAAAGTTGTATCAGAGCCTTTCGGTTGGAATAGATGAAAAGAAACAGGCATACAGGCGGTTCATTCCGTATTTTTATTTCTTTCATAGCCGTTCTCTTGGCGAATTTTACCCTCTGTTTTCCTCGGATGGCCGCCTGTTCTTTTACCCTAATTTCCCTGGAAAAGCCTTGTATGCCCCTGCATTCGGATAATAGGGAAGATTCCGTGTCGGTATTGCCTATGGCGGCCGCTTCGATTCCTGACTCAATAGCTGTCCCGACGAAGGTCTGGTCTCTTCAGGATTGCATCGATTATGCCCGGGAGAACAACCTTCAGGTTCATACGGCCCGTCTCAACCAGCAGAGCGCGGAAGTGCAGCTTAAAAGTGCCAAGGCTTCTCGTTGGCCATCGCTCAGTTTCAGTTCTTCCCAAGGCTTTACCAGCGGGAATAAATACAATGATAACGGGGAGTTTGTAACCGAATCGCAATATACAGGGACGTATGCGCTCAGCACGAATGTTACGTTGTACAATGGCGGACGGATTCATAACACCATCAAGCAGCAGGAAGCATTGACCCAAGCCCAAGGCCTTTTGGTGGAAAAAGCGCGGAACGATATAGAGCTTTCGGTCACGACGGCTTTCTTGGAGGTGTTGTATGCCAAGGAAAGCTTGCAGTCCGATTCGGCGGTGTTGGAAAGTTCGTCGGCCCAGCTGGAGCAGTCTCGGGCTCGGTATGAGGCGGGCGCCATCAGCCAGAGCGAGCATGCTCAGGTTCAGGCGCAGTACGAGACGGACCGTTATAATTATGTAGTGTCGGAAGCCAATGTCGAGACTCGGCTGCTGGAGCTCAAGCAGTTGTTGGAACTGGGGCCGGGCGAGAGCATGGAGGTGGCCGTGCCGGAAGCGGACCATCTGGATCTCCTGCAGGAGCTGCCCGGAGTGGGGGCGGTTTACGAGGCTGCGTTGGCTTCGATGCCGGAGATAAAGGCTTCGGAATGGCAAATCCAAGCCTCGGGTTATGCCGAGAAGGTGGCTAAGGCGGATATGATTCCGTCCCTTTCGTTCAATGCTTCGGTGGGGACAGGGTATTATACATCGGCCCAGTTCGCGTTCCTCAATCAGATGAAAAGCAATTTGAACGAGAACATCAACGTGGGTATCAGCATTCCGATTTATCAACGGCGGCAGGCGAAGTCGTCGGTAGAGACGGCCCGGATCAATACTCGTCAGGCTCAACTCGAGTTGCAGAGCACGCAGAAAGAACTGCTGAAGGAAGTGGAACAGGCT
>JADIMZ010000083.1 GCA_017694335.1 Candidatus Pullibacteroides excrementavium
GGAGGGGCTGTTGTCTTCGTCCGGATTCCATTTACCGGATAGATTCTTCAAAAAATCAGCCAGAATGACCCAAGAAACCAAAACAATAAAATAAACCAAAACAACCAAAAAAACCTTTGACATGAAAAAGATTCTTGCAGCGCTCATCGCGCTGTTCCCTTTCTGGGGATTTTCGGCTGAAAACCAGCCTGATGCGAGACCTGCCGGGGCTTCAGCTCCTGGCAGTCGTCCGGTTCCGGTCCGGATCCGGCAGATTGGCCAGAAACCTGCGGCGGAGGCCGATAAGGCTGTCGTGACTCTGACTGTGGAGTACAATTGGGGTGATGGCGCCGGTTACCAATTGCTGCTGGATGCCGATGCGACGGCTTTCGGCACGCTTTTTCCTTCCGATGCCAATGTCGGCTATTGGAACGAATCCGGAGGAATCGCGGATTCCGTTTATGCAGGATTCGAATACAAGATTCCTGCCGATGCCTCGGGAGACTTGGATGCAGGCCGGTTCGTTCTGGCTGGCGAATCCGTTTCTGTAGCCATCGATCCGGGAACGTACGATTTCGTGGTTCCTTGCATGATGCCCTTCTATTACTGTGTCGCGTTTTCCAGCTACGGGCAGAACCGGGGCGATGATTTTGCATTCGAGGCCGGTATGGAGTATGTGTTCGAAGTGCTGGAAGCGGAAGATTTCCTGGATGAAACCATCTTCCGTACCGTGCCGCCAGTGAACTTGGCCGTGAATGCCATCCCGTCTCCTGTAAACGGATTGGAACTGGAGCAGGAAGAAGTGGTTGCCGAAATCGGAAACGTGGGAACCAAGGCGGTGGATGCCTATTCGTTGACTTTGACTGTGGACGGCAAGGCTGTCGCCACGGAAACGGTAGAAGGAAGGCTGGAACCCGGCGGGACGTATCTTCACACCTTTGCGGAGAAAGCGGATTTGTCCGCACCGGGCGTGCATACGGTGCAGGTGGAAGTCTTGTTGGCAGAGGACACGGTCTTGGAGAATAATGTCCTGGCCAAGACGGTCTATCATGCGGAAGCGGTCGAGGCCCCCTTTTTCTGTGACTTCGATACGGAAGAAGACATGGCAGGCTGGGTGTCTCTTGATGAGAACGGAGATGGCATACAATGGTACCGGAACGAGGGGTTCGATTATGGGGAATCCGGAGAAGGGGCAGCGGCTTTCATCTCCTATAACAATGCCATGCCTCTGGATGATTATCTGCTGACGTTGAATCCGGTTTCGTTGAAGGCCGGGAAAAACCACGTGGCCTTTTATTTCCGTTCTTCCGCCGCATCGGTGTTCACGGAAAACCTGCGGCTTCTGTACGGGCCTACGGCCGATGTGGACGCGATGGAGGTGCTTTGGGAGGAAGAAGGCTTCGCCCATGATGCGTTCCGTTTCCAATCGGTGGAATTCGAACTGGAGGAGGACGGGCCCTGCTATTTCGCGTTCCAAGCCTTTTCCGAACCGGGTATGATGGGGATACAGGTCGATAATGTCTTGATAGGAACGGGGGCCTATACGGGGATTCCGGATTTGCGCGTGGATCGTTTGTTGCTGCCGGTATCTTCTTGCGGCCTGGGCCAAGCGGAACCTGTGGGTGTGGCGGTTTCCAATGTCGGGACCATGGATGTTTCCCGTCTGGTCCTGGAATGCGAACTGGACGGGACTCCTTTTGCTTCGGATACCTTGGAGATGCTTGTGCCCCAAGGAGAGAGCCGGGAAGTCTGGTTTGAGAAAGCATTTGATTTCTCCCGGGAAGGCGAATACGGTTTGTCCGTGACGGTCAAGGTTTGTCCCCAAGGGGACGAGGTGGCCGAGCAGGTGACGGACAATAATGATGGAAGGGGAAAAGTGGTCCATTACGAACCTGTCCGTTTGTTGCGCACGGATTTCACGGATGCGGCATCGAGGACGGATTGGACTTGCACGGAGGGGGCTTGGACCTATGACGAAGCCTATCGGGCAGTGGGCGCCAAGGATTCCGTACCCTTGATTTCACGTTGCGTGGAAATGGAAGAGGGCAAGGATTACCGCTTTTCCATGAATTACCTGGCAGGAGGATACGTGTCCACCATCGCGGTCGTGGATGATTTCGACCTGCGTTACGGTTTGTCCGGGACACCGGTGGAAGAATGGGACACGCTTGCGTGCTACCGCTACCATTCGACCCATGAAAGTTTCAGATTGCTGGACACGACCTTCTCTGTTCCCGTGTCAGGCGAGTACAGTTTTGCCATCGTTCCCAGGACCTTGCACGGGACTTTCTTCGTCAACCGGGTCGAGATTTCCGAACAGCTGGCTTATGACGTGCGTCTGGAGGCTTTCGGCGGCTTTGCTTCCCGGATTCCTGCCGATCAGGCTGCGGCTTCGCGCAAGGCTTGGTTTTCGGTATCCGACCGGGGGACGGAGCCCGTGGATACGGTCTTGCTGTCGATCCTGATGGACGGAGAGGAGATAGCAAGGGGGGCCGTTGCCATGTCCGGGAACGGGAACGCGACTGTGGCGGCTCTCGATTTCAGCTTGGGTTCCTTGGATCCCGGGCTCACGAAAACCTTGACCGCCCGCGTGGCTGCCAAGGGGCATGAGCAAGAAGACACGAACGAGGATAACGAGGCCGTGGCACTTGTCATGCTGACGGATTCTGTCTTGGCTTACGACAGGGTGGATACAAGCATGTACGAAAATCCTGCGTACCAATTGAACGGGCGCGGGCTTGCGGCCGGGATGGTCTTCGATGTTCCGGTGGCCGACACGCTGACGGCGATTTCGGTTGGCTGGACTTCCGCGTTCACCGACCAGACGATAGGTTTGTATGTTTACTATTGGGACAGGGAGAGTGCAAGCCTGGGTTCATTGATTCATGGGATGTCTGTTTCCAAGGGACTGGCTTCCGGCCAGACCGAGTACCCGTTGCCGGCCTTGCTTTTGTCGCCCGGTTCGTATATGATTGCTGTCAGCTTCAGCGGTTATGCGTTGGTCAGCGACATGCAGCCGCTTGATGCGATTTACCTGATTTCCGACGGACAGGCCTACTTGCAGACGGGAGGTCTGGGCTACGCGGCCATACGCGGGGTTTTCGGTACAGGAACGCCTGTGGCCAAGGATGTCATGGTGGAATCTTTCCTGAGCCCGGGAGAGTCCGGTCTGTTTTCCGCTAACGAGGAAGTCCGGATCAAAGTCCGCAACTTGGGATACGAAACGGTTTCCTTCCCTTTGTCTTTGCATGTGGATGAAAATGTGAGCACGCAGACGGTGGAACTGGATGGGTACGGTTCGGGCGAGGTGGTTTTCACGGCCGACCTCTCCAGGACGGAAACGGTTTATTCCTTGCGTGCCGTCGCGGCTTTGGACGGGGACGAGAACCCGGGGAACGACACGCTGGAAATGCAAGTGCGTACCTATGGCCCGGCCGACCCCTACCATCTGGATTTCGAGTTTTGCTCCGATTTTGCCGTGGATTCCTTTAATCCGGCTTGGACTTCGGTAGACGGGGACGGCCTGCCCTCCGGAGGTTGGGAAGGCACGACCTATCCGCATGAAGGGGAATCTTTCGGGTTCATGGCGTTCAATCCCGCCTTGACGGTCCCGCCTCTGACGGAAACGGCAGGGGATTATATCGCGCCGCACGGGGGGCAACGTTTCGGCATCAGTATCTATTCGTCCGATGGCGCCAACAACGATTGGCTGATTTCGCCCGAACTGCTGTTGCCTGCACAGGATGCGAAGATGGAATTCTACGTGAAGAGCTACATGGAAGCGGACGGCTTGGAGCAGTACAAGGTGCTTGTTTCGGAAAAGACGGCGGCAACCGGGGATTTTGTGGAAATCGGCGGTGTCAGGGAAGCCCCGGCGGATGCGTGGGAGCATGTGGAAGTGGATTTGTCGGCCTATGCGGGCAAAAAAGTGCATCTGGCGATCCAATGTGTTTCTGACAACGTTTTTGCATTCATGATTGATGACATTTCGGTATCCAGGCCTGGTTCTTCCAATGAGCAAGGCTTGAGTGCTGATGCGGAGGTGGTCCTTTATCCGAACCCGGCTTCGGAAAGGTTGGCTGTTCGTTCCTACGGGGCTGCGATAGACCAGGTTTCCATCTACGACCTGCAAGGTCGTTTGGTGTACCGTTCGGCTCAGGGCCTTGGTGTGGAAGAGTTCCGGTATGACGTGGAAGGCATGAAGTCCGGTTTGTACATCGTGGAAACCCGGACGGACCGGGGTGTTTCGGTATCCCGTTTGATTGTCCGCTAACCATGTCGGGCGGATAGGATTCCCGGTAGGGCCGGCTGGAGCAGGTTTGCAGAGGCTGGCGCGTCGGGAATCCGCAAAGGGTATCCTGTATCGGTGGTGAGTCTGCCTTGCTGTTTGTCCGCTTTCCGGAGCGGCTTGACCGGCAGGATTCGCGGCTTCCGGGATACCCTTTGTTTTTTGCCCGTGCATACCGGGTACTGAAAGAAAAAACGTAGCTTTGCGCCTGGTTTCCTGGCGTGTTTGCGGAATATCTTTGAATTTGTGGAATATCTTTGAATATGAGTGGAATCATGTCTTTCCGGCGGTTTCTTGTCTCGGTTCTCTGCCTTGCCTTTGCAGCTTGCGCGAGCCATCATGTTCCGGAATATTGTCCGGATGCGCCGGATTACGCTTCTGCTTCCATGTGGTACCGGCCTGCGGATTCCGCCTCTTTGGATTCGAAGCCGGCGGACGTGTTTTATGTGCTACCTACCTGCGTGTGGTCGTGGAAGACATCCGACGGGCAGGAATGCTTCTACATGGATGTGCACGACTCCGCGCAAAGAGCCTTGGTCGAAGGCTCGAACCTTCTGGCTTCGGCCTTGTTCGGAGCCTCCTGCAATTTCTATTCCCCTTATTACCGGCAGATTACCATGGATTCCTGGTTCGAGCCGGAAGAAGAGATAAACCGGCGTTACGCTTTGGCGCACCAGGATGTGGTGGCTGCGTTCCGTTACTACATGGAACATTTCAACGGGGGGAAGCCGTTCTTCCTGGCCGGGCATAGCCAGGGCGGCAAGGCCGTGATAGAGTTGCTGAAGCATACGCTTACCGATGCCGAGCGGGAACGTCTGGTGGCGGCATACGTTTTCGGCTATTCCGTCAGCGAAGCCGAACTGGCGGAATTCCCGGCACTGGAACCGGCGCAAGCTGCCGATGATTGCGGCGTGGTGATTTGCTACAACTCGGTTTCGCGCCCCGAGGCCTGTTCGGAATTATTCAAAGACAATGTGGTTTGCATCAATCCGGTGAACTGGAGGACGGATTCGGTTTACGCGCCGTCTTCCCGGCATGCGGGGGCTGTGTTCTTCGATGCCCAGGGCAGGGCGGATACCTTGTTCCATGCGCTTGGCGTGAAGGTTCGCCCCGATTTGCATACGCTTCTGATTGATGGTTTGAAGGATGAAGACTATTTTATACCCTCCATTTCCTCGCTTTTCCCCTTGGGCAATTACCATGTTCAGGAAATAAACCTTTATTTCTTGAACCTGCAAGAGAACATCCGCCAGCGTCTGGAGGCGTATGCCCGCAGGGAGGAATAAGACGGCTTTTCCCCGGGAGTTCCGGCAGGCTTGAACTTGCGGGTTTGCAAAAGGACAGGCTTTCTTTGTCCTGGAGTCCTTTGTTCCTTTCAGGGAGGGCCGGCAAGGGGGAAGAAAGGGAAAAAGTGTACTTTTGCACGGCCTGCGGGGAGCTGTGTCAAAATAAGATTTTCATGACACATCGCTCCGGGATGGAAGTTTCAAGGGATGGGCATCGGCTGGGCTTCCCTCGATAAATGGGCATCAACAAAATGGGCATCCAACGATAAATCTGAAAAACTATATGGCAGCAGAAGAACAACCGAAAATTATTTTTTCGATGAACCGGGTGAGCAAGATTTACCCGCCCAACAAACAGGTTTTGAAAGATATCTGGCTTTCTTTTTTCTATGGAGCCAAAATCGGGATTATCGGTTTGAACGGTTCGGGGAAATCCACCTTGCTCAAGATTATTGCCGGCATCGACAAAAACTACCAAGGCGACGTGGCTTTCTCGCCTGGCTACAGCGTGGGTTATTTGGCGCAGGAGCCGGAACTTGACAACAGCAAGACTGTCAAGGAAGTGGTACAGGAAGGCGTGCAGGAGGTAGTGGATCTGATGAAGGAATACGAAGAGGTGAACAACAAGTTTGCCGAGCCGATGAGCGACGAGGAAATGAACAAGCTCATTGAACGCCAAGGCGAGCTGACCGAGCTTTTGGATCAGCACGATGCTTGGGAACTGGATGCCAAGCTGGAACGAGCCATGGATGCGCTCAACTGTCCCGAACCGGATGCTTCCGTGGCGACCCTTTCGGGTGGCGAACGCCGCCGGGTAGCCTTATGCCGGTTGCTGTTGCAGGAGCCGGACATCCTGCTTTTGGACGAGCCTACCAACCATTTGGATGCCGAGTCGATCCAGTGGCTGGAAGCCCATCTGCAGCAGTACAAGGGCACGGTGATTGCCGTTACGCACGACCGCTATTTCCTGGACAACGTGGCCGGATGGATTTTGGAGCTTGACCGGGGCGAGGGCATTCCTTGGAAAGGCAACTACAGCTCTTGGCTGGAGCAGAAGACCAAGCGTTTGGAACAGGAAGAAAAGACCGAATCCCGTCGCCGCAAGACTTTGGAACGCGAATTGGAATGGGTTCACATGGCACCCAAGGCGCGTCAGGCCAAGGGGAAAGCCCGTTTGAACGCTTACGAGAAGATGCTCAACGAGGATACCAAGCAGAAAGAGGAACGTTTGGAAATCTATATTCCCAACGGGCCTCGTTTGGGAACCAATGTGATAGAGGCGGTGCATGTCCGCAAGGCTTATGGCGACAAGGTGCTGTTCGACGACCTCAATTTCAAGTTGCCTCCGGCAGGCATCGTGGGTGTTATCGGGCCGAACGGGGCTGGCAAGACCACGCTTTTCAGGATGATCATGGGCTTGGAGAAGCCCGATGCCGGTACTTTCGAAGTAGGGCCGACCGTGAAGTTGGGCTATGTGGACCAACAGCATTCCACTATCGACCCGGAAAAGACCGTATGGGAAGTGATTTCGGAGGGCAACGAGCAAATCAACTTGGGCGGGCGTCTGGTCAATTCCCGCGCCTATGTGTCGCGTTTCAATTTCAGCGGCACTGAGCAAGGCAAGAAGGCCGGGGTGCTGTCCGGCGGGGAGCGCAACCGTATGCACTTGGCTTTGGCGCTGAAAAGCGAGGGCAACGTGTTGCTCTTGGACGAGCCGACCAACGATATCGATGTGAACACCTTGCGGGCCTTGGAAGAAGGTCTGGAAGCCTTCGCGGGCTGTGCGGTGGTCATTTCGCACGACCGTTGGTTCTTGGACCGTATCGCTACCCATATCCTGGCTTTCGAAGGCGATGGCCAGGTCTATTTCTTTGAAGGCAGCTACACCGAGTACGAGGAGAACAAGAAGAAACGTTTGGGGGATATAACGCCGAAGCGGTTCAAGTATAAGAAGCTGATGGAATAGGGTCTGATATGGTTGCCAAGAAGTTTCTGATACGCTAAATCGTTGCCGTTAGGGTGTGACCTGTCGGGGCGGTTCATGCGGAAAGGGGCTTTGGGATTATTGTCGCCTCGAATCCGAAAATGCATTGCAAGTTCTTGTAGGTGCATTCGGATTTCGGGGCGATAATCGTATAGGCCATGACAAGTTCAAGTAGTAGATGCAATTTTGTACAGAAAAGGAGAGCTTTTGTCCTGTTGATGGAATTTTTTCGTACTTTTACCGAATAGAACAGGTTCATTGATTTGATGGTGCCTGTCAGAGGGATTTTCTCTATTTCGTGGCAAAAAACTTAAAACAGAGATATTATGAAAACTGAAGCTGTTAAGAAAACATGGGCTCAAACCAAGTTGCGTTTTTTTGTTGCGGGATTGTTGTGTATTCTGGCTGTGCCGGCGATGGCGGAAACAGAGACAGGAGAGGGATTTGTGGAATCTCTATCGGAATCGGCTGCCATGCAGGCTTCTTTGCCGGATACTGCATCGGCGAGGACGGGTTCGTGGAAAACATTGGGCTTTTGGAAGCAGCAGCCGCACCGGGTGGCCATAGGTACTGGTTTTGATGTGGAAACGAAGGATGCGTACAGGAACGGCAACGGGCCGCTGTATTTCACCTTGGAGTATGCCTATGATATTCCCTGGAAATTAGAAGCACTCAATTTCTTTGTCGGCGGCAGGTTGCATGGCGGATGGCAAGGGAAAAAGGACTCCTACTATGATATGGATTTGGGCGTTGCCGCAGGCGTGGGGCTCAAATTTCATATGACATGGTTCTTATCTTTGTCGGCCGCTTATTGGGGCGGTTACGCCTATACCGAAAATAGATGGGATGTGCATGGGGTCGGGATGGAAATCCCTGCTGACAAGGAGTCTGTTTACCGGAGCGTTGTAGATTTGCGATTGACAGGGACCATTAAATTCATGGAAGTCTGGGCAGGCTACGAATGGTTGTGGAGCGGGAAAGAATTGTCTAATGCATATCTTACGATAGGGGTCGGGTACCGCTTCTGACGGTTGCCCGCATTGGAGAAAACATGAGCGCAAGCTTTGCAAAGCAGGAAGATCCTTTGCAAAGCTTGTTTGCATTTTGAATTTGAGCTGTGCGATGGCGGTTATTCTATTTTCAGCAGTTTGGTAGTAAGGGTTGCAGTGGTTTGGCCATCAGGATGATGCAGCACAAGGCGGCAGATGTATAGTCCGGAACGGAAGCCGGAGGATGGCCAGTTCCAGCGCAGGGTTTCAAGGCTCTGTCCTCCCGGTGCGGTTCCGGTGTTGGAGAAAACATGGGTGCAGAGCAAGCGGCCTGTCATGTTATAAATTTGGAGTTCGGCTCTGTTCCAGGCGGATACGCCACGGAGCAGGAAATCCGTGAAGCCTTGGTCTTTGGCCGGGTTCGGCATCGCCAACAGGCTTGCCCCGCTTTCTTTTCCGGCTAAGAGTTCCGTCTCGTTTTCTAGGCGACTATGGAAGTCTATCCTGGCATAGCCTGCGATATCGAAAATGTTCCAGACTTGCAAGTGCAGGCAGTAATCGCCGCTGGGCAGAAGCAGTGGATATTCCAGTACCCCGCTCCGGGACGTGCCGGCATCGAAGTTGAAATAATCATTGAGGACGATTGCCTCGTTTTCATTCCCGTTGATAGTCAATCTCAAGTCTTTTCCGGGGACGATGCCGGAGAGGTTCAGCCCGTTGAGGTCTGAAATTTCCGCCCGCAGGTACGGAACGGAAGCATATTTCCCGTCCGCATAAATGTCCCGGTACACGATTTCAGGATAGATGAGCGGCGCGGAGGAGTCTACCGAGGCATTGTTTTCGCTACCGCCCACCATGAAGCCCGTGAAGCAGCCTGAAGCGTCCATGCCTTGTGCCGGGTCGTAGGCATAGTAGCTCAGCTTGCCGGGAGCTATGCCCGGGGCGATGTGCCGGGGCATTTGGAAGGCGATTGTGAACCTCCCATCCCTGACTTCGGTCTTGCCTGATAGCAGAAGTCGTTCCTGCGAAGCATAGGTGATGGTATCTCTGGAATCGGGGTCACTGACATAGGTTCCGTTTTGGAGGAGGTAGGCTTTCCCGTCCACTACGGAGAGCGTGTCTGGCTTATCGTAGAGGTGGTAGAAAAGCGTGCCGTTGAAAGCCGGGTCGATTATGCCCTCGGATAGCTGGCCGTCTATTTGCCCGTGGATGGCGACCGAGGCCAAGGCACGGAGCGTGTCGCTAGTTGGATGGCTGTCGATGTCGCTGCTTTCGGACTGTACCGGATTTCCGTTGATTTCCAATGTTCGGATGCGGCTTGCCGGAAGCGGTACTTTCAGTCCGGGGTCGCCTATCAGCACGAAGGTTGGGACGCTGGAACCTCTACTTTCCTGTTTGGCTTTAATCCATGCATCGCCTAGGGTGACAGGATTGCCGTCTTCGGTTTGTAGCAAATGCTGTAAGAAGCGGCGGTGCATTTCTTCTACTCCGGATCCTATGTGAAATTCCCCTGTCGCGC
Source organism: Candidatus Pullibacteroides excrementavium (assembly GCA_017694335.1). GTDB lineage: Bacteria > Bacteroidota > Bacteroidia > Bacteroidales > P3 > Pullibacteroides > Pullibacteroides excrementavium. The sequence goes on from JADIMZ010000083.1 coordinate 10,046, forward strand.
CTGCGGCCGCGATGCATCCCCCGTCAGGATGCAATACCGCCGCTTTCGTGCCGCTGAGCTGGAAGGGGTTGTCCATTGTGGCAAAGCTGCAGGCAAAAGAAAACAGGATAGGGTATGCATAGGAGTCCTCCCAATTCAGGATGTTTCCCACTTGCAGAAGGCGGTCGTTGCCCCAGGCATCCGGGCCGCCATGCCCCATATAGCCGATGTAGAAGGCTCCGTTTGTCAGGGCGGCGGTGATTTTCTGCCGAGCCTCGGCTTGGCGCAGGGTGTCGAAGCCCGAATAGATTTTATGGATATTCAGCAGGGTATCGGTATCCTTCATGGTCTGGTCGATCCAAGATTCCATGTCGCGAACGAACTCTTGCCCACCTACGAAAACCAGATCGTTCTTCCACGGGCCGAAGTTCCCTTGCCGGCGCCATGCCGGGTCGTCCGGAACATATTGCCGGGTAGAATACCGTTGAATTTTCCGCACCATGGCATCGGCTTCTGCTGCGGAATGCACCGGAATCCGCCCCACCGCTATGTCCATATCGCCTTGGTATGAGGGATTGTATGTTCCAGACAGCAGACCCTCGCCGTTTTCCAGGTAGCCGAAGGCATCTTCGTATAACTGCAGGTATTTTCTTTCTGCCTTATCTTCATCGGGCGAAAAGGTAGGGACGAAGCAGCTGCGCAGGCCGTAAATATCCTTGTAATCGTAGGAGACTGCCCCGAACAACAGCAGGTAACGAGGCTTTTTGGAAGCGGATTTCTCGTAGAGGCTTTTGGCAAAGAGCCGGATGGCCGAGGGATCTTGCACGCCGGAAGAAAACTCGTTGAAAACCTCCGTGGTGGTGGCCACGCAGGTGGAATAGCCATCCTCTTGCCGATGCCAGGCGGCCAAGGCTTCGGCCTGCGCCTTGAAGAGAGGATGGGTCACGATGAGGTATTCCGCATCCTTGACCGAGGCCAAGTCCTGAGGCTTTTGCAAGCCGGAGAACAGCGGGCGTTGGACATCTTCCGGGGTAAAGGCCACGAATTGCCGCAGGCTGTCCGAGGCCGGGATGGCAAAAGCGGCAAGCCCGTTTTCCGCTTTTATGGTTTGATTAGCCACATGTTCGGCTTGGCTGATGTCCCAGACCCGGAGGTTGTCTGTGTTCCCGCCTATTTCAAAACGGCTGTTTTTCCCGATGGCTTCAGGAGAACGGAAAAACAGGGCTTGGCCTTGGCGTTTTTCTAGTGGCCGGGTAAAAGAAATCTGCACGAAGTCGAGCCATGCCCGGAGGGTGGTATCTGCATCGGCTTTGGAGAAGCGGAGCTTGAATCGGTTGTTTGCGGAAACGTTCAGGATGGAGTCCTTTTGCAGCCGTTGGTATGTTCCGAGGGATGTTTTGGGGAGCGATACCTTTTGCCCATCTAATTCCATTTGCAAGCAAGGGGTTTCGGTGTTTTTTTCTTCCTGCAAGAAAAAGGCGCTGACCCGGACGTTTGCCAGTCCGTCTATCGGCTCGCAGGGCAGTTCAACCTCTATCTTATGGCTTTGGCCGTTCTGCTCAAAGGCTTCTCCCAACCAGGAAAGCGTGCCTTGCAAGGGGTTGTGCAGCTCGGCTTCATGACGGGCAAAATCGGGGAAATTCCGGATTATGATTTCTGTCTGTCCGTCAGGGTTTTCTGCTTCCGGGATTTCCCGGTGGCTGTTGGCATCCAAGGTCACGAAATAATACTGCCGGGTATCGTAAGGGTGTATTTGGACCTGAAACGGGTGGGATGGATCACCAGCATTGTATAGCAGCACATCGGGGCTTGGTCCGTAGAAATAGAAACGGTCGCTCGGCCCGAAGATGCCATCATCACCGTCTTGCATGAGGATTGGCATCGGCATAAGCCCTGTTTTCATGCTGCTGTCGTTGTAGAAGGGCAACAAGCCTGCCGGTCTTCCTATCAAGGCAAGCGTTCCGCTTTCTGTGGGCGAAGAGATCAGGCCGCTTTCCACCAAATCCTCGTAGCGCACTTCATAGATGCCGTCTTTTTCCACGGCAATTTTAAGGCTGTTTCCTCCCGACAGGAGGCCTTGCGCCAAGTTTTCAGGCATGATGGAAAAAAGCAAGCAGGCAATCATGCATCTGCACCACATTTTCAGTTTCATGTCATTTTCATTTTAGCGTTCTATACAGACATCCCATTTTAGCATGATATAGGATAGAGTCCCATATCTTTCATCGGGAGGAATAACTAAGTTACACTTTTTTCCGGATGTGACATTGGCGATTCGCACTTTTTCAGGTAGATTCCCTGTGAATCCAGCACGGAAGCACGAAATAATAATCAACAATAATAAAAACGTTCCATAATACAACGCGCAACCGCATCAAAATTTGAAGTTGAGGAGGAGTTCGCGGAGGTAGTCCTAGGGGGAGGGTGGCACGGAAGAGGCGTTTACGGATGCTGCGCTTGTCGTTATGAGCTTTGAGGCCCTGGAGGGCGATTTTTGATGCGGTTGCCCTGGCTGTGCAAGGAACGGCTTGTTTCTACGCTTGGCTTTCGTTATCTTCGCATGCTTTAAACAAAGAAGGCTTTGCAGCGAGAAGAAACTATTATGGCAGATGGAATCAATATGCAGCAGAAAGATCCCATGGGACGTTTGTGTGTTGTGGCGGACGATAATGCCGAGGTGAGGGCTGAGATTTGCCAGCGCATACGATTATCTGGCATGTTTGAAAGGGTGAAATCCTTTGAAAGCCTGGAGGGTGCTTTGTGTTTTATCCGGCATACGGAAGTGGATTTGTTCATTTCCGACATCTGCTTTCCGGATGAAGAATTGAGTTTTCGCCGTCTTTCCGAAATCCCGACCGTTCCGGTCATGCTTATATCGGCTTATGAGCTGTATTTTATAGTCCATTATCTGGATATAAGAGAAAATATGAACATGATAGGCTTGTTGCACAAGCCGCTGACGGACGATTTCGAAGCCAATGTGCGGGCCTCCTTTTCTCGATACAAAGGCTTGGGTCTTGACCAATCAGTGGTTTTGGAGAGGTCCCGGAACGAGAAGCTGATTCTGTGTCAAGGCGAAAGGCAGTTGAAGCGATATGAGGTGAAATATAGCGAGATTGTGCTGGTTCAGGCATGCCGTAAGCCCCGGGGCCTTCAAGTTTATATAAAAGCCATCTCCACCCCTTTTTATTTGACGCCCGGGCAACTGAAGCCTTTCTTTGCGATGGTGGACAGGGTATGTCCGGGGCTTTTCTATTTTGTGCCGCATACTTGTGTCGTCAACTTGGCCAATATTCAGTTGCAAGGCAATTATGTGGCTTCGAGCGTCGATGGCTGCACCGGCCGGACAAGGATTCCCTCTACTGAGCAGAAACGTCTTTGGATGGCAGCGACACGATGGACAAAAGGACAGTGACGCGGTCGTTTTCCACGCTTTCTTCCACGGAGGCCTCCTCGTTGTACGTGAGCTTTAGCCGTTCGCGCAGGAGCTTGAGGCCTTGTGAATGGGGGTTGAACGAAAACGCTTGCCCCGGCTTTATCTTGTTGATGAATTCCATCGTGAGCATGGCTGGATCCGTGAAGTCGAAGGTGATTTGCATCATGCCCTCCTGCGAGACGACTCCATGGGCGAACATGTTGCAGATGATGGGCTCGCAGACCAACGGGAGAATATAAGCCTTGCATTCCTTGTTCTTGACATCGAATTGGATCGGTAATCCCGGATGCTGTTTCTGGAAGAAAGCGACGAGGCTCCGGGCGAATTTTATTTCTTCCTGTACCGGGTAGAGGATATTGTCGGTGTAGGTGAGGCTGAAGGAGAAGAGGAAAAGGATCTCTTTGATTTCGTCCTTGCTTTCGGGATGGCTTCCCATGTACGACATGGAGATGTTTTTCATGAAATGGTTGTGAACTAAATGATTCCGGAGCTGATGGGAAAGCAATTCGTTCTGACGTATGAGTTTCAGCTGCTTTTTCTGGTCCAGATAGTGCTGCATGGCATCCCGGTAAATCAAGCCGAAGCCGACAATGGCGAAAATGGCAAAGTCGCGAAGCGCGATGGCAAGCCAAGTCTCCTGTTGAAAATATCGTTTAGAGCTTTGGTATTCGATAGCAGGGAGATTGGTTGGAATGCGGGTAGTAATGGTATCGATAATATAAAGGTATTCCGCACAGATAATAAGACAGCAGAGGATGAAGCTGAAACCGAAGAATGACTTGAGATTTCCTTTTCGGTAGAAAATTTTGTAAGCAATGAAATAGAAACAGTAAATACCAAGAGGGATAAGGAAAAATGAGTAATGTTCATGCCATTGGTCGGAAAAATACCGCCAACCCGTGTTGACTCTCCAAATTACGTAGAAACATTCCCATACGATGGCTTGGATCCCAATTTGAGAAAGAGTGTCGTGTGCTACAAAACCGCACAGTTCTTTGAACCATGCGGTTTTGCTTTTTGTAAAATGAGGATTGAGGATCTTCTGCTCTTTCATCTTTAGAGGTTTAGATAAAGCGGAGAGTCGGTAAAAGTAATGCTTTTTATTATAAAGCAATGGGATTCCGGATGCCTGTGGAGGATTTGTTCCGGGATGTTGAGCCATTGTTCCGTATTGTCTATTTTGAAAGACCGGGATGGCATAGCGAAGGTCTCTTCATCGGAAATGTCTTCTGGGTATAAACATATTCCCGTGAGGGTGGGTTGGGTAGTCATGGCTTTTACAATGGGTTCCATTTTTATATTGCCGACCATTGAGCATTCAGAACCACGTCCTTGACATGAGATATGTATATTGCTTCCTTTTTTTGTACAACTTTGATCACAATTTTCTTTCGTGTGTCCGACTCGGGTTCGGATACCAATGACTGGGTCCCCTTTGGTGTCTGGATTCGATAACCATTGCGCCGTTGCTTCCACTGGGTTTCTCTTGTTGTCTTGTGTGTCGAGGTTTCCTTGGACGCAGGAAATTGCTACGGACAGGCTTAAGGTTAAGCCTAATGCGTAAAAGAGATTTTTTTTCATGATATTGATGTTTTGTTAAATTTTCTTATACCAAGGTGGGGGATTTGGGGATGCAAAGGACGCATTTTTTTTAGGGGGGAGGGGAAAAATGCCCTGGAGGAAAAAGCTCCCAACCGCGAGTCAGCCACAAGCCAACCGCGAGCCAACCAAAGAGGCGTTTGTAATGGTGTGCTCGTCAGTATCTTGTGAATATTTGCCTCGGGTTCACAATAGGGGTTATCTCTCGCTTATCATTTACCCCTGAAAGGCTTAGTTTCTCAAAACTCCATAGTATCTTTGCAATGTCGACAAAGCAAGCTTGCAAGGTTATTTTATTAATGATTAAAAATTACAGGAAATGAAAAAAAGGATTCTTTCTGTTGTGGCGGTATTCGCCCTAACCGGTACGATGGCTTTCGGCCAGCTCAAGATTTACAATTCGGAATTGCTTAAGATTGGCAATGTGAACGAGACCCCGGACATCACTACCGGCTTTGAAGTATCGATGCCGAATATTTACTTGAAATCGGGTAATTATGGGTTGAAATTTTCTAACAGTAAATTTCGTATAGGGGATGTTGCAAGCATGAACAGTTTGTCTCCCGGTTTTGAAGTGGCAATGCCCGCGGTTCGTATGGGGACTGGGAGTGTGGGACTTTCGATAGAAGCCACGCAGGTGCTTCTTGGCAAGATTTCATCGTCATCCACCTCTTTCAAGTCCTATTTTCAGCTACTCCCGGCGGAAGCTTGGATAGGGTTAGACCGAGGGATTGTCCGGTTGTCTATACTGCGGGATGTTCAGTATGTTCCCAAGTCGGGTGTTATTGATGGAGGTGGTAATATAGGTGGCATGGAATCGATGGCGAAAGGCGACGTGTTTCAGATAGAAAGCCAAGGATACCCCTTGATGATGGGTTCTGCGTCCAAGCAGTTGGTAGGGGTGTATTCCACGCGTTATTATTCCACCTCGGCTACGGGAATCAGTTCCTTGTCGGATGCCCGGTACAAGACCAATGTGCGTCCGATGGAAGCGGCGGTAGGTAAGGTGATGGAAATGAACCCGGTGCGGTTCGATTACGCGAACATCGATTCTCTGGGCAACAAGGTGGCGGATTCGACGCGGAGCAACCGGGTGGGTTTCATCGCGCAGGAATTGATAGAGGTCTGCCCGGAGGCGGTGGGGTACGACCCGTACGAGGATTTCTATACGGTGGACTATTCCGTGTTGATACCTTTCTTAGTGAAGGCTGTGCAGGAGCAGCAGGCGGAGATAGAGGCGTTGAAGGCGGCCTTGAAAGCGAAAGAGGAATAGCTTTTTCGTGAGATAAGTGTCAAACTATAAAAAGACGAACATCATGAAAAAGATATTCTTATGGGGAAGCGTGCTTTTCCTTTCGATGCCCATGTGGGCGCAGACCCCGCCGATGGCGGAGGTTCAGAGGGCGGCGGGCAACTACATGAAAGCGATGTGTCCGCAGACGAAACTGACGGTGAAGACGGTGCATCCGAATGCGATGGCATTGGGGGATGCTGGTTTGAACGCGAACCCGATGAGCAATTTGATTGAGTACGCGCAAGGAGGTTGGATATTGATGAGCAACGACTACAACGTGCAGCCGGTGCTGGCCTATTCGCCTACGGGCGCATGGACGGCGGACACGAGTCAGATGTCTCCGGCCTTGGTGGAGCTGCTGTTAGACTATGTGCGGCAGATAGACACGATTAAGAGGGCGACACAGACTAAATCGGCAACAGCTTTGGCTTCTTACGCGGAGAACCGGGCGAAATGGGAAGGGCTGAAAAGCCTGAACTCCTCTTATTTGAAATCGTTGGTTGCCAAGAAGGCTGCTGATGCTGTGGTGGATGATTTGCTAACGGATGACTCACGAAAAGGTGAAGTAATATGGGGGCAGAGCAAAAATAATTCAGGAGGAACAAGTCCAAAATATAACAAATTTGCTCCTTCGGGTTGGGAATCTTCTGGTTGCAATGAGACGAAACGAAAGCCGATAGGTTGCGCCTCGGTGGCTATGGGGCAGCTGATGTGGTACTGGAAATTTCCACCCCAGTATGATTGGGAAAAGATGCCTGCCTATCTGGAAAATAGTTCAACGGTACAGGAAGAGAACAACATTGCTCATCTGTTGAGAGATTGTGCCGATGAGGCTGGGGTATCGTTTATGTGCCTTGGTTCATGGACAACGACCAATAAGGTGGAAGAAGGGATGCGGGCTATGCATTTTCCTCAATCTAACAAACGGAGACGTGGGGACAGGGATGAGGGAGAATGGTGGCCGGATTTGATAAAGTCGCAGTTGGATAACGGCTGGCCGGTTCTGTATCGGGGCGACAAATGCGATTTGTGTACAGACAAGCATTTTTGGGTGATATCTGGTTATGATGTAGAAGACAAGTTCTATTGCAATTGGGGATGGTATGGAGACCAAAATACTTTCTACGAACTACGTGATTTAACCCCGGAAGGAGATAAAAAGGAGCATGATTTCCGGAAAAACAACATGATAGTCCGTAACATCTACCCGGATTGGAATGTCACCTCCGATTCGGAACTCCGCAACATTGCCAAAGGGGATGACGAGGAACTGCGAGCCTTCTGCCGCAATGCCACGCTCGGCAATATTACCTTGAGGGGCAATTCCCAGTCCAAGATTGCTTTTACGCAGACTTTGACTATCGACGGCCCGTTCGAGGTGTCCGGTGGAGCCACGTTGACCTTGGCCTGTTATGACAAGGAATTGGCAGCTCAACAGAATCAAGCCAAAAATGCCCCGGAGAAAGAGGATACAGAATGGGATATGCAGGATATGCAGAATGAAGAACCCTATACCGATGAATATTCCGATTTGTTCCATCTGAGTCCCAATCCGGCTACCGAGGAAGTGCAAATCTCGATGATGCCGGAAGCTTGCGGGCCGGAGGCCAAGGAGATTTTTGTCTATGGGATGAACGGCGGGCTGTGGTATCAGACCCAATTCTCCTATAGTTATGGAATTGTGCCATTAAGTAATTTACCATCGGGCATGTATTTGGTGCGTGTGGTGTGGGAAGGTTACAGTGTGACCAAGAAACTGATTGTTAAATAGAATAGTGAGCCTATGGAAGACAGGATAGATGTCTTCCATAGGCTTTTTTTCTTGAAAAAGGAGGAATCATGAAAGCGATACGATATTTTGTAGGCATCTTGTTGTTCTGCGGATTAGGATTGGGTTTGGAGGCGGAGGAGAGGCCGGGCAAGGAGAAGAAAGAGAAGAAGCCCGTGCCGGAATTCCCGTTCAAGCGTTTCTACGTGGATGCCTATGCGGGCTATGGATGGCGGTTGGGCGCGGTGAAGATGAATCGCGAGCCGTTTGGGCCGGAAGCTTATCTCGATAGGACGTATTCGATGACTGAAGGTTTGCGGGTCGGTTTGGATTTCGGGTATAATTTCAACCGGTACTTGGGCTTGGAGATAGGTGGCGGATACATGGCGTATATTAATACAAAGAGCGGCGGTTCCTTTTGGAACGAGGAAGGGCGTATTGATACTTTGTTTGAGGAGGATCGTTATTATCCCTATTACCAAGGAATCTATGCCTACGCTGAAGCGCGGACGATTGACGGAAAAGTAGGTTACGGGTCAGTGCAGTTAGTGGTAAGACCAGGATTCAAACGAGTAGACCCTTATGTCAAGGCGGGCTTGGGTTTCGTGGTTGGGAAGCTGAACTTTGAGCAGTCAATCAAGGTAATAAACAAGGAGCATGAGGAAATGAACGATTATCACAGTGCCCATGGCCTTGGTGCTTTTCATGAATACGAGGAGTATTACACCGGCGCAGACAAGTTTTTCAAATTAGGCTTTGTGGGGGCTTTGGGGATGGATATCCATCTGAGTCCGTTGGTGAGCCTGACGGTGGAATGGCAGTTCAGCGTATATCGTATGGAGGAAGTCTCTTGGGGCAACCTTGGACTGAGCCGAGTCACTGGCAAGACGGAGGCTCCTGAATCCAGTATTCGGAAATTCCGTTACACGGGGCGGGATTGGATTCCTTTTGGCAGCCACGGTTTGAACTTTGGCATTAAATTCAAGTTTTGAGAGTTTGCCATACGGGCTTCCATCAGTCTCCCGGGGCTGGTCTCGCCCTCGGACAACAGCCTCATCACCTCCTTGTAGCTCCTGCTGTCGGTAGAGGAGAGGTAATTGCTGATCCGGATGTTGCATCGTTGGAGCAAGGCATCCCGTTTGGCGAGTTTGTACACCATCTCCTTTTCAGGTCGAAGATGCGCCGGTTGTACTGGCGCATGGTCTCGGAGGCCTTTTCTTCATCGGATTTTGAAATACTCGTGCTTGAGCCAGTAGGCGAAGATGGGGTCTTGGAAGGAAAGCTTGCCGCCTTGGTCGTCCAAGATGTCCTTTTCAATCAGGGCCTGTTTGGAGCGTATCACCGAGGCCGAGGAATTGATGCCGTATTTTTTGAGCACGGCGGCCGAGGTGAGGCTGCTTTCCCCGGAGAGGATGGCTTTGAGCAGGTTGAGCTGCTGGGCGGTGAGGTTGTCGGAGAGGTTGACGAAAAGCAGGCTTAGCTGGCCGACCAGGGCGGCATGGGCTTCGGTAACGGTTTGCGGCGTGCAGCGGTTCTGTGTCCGGAACCAGGATTGCTGCGCCAGCTGCTGCACGTAATAAGGGTGGCAGTCCGCCAAGTCCGCAATGCGTTCGGCAGCAGCAGTTTCAATCTGCTTCCCGGTGCTGCGGAAGCGTTCTTTCAGGAAGGGAATCCAGTCCGCTTTGGTGATTTTTTCTAGGAAGAGCAGGTCCCCGAACTTGTAGAAGGGCATGGATGCGTTGGTGAACACGTCCATCATCATGTGGCGTTTGCTGCCGTAGAGGCAATAGGCTACATGCCGATGGCGTTGCCAGTGCGACCGGAGGCGTTTTTGGAAGAATACCGGGTCGTCGAAATCGGCAATGTTCTGGAATTCATCGATGCAGACAATGATGCGGAGTCCTTTCTCTTGGGCGATTTTTTCAGCTAAGTTTAAAATTTCATCTGGCTTTTGCTTGACTTCTTTCCAGTCGAATTCAACGCTGATGTCCTGGTTAGGGTCGCTGCTGAGACTGATTTTGGGAACCAAGCCGGCAAAGAATTTCTTGATGGTGCCGACGATTTCTTCCCATTTGGAAGCGGTGGCTTTCAGCACGCATTGCGTCAGTTGGGCATAGAAATCCTCTTCGTTGTGGACATTGAAAAGATCTAATGCGCAGACACGGAGGTCTGAGTTCCTCTGTTCGGCCAAGGAGGCGGCTTTGGCCACCAAGGAGCTTTTGCCCCAGCGGCGTGGGGAGATGAGGATGGTGTTGACCAAGGACTCGAAATTGGAAACCAGATGGGCGGTCTCCTCTTTCCGGTCGGTGAAATCCTGCTCCTGGGCTATTTTCCCGAAGCTGAAAGGGAGCTCGGTGGTGGGTCGTTTGTCTCTTGTTGCCATGATGCACGGGGTGTTTTGATTGCGCCGAATCGGCATCGTAGCCGATGGCGGATTTTCGGTTCTGACGCACGTTTTTTTGTCTGTGCCTGCAAAGATAAGTAACAAAAATGTTAGTAACAAAAATGTTAGTAACAAAAATGTTACTTTTCTAAATGGCCGAAGCTGCGCGGTGTGGGGTAATTGTTGTATCTTTGCTCGATTATGTCCTTGTTTTGCCAAACGCCGGCACTATTCCGGATTTATGGGACATGCTTCTTTTTCGTTCCATGGGTGGGAAAGAGGGCGGAACAGAGGCGAGAGAGAGCTTGGAATGCATTTTTTGGAAATACAGACAATGAAGAATATACGGAATTTTTGCATCATTGCCCATATCGACCATGGGAAGAGTACTTTGGCGGATCGCCTGTTGGAAATCACCAATACCGTTCCCCAGCGGGAGCTGCAAGCGCAGGTCTTGGACGATATGGATTTGGAACGCGAGCGCGGCATCACGATCAAGAGCCACGCCATTCAGATGAAATACAAGGATGGAGGGCAGGAGTATGTCCTCAACCTTATCGATACCCCGGGTCACGTGGACTTTTCCTATGAGGTTTCCCGCTCCATTGCCGCCTGCGAGGGCGCGATTCTGGTGGTGGATGCCACGCAAGGGATTCAGGCGCAGACCATTTCGAATATGTATCTGGCCATGGAACACGACTTGACGATTATCCCGGTGCTGAACAAGATGGATTTGGCCAATGCGATGCCGGAAGAGGTCAAGGATCAGATTGTGGACCTTTTGGGTTGCAAGCGCGAGGAAATCATGGCCGTCAGCGGCAAGACCGGGGAGGGCGTGCCTGAGTTGCTCCATGCCATCGTGGAGAGGATTCCGGCTCCAGAAGGCGACCCGGAGGCTCCTTTGCAGGCCTTGATTTTCGACTCGGTGTTCAATTCTTTCCGAGGCATCATCTCTTATTTCCGGATTGTCAACGGAACGCTGCGCAAAGGCGACAAGGTGAAGTTCTTCCATACCGGCAAGGAGTACGATGCCGAAGAAGTGGGCGTGCTGGGTTACAAGCAAATACCCTGCGATTCGATCTCGGCCGGGAATGTGGGCTATATCATTTCGGGCATCAAGACTTCGGTGGAAGTGAAGGTGGGCGATACGATTACCCATGTGGAGCGGCCTTGCGAGAAGGCGATAGAGGGTTTCGAGAACGTGAAGCCGATGGTGTTCGCCGGGGTCTATCCGGTAACGCCCGACGATTACGAGGACTTGAGGGCTTCGATCGAGAAGCTCCAGCTCAACGATGCTTCGCTGACCTACGAGCCGGAATCTTCGATAGCTCTGGGCTTCGGCTTCCGTTGCGGCTTCTTGGGATTGCTCCACATGGAAATCATCCAGGAACGTCTGGAACGGGAGTTCAATATGGATGTGATTACCACCGTGCCCAACGTTTCGTACAAGGTGACCACCACCAAGGGCGAAGTGCTGGAGATTCACAATCCTTCCGGGCTTCCGGCACCCAATTACGTGGATCATATCGACGAGCCTTATATCCGGGCGCAGATTATTACCAAGGCCGATTTCGTGGGGCCGATCATGAAGCTCTGCATCGACAAGCGGGGCATTTTGAAGAACCAGATTTATATCACTACCGACCGTACCGAACTCACGTTCGAGATGCCGCTCTCGGAAATCGTGTTCGATTTTTACGATAGATTGAAAAGCATATCAAAGGGTTATGCTTCCTTTGACTATTATCCTTGCGGCTACCAGGTATCCAAGCTGGTCAAGTTGGAAATCCTATTGAACGGGGATACGGTGGATGCGCTTTCCACGCTGATTTACCAGGACAACGCCTATGCTTTCGGGCGGCGCATGTGCGAGAAGCTCAAGGAATTGATTCCGCGCCAGCAGTTCGATATCGCGATTCAGGCGGCGATTGGTTCCAAGATTATTGCCCGCGAGACGATCAAGGCGGTGCGCAAGGATGTGACGGCCAAGTGCTACGGCGGGGATATCACCCGTAAGCGGAAGCTGTTGGAGAAGCAGAAGGAGGGGAAGAAGCGGATGCGGCAGGTGGGGAGCGTGCAGGTGCCGCAGTCGGCCTTCCTGGCGGTTTTGAAGTTGGATTAGCCGAAAAAAAGTGATTTGCGGCTTCCCGGTGGAAGAGCTCCCGCTTGAAAGAGAGGTGTGTTTGAGGAAAAGTGGGGAAAAGAAGCGGGGAAAAATAGCTTGCGTTGAGGCGGATTCTGGAAAGTGATTCCTAGGATACGCGCTGGATAAATAGTTTGTTTATGTTGCCATTGGTAGAAAACGATTCCTGGTTATGGCCGGTGGCTGAGAAGATTGAACGCCGCCACGAGGATTATCTCCGTACCCGTTCCTGGATCGAGCAGGAATGGGGAAGTCTCTATGATTTTGCTTCCGCCTACCAATACTTTGGCCTGCATTATGAAGCGGATACGGACGAATGGGTGTTCCGCGAATGGCTGCCTCATGCCCGCCATGTGTTCCTGATAGGGGATTTCAACGCTTGGGATCTGACTTCCCATGCCTTGCATCGGATAGAGGACGGGGTCTGGGAAATCCGGATGAAAGCTAAGGACGTGCCGGGGCTTGGGCATCGCACAAGGTACAAGATGTATGTTCACGATGGCAACGGCAGATGGGCCATGCGGATGCCGGCTTACACTTTCTATGCGGTGCAGGATCCGCAGAGCAAGGATTTCCAGGCCGAGGTCTGGATGCCGGGAGCGGAGGAGGCTTTCCGTTGGGGCGATGCCGAAGCCTCGTTCAAAGCTCCGGATTTTTCCAAGCAGACTCCTTTGATTTACGAGGCGCATGTGGGGATGGCGCAGGAAAAGGAAGGCGTGGGGACGTATGCGGAATTTACCGCCAATGTCTTGCCCCGGATAAAAAAAGCGGGGTATAATGTATTGCAGCTGATGGGGATTGCCGAGCACCCGTATTACGGCAGTTTCGGCTATCATGTGTCGAATTTCTTTGCGCCTTCGTCCCGCTTCGGCACGCCCGACGACTTGAAGGCTTTGATACGGGAGGCGCACCGGATGGGCATCAGCGTGGTGATGGACGTGGTTCATGCGCATTTTGTGGAGAACGAGAACGAGGGCTTGAACCGCTTGGACGGGAGCGATGATTTGTATAGCTACGGGGGCGAGGCGGGGACCCATCCTTACTGGAGGTCGCGGATGTTCAATTTCTCGCGCAACGAGGTGCGGCGTTTCCTGTTGTCGAACCTGCGTTACTGGATGGAGGAATTCCATTTTGACGGTTTCCGTTTCGACGGGGTGACGGCCATGATTTATTTCCATCGGGGTTATGTGGACTATTTCGGTTCCTACCAGAATTACTTTGGGGATAAGGTTGACTGCAATGCGTTGATATATCTGTCTTTGGCTAATGATTTGGTAGCAGCGATGCGGCCGGGTGTGCATCTGAGCATTGCCGAGGAGGTGAGCGGGATGCCGGGGATGACGGCTTCGACGGCTTCGGGCGGCATCGGTTTCGATTACCGTCTGGCGATGGGCATTCCGGACTATTGGATCAAGCTGCTCAAGGAGCGCAAGGACGAGGATTGGGTGATGGCCGAGCTTTGGTCCACGGTGAACGACCGTTTGGCTGCCGTGCCGCAGATTGCCTATGCGGAGAGCCATGACCAGGCTTTGGTGGGGGATCAGACGCTGGCTTTCCGCTTGATGGGGGCGGAGATGTACACGAATATGTCGGTGCTTTGCCCGAGCACGGTGGTGGACCGGGGGATGGCATTGCACAAGATGATACGATTGTTCACGCTGTTTGTGGGGGCGGAAGGAGGTGGGTACC
>JADIMZ010000084.1 GCA_017694335.1 Candidatus Pullibacteroides excrementavium
TTCTCGCCTAGCCGAAGGCGTAGCGGGCTACGTCGAGGCGTAGCGAGAAACAGGATGCGGACAGAAGCGGGCAAGATGCCCGAAAGCCTCATTTTCCTAACCGAAAACAGCCCCGGCGTGTCTAATGACCGATTTGGGTTAAACCGACACTCATGTACCAAGCCCCGGGGCCGGCTCCCACCATGGCTATCCGGCAACCTTCACTCAACCCCGATCGGTTTTCAGAAACTCAAGAATCCCGATCCCGTCCCATGGCAGCCGGACAGGCAACAGCAAACAACATCCTGCAAGCTAAGCCTATTTTGACGCACCCTCTCTCCTGCGATATCCGGAATCATGCAGATTCCGCCACCCGTAACACATCCAAGCCCGATTTCATAAGGCCAGCACAAAATCAGGATTTTTCCAAGCGATGTGCAAGCTCCGACCCACCAAAAACACACTGAAACACAAGAAACGTATTACCTACAGAACACTTATGAAATAAAAAAACAAATTATTGTCAATTTATTACGACAAATAACACACGAATAAGGATAGCCAAGAAACGTATCCGAAAAAACATCAGGAAAAATCCAACGGAAGCTGCGGAAAACCGAGCCACAGACCGGCGCGGGAGTACACTATAGTACATCACCACGCCGGCAAGGCTCGCAGCAAAGCGAAGGCAGTGCAAACTGAACGCGAAGACAAGCAAACAGATTGTCTTTGCCGAGGTGCAGCCTGCCTTCGCTGAAAGCAGATTTCGCCAATTGCAAAGCATAAAAAAATCATTTTCAGCGAGAAGATGCGAGGCGCCGAGTTACAGCCCAGCGCGGGAGTGTACTTTAGTACATGACCAAGCTGGGCAAAACTCGCAACGAAGCAGATTCCGCTGAAAATGATTTTTTTTAGAACATCGGCTTCAAGTCAGGCGATATAATCAACGTCGCCTCCGTCGCCGCCTGCACATCTTCCGGCTTGAATTCGGGATTGATTTCCACTAATTCGATGCCTTTAGGTGTCACCTTCATCACGCCCATCTCGGTCACAATCAGGTTGACGCGACCCTTGGCGGTTAAAGGCAGGGTGCATTTCTTCAGAATCTTCGGCTTGCCTTTGGCGGTGTGTTCCATGGCCAAGATGACCAATTTGGCACCGGTCAGCAAATCCATCGCACCGCCCATGCCCGGAGTCAGCTTGCCGGGAATCATCCAGTTGGCCAAGTCGCCTTCTTCATCCACCTGCATGGCACCCAAAACGGTAGCGTCCACATGACCTCCCCGAATAATGGCAAAGGAAGTAGCGCTGTCGAAAGTGCAAGCGCCTACCGCCGGCGAGGTGAAACCGCCTCCCGCATTGATGTATTCCGGATCTTCCTTGCCCGCTTCAGGAGTGGGCCCCATACCCAGCATCCCGTTTTCCGACTGCAAAATCACATTCACGCCCGGAGCTAAAAAATTCGGCACCATCGTAGGCAGCCCGATTCCCAAGTTGACCACGTCCCCGTCCTTGAGTTCCTTGGCCACACGCTTGGCAATGATTTCACGCATTTGATTCTTATCCATATCGCAAAGTTTTAGATTCCACCTTTAACCACTAAGTTTACTGCAATGCAATAATAACAAAAAAACAAGCAAATTTAGATATAAATCACGATTTATATGCCGGTGGAATAAGAAAGAATCAAGCCCCCCTATCTTTATGGCGTGGTCTCGACTTTTCTTAGAGGAAAGATAGCGAAAGTCGAGAGCAGAGCCAAAGCCCCGATTGAGCCGAATGCCATATCAAGCCCGTATCCTCGCTTGAATATGGCCGAGGCGTAGGGGCTTCGGCGATAGCCAACACACTCCCTTGCTTGAGCTATGCCGAGACCAAACTATCTTCGATGCGAAGCAATCAAAGATAGCGAAAGGCGAGAAACTCGTTTGATTGCCATTGATTAGCATCGAAAGCGGGCTACGCCTCAGCAGAGCCAAAGCAAGCTTTGGCTCTGCTGAGGCTTGCACCGCCTTTACCGAACCGCATCCTATCTTCGATGACAGCCAACAATATCGAAAGTTGAACCTATTGGATAATAATCCATTCGCCTGTCGTACCACCTTTCCTAGCAAGCCTATCCTCGGACCGTAACCAATCCATTATTTTTCTAACCTGGCGTTCGCTTAAACCCAGCCTCTTTGCCAATTCAGCTCTTGAAATTGAAGGATTATTTTTTATCAACGTTATAAGAGCCTCAACTTCTTTTGGATCACTTTGGATCGCCCTTGGAGCGCCTTGGATCACCCTTGGATCACTCTGTTGCTCAACCGCCCTCCATATCACAACCCTGAAGTCTTCATCTTGATTAAACTCAGGCATCTTCAGTCCATATTCACGGCACTTATTAATAATGTCTTCAGTTCCGGTTCCAACCTTCTCAATATATCCATTCCAATACATTGAATCTGCAAGCAAAGGATTTGTCGGCAATGATTTGTGCGGCCCATGAAGTTTCTGTACTGTCAACCCGTACGGCAATATCCCCGGATTCCATATTTCTACACGATTACGGAACAGCATAACCTGTACGCTTGCATTACTTGTATAATCCCTGTGGCATACAGCGTTAACAATGGCTTCCTTTACTGCGTCTATCGGCAGTTCCGGATGCGTTGGCACTGCCGCACTATTCCCTTTCTCACGAGTTCCTGTCCAATTATTTATACGGCTCATGACAAAACTAGTTGCCTGATCAACCAATTCGAAAACATCTCCTCTGTATATCTGGTAGGCAGGCATCGGTTTTTCCACCACATCCCCATAAAACTGAACACATTTCACTTCCGATGTTATGAAATATTTCTGAGGCTTTTTCCCGAACAAGAGCAATGCGGCGTTAGCAATCCTCCCCCTATCATCAATCAAATCCAGATGGGTAAGCAAAGCAACAGGAGAAGTCTCTATTGGAAGAGGGAAATTTCTCTTCATTCTAGCCATATGAATAAAATTCCTCATCTTATCTTCATCCAACTCTTCCAATGTCGCTCCATTATCACAAGCCGCATCAAAAGGCTTCCATCGAATATACTCTTTCTCCTCCAAATACCTAATGAGTGAAGCGTACACTGAAGTACGCAGTCCATCAATATCAACAAAAGTCTTACGTACAATATCACGTTCCACCTTGTGTATAAAATCCGTTTCTTTAGGATGCCGTTTATTCTCGTCTATGCTTTTTATGAAAATCAGTCGGTTTTTATGCAATTTTGCAGCCAAATCATATTCGCGTTCGGTCGGCGATATCCCTTCTTCATCTTCGTATCCATACAAATTCCCATACAACCCAAGGTAGATATCGCACAACTCAACTTCTTTCAAATACACATGGGCTGCCGGACATTCATTCGCCGGAATCTCCTCGAAAATAAATGGTTCAAAAAACTTACCCAACAATGCGTCTGTTCGAATATAATAACAAAGCAAAGCCCGTTCTTCGGCAAACTCACGTTGAACACTGCTTATGAATATTCTGATACGTTTCACTCGCTACAGAATTAAAAAAAACATTACAATTAGAACAAACCGTACAATAAAGACATAGTAAAAAGGCTCTCCTGAAGCCAATCCAACAATCGACCCCAAGAGAGCCTTGCCATAAAAGCCATCAAGGCATGTCCTATTGCAAGTTCTATGCCACGCAATCTATTTCCCCATCCGGCGGGCCAGTTCCTGCGCCAGGTAGGAAGCCACATCGTCAGCATAAGTATTCATGCCGAAACCGGCATCGAAGCCCAGCTCCTTGGCCAGCTCGTAAGTGATACGGGGGCCGCCGCAGCAGACAATCAGCTTGTCGCGCAAACCCTCAGCCTCCAGCATCTCGATCATTTCCGTCAGGTTCTGGATATGGATATCCTTCTGGGTCACCGTCTGCGATACCAGGATAGCATCGGCCTTATGCTCCAGCGCGTGGGCGATCAACTCTTCGTTCAGCACTTGGCTGCCGTAGTTATAGGCCTCGATCATCTCATAGCGTTCCAGCCCGTAATGGCCGGCAAAGCCCTTCATGTTCATGATCGCGTCGATGCCCACTGTGTGCGCATCGGTACCGGTGCTGGCTCCCACCACCACGATTTTCCGCCCGATATGCTCGCGGATGAAATTATCGGTTTCTTCCATCGACATCACCGTCGATTCCACCTTGGGGACATGGATAGCCGTGTAATCCACCGTATGCGTGCATGAACCGTAAGCATTAAAGAAGGTGAAGCCCGGCGTAAGTTCGTGGAAATACACGATTTGAGGATTTTCAAAACCCATCTTGCGCAACAGCTGCTTGGCAGCCTCCACCGCCTCCTCGCCGCAAGGCACCGGCAAAGTGAAGCTCAGCTGGGTCTTGCCGTCGTTCATCGTATCGCCGTAAGGCTTTATCTTCTTGGGGTCGTATGTCTTGTCTATTTCTTCGTGCGAAGTAGAATATAATCCGCCGCTCATCTTATTCTCCTTTCTTCATTATGTCGATAAATGGATTCTCGTAATTGTCCCGCTTTTCGGCCACACCCTGCAAACCTTTCCCGCCGTTCTTGGGACGCTTGATATCGGCAAAAATGCCCTTCTCAAGTGCCGAGAACAAACCTTCCTTCTCCATTTGCTGCAAGAGCGCGGTCGCCTTATCCAGCACTTCGGCAGCCCTCCGGCGGACGATTCCGCCTTCCTTGAATTCCATTTCATCCCCTATGCTCTTCATGTTGTTGAAGATATAGCGGGCGTTTTCAATCGAGAGGTAGCGGTCGCTCATGAAAGGCGTATGAATCGCCTCGGTGGGCATACCCAGCAGTTGCAGTCCCTGATGTGTCCAGATACCAATCATATTGAACAGGGCATCTTGCAGATGTCCTCTGAAAATATTCCCGGTCATGAACTTGGTAGGCGGCATGTATTTCAAGGGCGCATTCGGGAAAATCTCCCGCAGCATCTGCGCCTGAGCCAGTTCCATCAAGAAACCGTTTTCCAGTTTCGGATCCATTTCAAAGGCATGGCCCAAGCCCATCTGTTCTTCGGGAAGCCCAGCCAGCAAGGCCAGCTGCTCGTTGATGAAGTCCGAAGCCAGCACGGTATGCGCCTCGGCCACGGCATCGGCGGTAGTCAGATAGTTGTCTTCGCCCGTATTGATGATGACTCCGGCAAAACCGTTGATGACCCGGGAAAAATACTGGTCGATCAACGTCCGCTGCATATTGATATCCCGGAACAGAATGCCGTAGAGCGCATCGTTGAGCATCACATCGAGTCCTTCCAAGGCTCCCATGACCGCGATTTCCGGCATGCAAAGGCCGGAGCAATAATTGCAGAGACGGATGTAACGGCCTACTTCCTCGCCTACTTCGTCCAAGGCCTTGCGCATGATGCGGAAATTCTCCTGGGTGGCCATCGTGCCTCCGAACCCTTCCGTAGTCGCCCCGTAAGGCACATAATCCAGCAGACTCTGGCCCGTGGTGCGGATGACGGCAATGATGTCGGCCCCTTGGCGGGCAGCCGCCTGCGCCTGGGTAACATCCTCGTAGATGTTTCCGGTAGCCACAATCACGTACAAATAAGGCTTAGGACCCTCCCCGATGGTCTTCAGATAATGTTCCCGCCGGGCACGGCGTTCCCGGATCCGCTGGATGGAAGCATCCGCATAAGGTTTCAAGGCCGCATGGCGTTTGTCGGCCGGAGCTACCGGAAGCTGGGCCAGATCCAATTTGCCGGCCCCGATTTCCTCGGCGACCTGCTGTGGTGTCATGCCTGTATGCACCACGGCATTCCCCATCACGAACATAATCCCTTCCCCCAAAAGGCCTGCATCCTTGATCGCGTCCACGACCACGTTAGGATACGGCACTTCATCTTTCACGCCATCTATGCCCAGCAAGCGGGCGATGGTCCTTTCCGTGGCCACGGTCGTGTAGCCGTCCACAAAAGCCTGCACCTGGCGGGCAATGTTCGCGGCAGCCGTCCGAGCCTGTTCCACCTTGTCGAAATCAAGGCCGAGTTTGCTTTTCTGGTTCATATCGAAAGTTTTTTCTTAGCCGAATCAGAGGCTGTTTAAAGTTTCTTGCCTTCCTGGGAAAAGGCCTATGCAGGGCCTTCTGTTTTTGCCCGCCCCTCGGGAATGTTCCTGCCCTTTCGCGAAGCCAAAGCCCCGATTGAGTCGAGAGCCATGCCAAGCCGTTCCCCTGCTTGAGCATGGCCGAGACGGAGGGGCTTCGGTGCAACCAACGCCCCGATTGAGTCGAGAGCCATGCCAAACCCTCCATGCCACTGCATTCAAAAACTTGCAAAGTTAATCATAAGAATCCATAATTCAACAAAGTTATCCACAGTCCCCGGAAAAAAACAAAAGCACTGGCGGCCTACTCTTTCCCTGAATCCCTGCATTCGGCATCGTAATACGCCCGAGCTTTCCCCAGCACTTCCGGATCGAAACCCAGCAAAGAAGCTATCCGCAATGCCTCCATCGGAGGCATTTCACCCGGTTTTTCCTCCACCAAGGAATAATCCATGCACGACTGAATCCGGCCAATATCGAATCTTTCCGCCTCCGCTGGCAAAACCATGCCCGAAGCCTCCGCATTTTCTCCCGCTTTCCGGGCCGAACCAACCGGATTTAATCGAGCCAAGGCCCAATCCTCCCTGAATCCTCTCACCCTCAAATGCCGCACATGGTTCGGGATAGGCCCGTAATGCGTGCTCACCATCGCGCAGCAAGGCAATTCCTGCAAGGCATCCAACACCGCGCAGACCATAGCTTTCCCCTCCGAAGGATTCGTTGTCCGTGCCAGCTCGTCCACCAACAACAACATCCTCTCACCCCTCTTCAAACGCCCCAGGACACCGTTGAGACGTTGCATCTCCGCACCGAAAGACGACAATCCCCGCTTCTCGTCCTGCCCGTCATGTACCAGTATCTCCACAGAATCGAACAATGGCATGACCGCCTTGGCCGCCGGCACCAAGAACCCCGTCTGCAACAAGCACTGAGACAAAGCCAGACTCTTGAGCAAGACCGTCTTCCCACTCATGTTAGCCCCTGTCAGCAAGCACGGCCCGGAAGCCAAAGCCACATCTACTGCTTGGTAACGGTTCTTTTCCGCTTCCAGCAATGCCTTGACCATAGGATGAAACAAACCCTCGTAAGCCAAGACCATATCCGCCAGCTCCGCCGCCTTCCGAGACACGTTCCAATCCTTCTTCCGGAGTGATTCCGGACCAAGGATATCCGGCAAAACCAAATCGAATTTCCATGCCAGACCCGCTTTGGCTACCAATAAATCCCAATAAGCCACCGCATCCAAGGCTTCCTTCAGGACAGGGACAAAAGGACGGAGACGGATCGAGAGCATTTCCCGCACATGCTGTTCCAATTCCTGGCATTCCGATTGCAAACGCGCTATCGCCGCATCCAAGGACTTCAAGCCGTTGTTTGCCGATTCCAAGTTTTCCCCGCTATGCAAAGCGGCCTCCTGATTTGTCCTATCCGGCCACCGGCCGCCCGCAGACTGGCTTTCCCCGTCCCTTCCCAGCATGTCCCCGCTGCCAGCCAACGTCTCCCGCCCGTCCTGCAACTGGGATAACGAAGCCTCCCGGTCCAACGCCAGCAAAGCCTTGCGTGCTTCGGCCAGACGGGAATCATACTCATCGTATACATGGAAGACCGGCAACTTCTCGCCCCGGGGATCCAAGACAGCCACCACTTCCGACAAATCCGGGAGAAGGCAAGGAGGGTCGGCAAAGCTGCAAGCCTGCACCACCTCGGACAGATACCGGCATGACTCACCCGCCAACAAAGCGAAACGTTTGATTTCAAAAAGCTGCACATCGTCAACCGTGGACTCCAAAAGCAGATTGAATGAAGAACGTATATCCCAGATCTGGGAAATTTTCATTTTGAACTTGTCCAACGGAACCGTGGAGCGGGAAGCCAGATACCTCTTCAGACATTCGACCCTTCCCAGTTCCACAAACAGGCCCTCTTCTTGCCCCGGACCATGCCAAACCAGCCCCGACAAAGCATCACGCCCCACGGCCGACTGCAAATCCAGCTGTTTCAACATGTAATCGAAACCGCTTATCTTTCTCCTTAAATCATTTGCTTGCATACGGGCAAAGATAAGACATGTTTCCTGTTCCTGCCGCTTCTGGCATCTACCTTTTCAGGACATGGCCGCGATATTTGCAGAAAAAACGTACCTTTGCAAGAACCAACCTATTGAAAAACCCATTTTTATGCCCAAGCCCACCGGAAACCTGAACGCAAAAGAAATGCTTTGTTACATCGTTTCGGTGATGCTGACATTCTTTTTCTCATCCGGCTTATGCCTTGGCAATCCCCGCCATAACGAAGCCGACAGTTTTGCCGTCTACGACCGGGCTCTGTCTTTCCAAAGCAGGATTTCTTTGGATAGCCAAATCGCAATCTCAAAGCAAGCAGAGAATTACGCTATCCGAAAAGAAAATGTTTACAAACGTTATTTCTACGCGGTCAGAAGAGGTTTCCTGTATTTTTCGCTCGATAGCAACAAGTACTGCGAACAAATCAACCAGAAAGTAATCCCGGACTTGGAAAGAATCATGGACGAACATCCCAGCCCGCAATGGAAAAGCCTTTTGGTTGAAAGCTATTCCAATTTGGCCCTGAGCCTGGTATATGGCGAAAAGACCGATTCGGCCTTGCGTATCTACCAGCACCTCTACTCCCGTTTCGAACAAGACAGCAATGCCTCCTTGCGGGCGAAATGCCTCAACGGCATCGGAGCCACTTTCGCCTACCGCTCTTATATCGACATAGCTCTCAAATACTTCAAACATGCGCTGCAAGAATACGAAGATGCCCGTGACCAGAGAGGGATCTATCTGGCTTGCAGCAATATAGGGACAGCATATCTGGACAAGCAGATGTACAAGGAAGCCTTGCCGTACTGCACCCGGAGCTACCAGATCGTGGAAGCAGAGAACTACCAAGGCACGGAAGCCATTACCAGCCGTCTGGCCATGGGATACATCTATGCAGGCTTAGGCCAGTTCAACATAGCAAACCAGTACTTTTCCGAAGCCTTGGAGCGAACCCGCCAAGGCAATTACTACCACCTTGAAGGGTTCGTCACAATGGCCTATGCCAAAAGCCTGCTGCAAGAAGGGAAACACGCCCAGTGCCTCAGACTGGCATCGGAACAGCTGAAAAGACTGGACGGAGAAAAGAAATTCTCCCTCCAGGCCGACCTGCTCAAGCTGCTGAGCCAATGCCACGAGGAAATGGGAAATGAAAAAGAAGCCTTGGGATGTTTGCGCCAGGCCATGACAATGGTGGACTCGTCCTTTGCGGCAGAACAAAGCCAGTCCTTGCTCCAGCTGGAACTTGAATACAATAACTACCGCCATGAACAAGAGCATCTGGCAAACCAGAACGACTTGGTCCTGACAAGGCTGAAAGCCCAGAACCGGATGTTGTGGATCTTCGGCCTCTCGGGCATATCCGCCATCCTGGCACTCTCGATTATCTTCCTTATCCGGCATTTTTCCAAAGTCCAGAAGCAATCCGAACAAATCAAGGCCGATTCGGAAAAGAAACTGCAAAAGGCCGGAGAAACCATTGAGCAGAAAAACAAGGAGCTTGCCACGAACACGCTCCGTTTCTTGCGGCTGAACCATCTGCAGAACGCCATACTCGAGAACCTGAAGACGCTGAAGACAGCGTTCACCCTGCGGGGCAAGGAAAAATCCATCGTCTGCGAAATCGAAAACCTCGCCAAACAGATCGCATCGGAAAAAGAATGGAAAGACTTCGAGTTCTACTTTGAACAAGTAGACAAAGGGTTCTTGGCCAAACTATCCAAGGTATGCCCTGATCTCACCTCTAACGAGAAGCATCTCTGCGTCCTGTTCAATTTAGGACTCAGCAACCGGGATGTCGCCAATCTGACGGGGCGCACGCTCCAGTCGATCGGCATGGCTAAATTCAGGCTGAAAAACAAGCTCAAGCTGGAAAACTCGGAAGACATCGTGGCTTTCCTGCAATCGCTGGACTATCCGATGCCCCAGTCTCCTATCCCGAATGACAGCAAGATGGCTGAAGCGGCTTCCCCAAGAGAGAGGATTGGAATGGATGAGTAGCAGAAAACCGATTCCCGCTCAGTACTTGCTGACGCGCAACGTTTCCGTTCCCGCTCCGGTCTCCACTTTCAGCACATACAGGCCAGCCGGCAAAGCCGAAAGATCAACTTCCACTGAAAAAGCCCCGTCCAAGGCAAGTTCCCGCAATCTCTGCCCTGACATGGAGTAGACCTCCACGACTTGCAAAGTGACAGCGGATTCAAGATGAATCGTATTCCTGAACGGGTTGGGGTATGCAGCGACTTGGCCCGCAAAACCATCGCTCTCCACATGCGTTTCAGGAGTCCCTGAAAAAATCGCCTCGATCTCGGCATCGTACTCTACCAGATACGACAAAGACGTATCCCGGCCGAGGACATTCCTGTCTTCCACCCAACGCACAAACTCGCAGCCTGGCACCGCGGTGGCCGTCAGCAATATTTCCTCTCCCGCTGGGTAATAACCCGACCCGGAGACCGTGCCGCAACCTTCCGGGGACACACTCACGGCCACCTCGTACAAATCAGGCACATACACATCCACCGCAGCCCTGTTCGTCGTATCCTCCCTTCCACCGTACAAAGCCCGGACCGAATAATTGCAAAGTCCTTCATCCATGACCGTATCCACAAACGAGCTATCCTGAGTTTCAGCAATCAGCACATCGTCACGGAACAACTGGTAGACATCCGCAGGCGCATCGAGGGCCGGAGCCTGCCAGCTGAGAGAAACGGCAATCCCATCACGCACAGCCGTGAAATTGCGCGGGGCGAGGAAACCTCCCTGAAGCAGATCCACAGCCGCCGAAGCATCGATGGCCCCTGAACCCGGACGGATATGTTTCCCGCTCGAAGCATCCAGAGCCTGCGCCGACGACATCAGGACCTCGCGCATAGAATAAGAATCCAAAGTTGAATCAACGGAAAGCAGCAAGCCGCAAAGGCCGGCCACGACCGGCGTGGCCATCGAAGTCCCGTACATGCCATCGTAAAACTCCCCGTTCACCACGGTGATGCCACTCATACGGTACGACTGGGACCGGCAGAAAGTCGTGCTCAGGATACAGTTGGAAGTCTCGTTCCCGTTCACTACCACAAAACCTCCCGGTGCGGCCACATCGACCCAATCCCCGCTATTGGAGAAGGAAGATATCCCTAAATCGGAATTGACCGAAGCCACGGATATGACCCCGGGGAGATCGGCCGGGTAGAAGGGGACATCAGCCCGGTTGTCGTTCCCGGCAGCCGCTACAATGACAATACCTTGATCGATGCAAGACTGAATCACTTCGCGTTCCGTCTCTGCCACGGAATATCCTCCCCAGGAAAGACTGATGACATCCGCCCCGTGCTCGGCAGCCCAAGTCACTCCGGCGAAACCGTTCCTGACCGACAAGCCTGAAGCATCCGTGCTGGGGCAGGAAACACCCATCAGGCTCACACCCGACCCGATGGAAGCAATACCGACCCCGTTCCCGCGCACTGCTCCGACAGCTCCGGCGCAATGCGTGCCATGCGACCAATTGTACACATTGCATGAATTCAGACTTTCACACTCTTGATCCTGATCCACACTGACAGGAGGCGCAGAATTGCCTGCCGTGGCCGACATCACGTTATACTGGTTCCCGGCCGCTATTCCCAGATCCGGGTGATCGCCCCAGACAGCATTATCCACGATGGCCACGGTCACATTGGATTGAGCCGTAGCTTTTCCCCATGCTTCCTGAGCATTGATCAAATCCAAATGCCAGCTCAGGTCAACTCCGTTGACCGTCCCGTAAAACGGATCCGTCCCGGACGCTCCATCTCCGGCAGAATCCGTCTTGCCGCCCGGCAAAACGCCTGCTTGGATGTAATAAGCAGGGACAGGCTCCACCATTTCCACTTCCGGCCTGGATTCGAGCCAATCCAGCAATTCTTCTGTCCGGTCCAGACTGTCGAACTCTATCCGGAATGTACGGCCAAGGCGTTCATTATTCCCGGTCCGCATCGACGCAAAACGGGAATGAAGACCATACGCAGGCATCGCCGCCTGCAAGAAAGACACTGCATCCGCCCGCACGTAAGCCTCGCCTTTGGCCAAGGCGGGTGCCGATGAAGGTTTCAGCCGGACATAAAAAGCACCAGATTCATACTCCTGTGGATCTTGAGCATACAGACCTCCAGCCCACGCAACACAAACAAGAAACCCGGCGGCTGCCGACAAAATATTTCTCATGACATATTCTTTTTAGGGGATTCATGAACCAGGCCGAGGCGGTTTTTCCGCCAGGCGAGAGAAAGCTTCCCGGCATGGAACGCGGACCTGATTCATAGGACCCGGCTTTAATGATTCTCATAATCAAGACGAGGCGACTTCCTTGCCAGACGGACGGAATCCCGCCCCGGAAGAAGCAAAGCCTGCCACCCGGCAGGGATGCTCCTCCGCCCCGTCGTCAGGACGGTCTTATTTCTTCACCATTTTGGACACAAAGATACCAGCTTTCGAGGAAACCCTCACAAAATACAAACCGGCATCCAAGCCTTGCAAGTTGAATTCTTCCCGGTTCTGTCCTGCCACCAAGGAAATCCGTCGAGAAAAAACGATTTTCCCGCCCATATCGATCAGCTGAACATCCGCCACATCCGCTTGCGGCACTTCGAACACAAGCAGTACATGATCCGAAGCGGGATTGGGCATCAAACGCAGGCGAGGCGACAAAGAAACGCTCTCCTCGTTGGAAGATTCCACGACACCTCTTTCCAGATACTTTGCCTGGATGACCTGACGAGTCACCCTGTTCTGCAGGAAAATCACAGCAGCCATGTTATCGACACTGGAGAAAATCCGAGGACCGGCATCCGGGGTAATGGTATACTCGAACTCCTTCGTCACGGTCGTTCCCAACGGAACAGGCTCGATCAATGTTCCTGACACGGCAGGCAGCATCTTGCGGGCGCAGTAATAGAAATCCTGTTCTCCGTTGTACATGGGCGTCAGATGATGGATGGAATCTTCCAGCAAGACGACCTGCAAGGTATATTCATCGATATCCGGCAAGCAGGACGTGATTTCTGTCGAAATCCGGAAAGTGGAATCCTCCACTTCCAGATAGCCCCTCAAACGCAGGCTCACCGCCTCTTGCTCGAACTTGGCCATCGAGTCGACCCAGCGGGCATGCATGATGGAATCGGCAACCAAATCATAGGAATGGCCGTTCAGGAAAAACGAGGGAGCCGATCTTACGCCATAGAAATCGCCCCGGGCGCGGGTATCATCGTTCACCACCGGGTCGCCCGCCGTAGGAACGTCCACCTGGTATTTGACCATGACGAAATTGCTGGAATTATCCTCGCTGTTGGCCTGATGTTCTACCATGAACGGATGCAAAGCAGCGTTTCTCGGAGCGCAACTAGGACACATGCCTGAAGAAAAAAGTTCCAAGAAGAAAGGCTGGCGCGGCAAGTTGGCACGTTCCGCCGTGAACACATAGGTAAAAGTGGAGGGGCAGGAATTCCCCGAACCGTTGATGTTTTCCACCCAGACCATGAAAATCCGGTTTCCGTCCCCGCTTACGGATGCCTCCACCGAAAAGGCTGCCGTCGCGGAAGCGGCGATGGAAACGTCCTGCACGTTTGTCCGGACAGTGTCACCGCCTTCCAAGGCATAGCACAAGTCGTAAGAAACAATCGGTTCGGAACCCGTGTTGAGAATCTCCCCTTCCAAAGCGACATTCATCGAAGAGGAAGTCAGGACTTGGACGGCAGGCATCCGCAACGCGGCCACCACGGCACCGGCAGAAGCCTGGTCGTACACGCTCACATCATCCATGCACAGAATGTACTTGTCCACGGAATTCTGGACAAAAGCCAGATGGACACGCTGTCCCGCATAAGCGGAAAGGTCTATCGTGTACCAGGCCCAGGAAGCACGGGCCTGCCGGGTCACTTGCAGGCTTTCGGTAAAATCTTCCTTGTCCGTCCCCGTGGTGGACAACAATACTTCGAACCCGTCCCGGTTGTCGGCATCCAAGGCCCTGGCACGGAACGAAAGACGGGGTTGGACCGCCGAAGACAAATCCACGGCCGGGCTGACCATCCAACGGTCGGCTTCGGCCCCGGCTTCCTCGAAAAAGGAAAGGCTGACTGCCACCATCGAGCCATCCTCGTCACGCCAGATGTTCCAAGCCTCGTCCAGATACGTCAAATCCGGGTTCTGAATCGGCTCGTTCCCATCGTTGTACAAAGTCCACTCAGCATCAAGGCTGCCGGTGGACATGACATCCAGATCCATTGTCTGGAAGTCTTCATGAAAAAGGACTTGCGCTTGCCCGCTTCCCACCAGAAAGACCAGGAAGGGCAATACAAAAGCTATTTTTCTCATATATTTCATTTTAAAAATTTTCCAAACTCGCACTTTCCTAAGCTGCCGTTCTGGCCCGCCCCCAGAAGACGGATTCCCGAACGCCTATAAGGACAAACAGGACACCTGGCAGGAAAGGCATCCCCAAACCTGCACTATACGCAAATCTCCGGTCAGTCACTGGCAAACCAGCTTGAAAGAAGTAGGCGGAGTCCCTTGGACTTTCACACTCACGATGTACAGTCCCGAGGGACAAGAAGACAAATCAATCTTGCCGGAACGGCCATCAAGCATGCAACGTCCATCCATCGAAAAAACCGAGACCTGTTCCACGGGTACGGAAGATTCCACCCTGTAACAGTCCGAGCATGGGCCATCCTTCCGCAATTGTACTTTAGGTATCGACTCATCCTCCACACCTGCATCCTGGCTTACCTTGATGACAGCCGTTGCCACGGTATCCTTTTCATACAAGGTTCCCGTGTAAGGGCTGCGATAAAACACACTCACACGGGCATCATATGTCCCTTCCAAAGGAAATTCAACCTGCACTTCCTTGCCGTAGGCAAGGAAAGGATCGCCGCCGAAGAAATGCCATTCGCAACTATCGGCTTCCGACAACAAAGTCACCGTTGTTGCCCGGCCGGGACGCACCGGATTGGGTGATATGGAGATACGAGGCGACACATCCAAGACCCGGACCGCCTCCTCCTGCCGGAAAACGCGGGTCTCCCCACCGGAAACCACACGCAAACTTACAGGGAAAACACCAGCTTGAGGGTAATGCACAAGCGGATTCATCTCCTGGGAAGTGGCAGGGACTCCTCCCTCGAATTCCCAAGCGTACGATTCCACATCCCCCATCGTGTTGTCGTAATAACGTACCGATTCCCCAGTCAGGATTTCCGGCGACCAATTATGGAAAGAAGGATCCTGGTAACCGCCCGCCGTATACTCTCCCGTTCCCAAATCGAGCCGCAAAGCCTGCAAGACCGTATTGTCACGGACGGGAAACACACGGCCATCGGCCACGGTATCGTAGGTCAGAATCGTGGCATCCTGGAGAAATGCCACCACATAGGCATTCTTGACAAGCAACCGGGATTCCTGGTAAGGGATGGAAAACGAATAGGTGCATACCGTATCCCCTGACACCAAAGCCAAAGGAAGCCCGTTCCCGTCCGGGAGCATGAATGCCGTGGCATGGTTGACTTCCGTTTGGTCGTACCACCGGAAAGGAAGGCGATCCTGCAGGAAAGCGACATGAAGGCGCAAGTCTCGCTCTTTGTCCGCCGCCAGACGGCTCGCCTTTATCCGGACCTGGAAACTGTCGCTCATCTGTTCCCGCAAAGGAAAATGAGCCAGCTCCATTTCCAGGTCATACACGGTCTTCTGCTGCATTGCCTTCTCCAAGCTGTCGCGCAAGGCCCGGATATTCCCTACTTCCCGGCCGTTCACGAACAAGGCAGGTACCGTCCGGATCGTATCATAATAGCACATCCGGTAATAGACATCCATATTATACAGGAAAGAGACATCGGGCCGGGTTTCCGCCGTCTGGTAGCCGGCCACGGCCAACCGGTCGAAATCAGAGGCAAGGACAGCAATGCTATCGGCCACCCGGGGGCAGTTGGAACACCACGTCCCGCCGAAATCTTCCAGCAGCACATGATGGTATGCGATGCTGTCCGCAGAAAACGCCTGTCCCCTGAAAACAGGCAAACAGGAAAGGACTCCGCAAAGGAGCAATTCGAACTTTTTTTTGGTTAAAGCCTTCATATTCTTGATTTCTCGATATAAGCAACAAAATACCGGACAATCCTGCCGCCCATGGCGGATGCATGCCTATGCAAAGGGATTGGCATCGCAAGGACTTCCAAAGCAAAGATAGAGGGCATTTCCCATGCCAGATCCATTGACAGGGAAAACATTTGGTTTCCTATATGCCGAAGTACAGCAACAAATGTTTTCAAAAGAATCCAAAAACATGAAACAAAACGATTTGAGTACAGGAACAATTACGGTATCCCCACCTAGCCAAGCCCCTTCTCTGGGAAAAGGAAACACCGGTCCGGACATCCAGCCATCAACCCCCCGGCCCCCGCATGGATGGAAGTGCCGAACAGGGGCTTGGCTGCCGCCTGTCCGGTTTCACGGGCCCTTCACTCCATCCCGCCCTCCTGCCGGCAGCCTTGCCCCCCGCTTTACCGCGGCCCAGCCTGCTACGCCTTCGGTGAAGACGGCAGTCATTCTGCACCCTCCCCCTGCAGCCTCTTCCGCCACAAGGAAAAACGTATCGCGGACAACCAATAATCATACTATATACCAACACAATAAATAGACATGTTAAAATATGTTTCAAAGGCGTTACGATATATTACGCTAAAAAATTTTGCCCTGTCTTTTCTGGTGGCAATTTTTGCAAAAACCTGAAATGCCGCGGCATCTTGCCTGAATGCCGCAAACCTTGCCGACACGAAGCGACGCAAGATAAAAACATTGACAGGAGACAGGAAATGAAAACAATCAAAAAACAACCATCATGAAAAAAGCATTATGCATCATCGCAGCCGTCATGACAACGGCATTCATGGGAATGATGGCACATGCCCAAGCCCCGTTGGATGCGTATGAAGCGAGCGCGTTTTCCGATGCCACGCCCCACGCTTTCAGCGGCAGTGCCCAGACTATCGGTATCCAGGAAGGCTCAGACCTCCACAACCTCTGGTTATCGCCCGATGACACCCTCCGTCTGTCCACGCCAAGCTACGGCCAGACACCGGCAGTCCAGACAGGCCTTCCCATCGGCTTCGACTTCCCGTTCGGGACGGGAATCATGACCCATTTCGGCATCACCGGCGACGGATTCATCTTCTTCAGCGACAGCGAAGAAATCTATCCTGCCGTGGACGTGAACAACATGCTCTACACCACCATGACGGACTACCTCTATTTCCGCTTCCAGTACCTGAGCTCGGAGTCCTGGGGGTACCAATATTTCACGGTCTGCGACATTCAGGCCGGTCAGGATTGCTCCGTGCAGTACGAAAGCGTCAATGACACGCTTTTTGTCCAGTTCAACAACGTGGTTGTCATCGATTCGAGCGAAAAGACCGACAAACTGGTAGCCAGCTGGCAATACGCCTTTGCCAATAACGGCAACGTGTCCTTGTGCTTCCTCGACATGCAGCCGTCTTCTGCCTCCAACTATGCGTACGATTTCGGATTGGTAGCCAACAATAACAGCTATGTTTTCCTCACGGCGGAAGGCCAGGAAACAAGCACCTCCACCATCACGCACAACAGTTTCAATGAAACCACCTATCCCGAAGCCAATTCGGGCTACACCTTCAGCCTGCCGGCCCCCTGCGCCGAGGTAGCGGATGGAACTGTTTCCAACTGGGATATCGAGACGACCGACACGGAACTGTCCATCGGCTACAGTTTTGCTTTCGAAGGTTCCGAGAACCTGCTTTTGATTCTCTCTACCGAAGAAACGCTCATCGGTGAGAACTTGCCCGTAGACGGCATCACTTATGAAGAAGGCGACCAAATCGGCAGCTCTGCCGGAGTGGCCACGGGCCGCATCGACAGCTACGGGTCGGCCTTGTTCTCGCCTTCGGGCTTTGACGGGCTGGAATCGGCCACCACCTATTATCTCCACGCTTTCTTCTACAATGCAGCCTGCTCGGGAGGCCCGCTGTACAACCAGGATCATTACGCCACCCAAGCCGTCAGCACCCTGCTGTCCGCACCCGGAAGCATCTCTGTGGAATCGATGACCGCCAACAGCCTCACCTTGGCCATCGAAAACGACCCGAAAGCCGAAGGATACCTGTTGGCGTGGAGCGAGGAAACGCTGCCGGCCTACGATTTCAGCTTGGATGGCGAAGCCGGCTACACGGACGGCCAGACCGTGACCATCAACGAAAGCACCCTGCATATCGTCAAAGCCAACACCACGGACCAGACCGTGACCGTGGACGGCTTGGAACCCGGTTCGGTCTACTATTTCTATGCCTGGGCTTTAAGAGCTGATGGCGAAAACGTAGCCTATTCGGGCGACTATGCCAGTCTTTCCGCTTTCACGCCAGCTGTCTTGCCGGCCACGTTCAGTTTCGAGAATGCGGAAACAGGTTCCCAAGCCCCCGGCTGGAACACGACAAACCCGAACCTGCCTTTCACCGTCTTCTCGTCGGGCATGTATGGCGATGGACCGGAATACCTAGGGGTAACCTTGGTCGACTACATGGGCATGGAAGATCAGGTTTCCTTGCAAGCTGATGCCATTTCGCCGGCCATGATGCCACTGGACTACGACAGCGCGGTCGCCTACTTCGACATCCGGATTTTCAGTCTGGATTCATGGTCGGGAGAAATCACGCCGTATGCCATGGCAGAAAGCGATTCCATGGTGTTCCAGTATGCCATCGGAGATGATGAAGCCCGAGTTTGGCGTACCATCGGCAAGATAGACCACGAAACCGAGCTGAATCCTGACGATTACACGACCTTCACTACGGCTTCCTTCCCGGTTACAGGCGATGAAAACGTATACGTGCGCGCCATTGCCTACCACGTCTTCTCCATGATGGACATGACAGCACCCACTTTCGGCATCAACCAGCTGGTCGTGGAACCCGTCCTGCCTTGCCGCAAGCCGGCCGACTTGGCCGTAGTGGAAGATGATTTGGCCTACAATGAAGCCAGTCTTTCATGGAGCGATCCCAACCGGCCTTTTGCCGATTTCTTCATCCAGACCTTGGCGGAAGGCGATTCCGCATGGGTATCCTACCCGCTGGTTTCGGAAGAAGGATACACGCTGTCCGGCCTGACGGCCAATACCACCTACACGGCAAGGATTCAGGCCGTCTGCGGTGCGGGCGACTCTTCCTTGGTTTCCGAAATCGAGTTCACCACCTTGCAGAGCATTCCTTTCGAAGAACCGCTTTCCAATGTGGAAACCATGCCGGAAGGATTCCTGTCGCAGAGCGGGATCCTGGCCGATACGGGATCCTCCCGCTTGAGCGATGCGATGGGATACGGATGGCAAGCCACTACTGACGAGAACTACGATCCGGCTCTCGGCATATACGGAACCGCCATGTCCGACAACCACTGGCTGATCTTGCCCACGCTCAGTGCCGGGAACCAGACCGGGACGGCAGAACTCTCGTTCGGGCTCAAAGGATTCTATCTCCGCGACGGATGGGAACTCTACGATTCCACAGCGTTCGGCCAGACCGATTCCGTGCTTGTCCTGGCTTCGCCGACCGAAGGCTTCAACCGCAGCCATGTCATCGGCGCCGTTCCCTGCTCCGAACTGACGGACAGCGTGCAACGCTTTGCTTTCGATTTCGAAGTGAACGAGTTCAACCACTTGGCCCTGCTCTTCAAGAGCGATGAAACGCTCATGACCGACAACGCCATCTTCCTGGACAGCATCTCCGTCATCTGGCTCGACCTGGCATGCCCGGCTCCGACCAACCTGCGTTCGACAGGCCGCACCGAGACCAGCATCAACCT
>JADIMZ010000085.1 GCA_017694335.1 Candidatus Pullibacteroides excrementavium
TGCGCGGAAGACGGGATAGCTCTCGACGCGGAAAGCTGGAAGGGAACAAGGCCTTGAGCGGTACGATTCCGGAAAAACGGAACATCCTTCAGGGCGGAAGAAAACAGGATATAAAACTTATTGCGATATGAAAATCTTAGTACTGAATTGCGGAAGCTCCTCGATCAAATACCAGTTGATCGACATGGGCGCGAAAGGCGAAGTCCTGGCCAAGGGCGTAGTCGAGAAAATCGGCCTGCCGGAAGGCGAACTGACCCACCAAGGCACGGACGGCGAAAAGCACAAGTTTTCCAAGCCGGTGCCCGACCACCAAGTGGGCATCAACTGGGTATTGGAATACTTGGTGCATCCCCAATACGGGGTCATCAAGGACCTCAAGGAAATCGAAGCCGTAGGCCACCGGGTGGTGCATGGAGGGGAAACCTTCAAGGACAGCGTCCTGATCAATGAAGAAGTGATGAAGGATTTGGAAGAATGCATTCCTTTGGCGCCGCTCCATAATCCGGCCAATATCAAGGGAATCGAGTCGATGAAAGCCTTGTTGCCGAACGTGCCGCAAGTGGGCGTGTTCGATACTTCCTTCCATCAGACGATGCCCGACTACGCCTATATGTACGCCATTCCGTACAAGTTCTATGCAAACGACAAGATGCGCCGTTACGGCTTCCATGGCACCAGCCATAAATTCGTGTCGCGCAAGGCGGCGGAACTGGCCGGCCTGGACGTGAACCACAGCCGTATCGTTTCCTGCCACTTGGGCAACGGGGCATCGGTGGCGGCCGTTCTCAATGGAAAGAGCGTGGATACCTCGATGGGTTATACGCCGGTAGAAGGCCTGATGATGGGAACCCGTGCCGGGGACTTGGATTTGGGTGCAGCCATCGCCATCATGGAAAAGGAAAACCTGACACCGGAAAAGGCGAATGCCTATTTCAGCAAGCAATGCGGCTTGCAGGGCTTTTCGGGGGTTTCTTCGGATATGCGCGACCTGCACAAGGCGGCTTCCGAGGGCAACAAGCAAGCTGAGACGGCGATTGCGATGTTCTGCTACCGCGTCAAGAAATACGTGGGAGCCTACGCGGCTGCGATGGGCGGCGTGGATTTGATTCTCTTTACCGGCGGTATTGGCGAGAACGACTTCGTAGTGCGTGAAGAAGTCTGCAAAGGTCTGGAATTCATGGGCGTGGCTTTCGATGCCCAAAAGAACAACGGCCTCCGGGGCGTGGATGCGATCCTCTCCAAGCCGGAATCGAAAGTGAAGGTGGCCGTGGTCAGCACCGATGAGGAATTGGTTATCGCCACCGATACGATGAATATTGTAAAAGGGAGATAATCAATCCGTACCCTGCCCTGTGCCGCGGATTCCCGACCGAGTAGGTTCCGTGCTTTGTTTTCAACGGCACAGGGCATTGGAGAGTGTAAAATTTATACAAACCTATTCCTGTTTCGTTTTCGGGCGATGCCGATCCGAAAGGAAAGCGTCCAGGGCTTGATGCCACGGACAGGCCGAAAGAAACAGGGATGCAGAAAAGAAAGATAGACAATGGATTTTGATGTAATCGTGATTGGAAGCGGCCCCGGTGGTTATGTGGCTGCTATCCGTGCTTCCCAGTTAGGGTTCAAGACAGCCGTGGTGGAACGGGCCGAATTAGGCGGGATTTGCCTCAATTGGGGCTGCATCCCGACCAAGGCCCTGCTCAAAAGCGCCCAGGTTTACCAGTATGCCAAACATGCGGCTAATTACGGCCTGAGCATCGAAGGCGAAGTGAAGCCTGATTTCAAGGCGATTGTAGCCCGCAGCCGGGGCGTGGCCGAAACGATGGCCAAAGGAGTGCAGTTCCTGCTGAACAAATACAAGGTGGAAGTCATTGCCGGAGAAGCCAGCCTGAAGCCGGACAAGACCGTGTGCGTGAAGATGAACGAGGACGGGAGCCAGAAGGATTTCACGGCCAAGCATATCATCCTGGCTACGGGCTCCCGCAGCAAGGTGCTTCCCAACCTGCCCCAAGACGGGGTCAAGATTATCGGCTACCGTCAGGCGATGACGCTGCCGGAACAGCCGGAAAGCATGATTGTGGTCGGCTCGGGCGCTATCGGTTCCGAATTCGCGCATTTTTACCAGAGCATCGGCACCAAGGTGACGTTGGTGGAATTCATGCCGAACATCGTTCCGGTGGAAGA
This sequence comes from Candidatus Pullibacteroides excrementavium, assembly GCA_017694335.1. Lineage (GTDB taxonomy): Bacteria > Bacteroidota > Bacteroidia > Bacteroidales > P3 > Pullibacteroides > Pullibacteroides excrementavium. The sequence goes on from JADIMZ010000085.1 coordinate 2,182, forward strand.
TGCCGACTCATCGGCCTACCTGAACCGGAGTTTCCGCAAGAACGGCATGAAGGTGATGACGGACGCCTCGGTGGAAAAAGTGGATACGACAGGCGACAAATGCAAGGTCTATATCAAGACCAAGAAAGGCGAAGAAGTGCAGGAATGCGATATCGTGCTTTCGGCGGTCGGCGTTGTGCCCAACTTGGAGGGCTTGGGGCTTGAAGCCTTGGGTGTGCAGATGGAAAGAGGCAAGATTGTGACCGACGAGTTCTGCCGGACCAATGTGGAAGGCATCTACGCTATCGGCGATATCACGCCGGGAGCGGCTTTGGCGCATGTGGCTTCGCGCGAAGCCAAGGTCTGCGTGGAAAAAATCGCGGGCTTGGATCCGGTACCAGTGGATTACAGCAATATCCCGGGCTGCACCTATACTTCGCCCGAAATCGCTTCGGTGGGCATGAGCGAAAAGAAAGCCTTGGAAGCCGGTTACGAACTCAAGGTTGGGAAAATCCCGTTCACCGCATCCGGCAAGGCCACGGCCATGGGGAACCGGGACGGTTTTGTCAAGGTCATCTTCGATGCCAAGACGGGCTTACTCTTGGGATGCCACATGGTAGGCGAAAACGTGACGGAAATGATTGCCGAAGCGGTGATGGTTCGGCAGCAGAAGATTACCACGCACGATATCATGCATGCCGTTCATCCGCACCCGACCTTGTCGGAGAGCTTTTTGGAGGCGGTGGAGGTGGCTTACGGTGAATGCGTCCATTGTTGATTGTCGGCGTGTGATAAGGGGCAATCTGCATCGTTGCGAGCCTTGTGCCAGGGGGTCACGTACATAAGTACGCTCCCCCCTGTCCCTTCGGCTCGACGCCTCGCATCTTACCCCTTCTGACACGCCTCCTCCAACGAGGGACCTTTTTTTCAACCCCGATGTCAGAGGAAGTTGCTTTTTCGCCTTTTTTATGAGGCCGGGAGGCCAACGCAAAAGGCCAGATTTCTCGTCACGAAGTTGGTTCTCTCCAAAAAGTTTGATTTTCGGGTCGAAGAAGGCTCATGTCTGCTAAACCAGGGTTCGATTTCCGGGTTGAGAGGCAAGTTAATAGATTCGATTTCTGCTAAATCGAGTTAGATTGGGTGTCGAGAAATCAGATAAGACTTATTGGCGGATTTTCGGGTCGAAAGATTGATTTTGCAAATAGGATTTTTTTAAGAATACAAGAATGCAATTTGAAAAAACGAAAATAGAAGGCGTGCTGATTATCAAGCCGGATGTGTTCAAAGATGAACGAGGTTATTTCATGGAAAGCTATTCCGAGCGGAAATGGAAAGAAGCCGGACTGGAATACACTTTCGTGCAAGACAACGAATCCATGTCGGCCAAGGGCGTGCTACGGGGGCTTCATTTCCAGAAACCGCCTTTCGCCCAGGACAAGATTGTCCGGGTTATCCGGGGCGCGGTCATGGACGTGGCAGTGGACCTCCGCAAAGGCTCTCCCACTTACGGGCAACATGTCTGCGTGGAACTGACCGAAGAGAACAAATGGCAATTCCTGCTGCCGGCCGGCATGGCGCACGGCTTCGTGACGCGGCAGGACGACACGGTTTTTGCCTATAAGGTCACCGCTCCTTACGCGCCTGAAACCGAAGGCTGCATCCTCTGGAACGACCCCGACTTGGGCATCGACTGGAAATGCGAACATCCCCTTCTTTCGGCCAAAGACCAAAAAGGGGTGTCTTTCAAGGACTTCGACAGCCCGTTTGTGTTTTAATCCGGATTCAGTCCACTCCGATACGTGCCCTGTCAACAAAACACCTCGATTGATTAAAAGGAAGCGGTTCGCTCCAAACAAGCGTTCCGTTTCCTTTTTTTTGTAAATTCGCCCGCCTTAAACCCAATCGGCATTAGACGTGTCGAGGCCGTTTCCACACCGGGAATGGCGAGCTTCGGGCATAAGCGAACCATCTCCCCAAAGTCTAACGACCAATTTGAGTTAAACCCGAAGTGACCGATGGGGCTTAAAACGATTTGCGGAATGAAATTCAATACCCAACATACCTATATTCTTGGCTTTTTCCTGCTGGCCGCCGTCCTTATGGTGCCGAACCTGCTTCCGGCATCCACGCAAGAACCCGAAAATCCCCCTTTGGGCAGCACCGACCCGGTTTACCACCAGAAATTCTTGGACGGATACCAAATCATGCCGCCTCCCCTGCCCGACAGCCTTTCCTTTGCCGGGGAACGGGTGCCGTTGGACTTCTACCTCTGTCGTGAACGGCTCGACCGGGAACTGATGGTCAACATCTTCTGGCAATCGAACCAGTTGCTGCTTATCAAAAGAGCCAATCGCTATTTCCCGAAAATCGAGGCCATTCTCCAAGAAGAAGGCATCCCCGAAGACTTCAAATACCTCTGCGTGATAGAAAGCGGCATGATGAACGTGGTATCCCCGGCCAAAGCCGCCGGTTTCTGGCAGCTGATGACCGGCACGGCCCGCGATCATGGATTGGAAGTCAATACCTATATAGACGAAAGGTACAATCTGGAAAAGGCCACCCGGGCGGCCTGCGACTACCTGAAGATGCTCTACGAGCGTTTCGGCAGCTGGACGCTGGCGGCGGCCGCCTACAACACCGGGCAGTCGAACATGGATTACCACCTCCGTACCCAAGGAACCAACGACTACTACCAGCTGCATCTGCCCGAAGAGACTTCCCGCTACATGTACCGGATTCTGGCCGAGAAGCTTGTGCTGAGTGAACCGGAAAGATACGGACTAAGCGTTCGCCCGCAGGATCTCTATCCACCCTTGGAAGACCGAAAGATCCCGGTGGATACCACGATACACGACCTCTTCGGCTTTGCCCGCCAGCAGGGCGTCAGCTACCAGATGCTCAAGCTTTACAATCCTTGGATCCGCAGCAACACCCTGCCCGACAAGTCCCGGCGGCTGTATTACATTTCCCTGCCGATGGAATCATCCTTGTAACTGATTTCCGATTTGCTTCCGATTCCAATCGTTGCCATTCGGTATATGGATTTTCTTCACCGAAGTCATCTTAAAACGTAAGGTTTGCCCTGCAGGGAGGTTCTATTTCCGGATTTCCCGGATTGCTTCCGTCAGGCGGACAAAATCCTCCGGATGCACGTCCCCGATGTTCCCGATACGGAAAGTGTCGGCTTGGGAGATTTTGCCCGGATAAATTACAAAGCCTTTCAGTTTGAGCTTCTGATAGAAATCATGGAAATCGAAATCCTGGGAAGGATAGCGGAAAGAAGTGATGATAGACGATTGCAAGGCATCGGGAAGAAGCGTCTCGAATCCCAAGGCCCGCATTCCGGCTACCAGCGTGTCGTGGTTCTTTTGGTATCGCTGATGCCGGGCTTCGATTCCACCCTCCTCGTCCAATTCCTTCAATGCCTGCATGAAAGCTCGTACCACATGGGTCGGCGAAGTGAAACGCCATTTGCCGTGCCCTTTTTCCATCGTGTCCCATTGGTCGTAAAGGTCCAGCGACAAGGAACGAGCCACCCCTTTGCACTGCGCCAAACGGCTGCGGCGGACAATGACGAAACCGAAGCCCGGCACGCCTTGCACGCATTTATTGGCACTGCTGATCAGGGCATCGATGCCTAAGCGAGCCATATCCAAAGGAATGCCGCCGAAGCTGCTCATGGCATCCACAATCAGTATCTTGCCGTGCTTCTTGACCGCAGCGGCAATGGATTCCAACGGATTCAGGATGCCGGTCGTGGTTTCGCAATGCACCACCGCCACATGCGTGGTCTGGGGATTCCGAGAAAGGTACTCGTCAATCACCCGGGCATCCACCGCTTGGGTCTCTTCAAATTTCATCAGATGCGAATCGATACCGTAATAGGAGGCGATGCTGCCCATACGTTTCCCGTAGGCTCCGTTGGCGGCAATCAAGAGATGGTCTTGAGGTCTGACCAGGCTTCCCAAGGCGGCTTCCACCGAAAAAGTGCCACTGCCTTGCATCAGAACTGTGGTGTATTCTTCCGGCCTGGACGAAGCCAAAGCTGTCAATTCCTTTCGGATCACTTGCACGATGCCCTCGTTGTAATCGGCATCCCAGGTACACCAGTCGCTCATCATGGCCTGCTTCACGCTTTCGGTAGTGGTGAGCGGGCCGGGGGTCAGCAAAAGATAAGGTTTCATATTCTTTTCATTTATACATTGTATATTTGAGTCTACTGTGAGCCTTGCACAGGTACGACCATCCGTTGAACCGAAGCCGGAAAGGCAAAGGGATGCTCCGCAGCCTTGCCATGGCAGGGTTCAAGAGACGGCCTTGGCTACCGGATTCCCTGCTGATCCATCCGCTGGTTGATGCTGTCAATTAGAGCGGGAAGTTCCTGCATGGAATCCACTACATAGTCTGCCCCGGCTGCGTACATCCGGTTGCGGACCTCCAGCATCCTGTGTTTGAGTTCCGGTTCGGGCATCGATTCCACTTCTTCCCGCGTCAGTGCCAACTCGTTGCTGCCCAAAATCACGCCCACGCTCCACACCCCAGCGTTCACCCCTTCCCGGATATCGGCTATCGTGTCGCCGAATTTCAAGACAGAGAATCGTGACGGAATAGCCAAATCGCACATGTTCCTGTATATCATATAGGGAGACGGACGCCCGGCCGGAAGGCAATCCGAGGTGACACAATTATCGATGACATAGCCCTTGGCGGCAGCGGCAGGCATTACCACCTCCATCATCTTGCCGGTGTAACCGGTAGTGGATCCGAACTTGATTCCTTGGGAACGCAGTGCGGAAACCGTCTCCACCACGCCGGGAATCGGTTCCGAATATTTTTCCAAGGTGGAGAACAGCACTTTCTGGAATGCGGCGTAACGGCTCTGCACATCTTCTTCATTGAAATCCCGACCATACTTGCTGCGGAACGCCTGGCTCACGGCCGGAATCCGGAACAAAGCGCGGACTTCCTCGATTTTTGTCAATCCCATGTGAGCCCGTACCGAGGCTTCGTCTACCGGCATCCCGATTTCAGCGAAGCTCTCCAGAAAAGCCGCTACCGGTGCAAAGCATCCGTAATCGACCGATGTCCCGGCCCAGTCCATGATGACGCATTCAATTTTTCTCATGACACATTGATGGTTTATTTTCAATCAATAATAAATGGAATGCAAAAATAGACGGGGCCGCCGAGGATAAAAATGAATAATCCAAAGGTTTTTCTTCATGAAAATTCATAAACCCGACGAGCGGCATTCATCCAACTGTCCATCATCCGTAAAGGTGCAGGAAGCCGGCCCTATTGTCTGCTTTGGCTCGTCCAATGACGGATGGCGACGAACAGAATTGGCATAGCGGGGAGTTGACAGAGAATCCTAAGGGCTTCATCCAAGTTCGGCTCGTCCAATGACCGATTGGACCTTAAACGCAATTTCTCCGGCAAATCGGCTACGGGAGACGGAAAATCCCTACATTTACGGTCTCAAAAAAACATACAGGATGGAAGCGTTGAAACAGGTTTACGAAAGAATCAGTTTCCTGAGAGATAACGGTATAAAGATGAAAGACATTGCCGCCAGGACAGGCTTCAGCCCCAGTGTGCTTTCGGCGCTCTATTCTACCGTGATTCCCGAATACGAAAAGAACCTGCAACAGGGCGAAGATCAGGAGGAAGCTTTGGACCATGCCTTGATTTTGGTCAACAACGTATCGCGGAAAAAACTGATGGCATCCCTGCCCTCCCTGTTGAGCACCTTGGCCACGATGGATGTCCCCGCCTTGCCGCATAAAGGCTATTTCGGCAATCCTTTCCTCTCGGCCATAGGGCAAGGGATGGCCGCCGCCGTCAAAGGCATAGAACCCTTTTGCGGTACCTATCTGAGTTACAGCATCTCTTCCAATGGGAAAAAACTGAAGATAGAGCCTTACCTGCTGGCGATGGCCGATAACGGGCTTTATGCGGAAGCCTTTCACAACAATGCTTACGGCGCTCAGCATCAAGGTGCGGTGCTTATGAACGGAGCAAGCCACATCTACATTTGTTTCAATGAATTTCAAGACCCGCAGCTTTCGCTTTTCTATATCTGCCTTAAAATCCCGATGTACGACCGGCCGCCGTTCCTGCGCGGGCTATATTTATGCTTGGATTACAATCACAACCCGATAGCCCGGCGCATCCTTTTTGTCCGGCAGTCTTCCTCTACAGACCGGGAATCGTTCCGGAAAATGCAAGGCTTCATGAAGGATTTCGACCAATTGGATGAGGACGAAAGGAAAATCTACGATTACACCTGTACCGAGGCCGACAGCATCCGGCTCTGCAACATCCCTTCCCCTCAGATGGACTACGGAGATTTGCAGCAGGAAAAGGCAATATTGAGAGAAAATCCGAAATGATGCTTTTTTTCTTGCATTTTTTGCAGGTTTCTTACCAAGAGACCTGCAAAATTGCCCAAAGTTAGTTAAAAAATATTGAAAACAGGTTTTAATCTGCGTTTTGCTTTTTCGGAAAGATCTCAATTCCTTTTCTCGTTTGAAAATGCCATGATGGCATAATTCCCTTTCCAGAGATTATAATAAAGCCCGGCATCTTTATCCATCTTGCTTTTATCTATTGATTTACAGGGTATTTTTTTTGATTCTTTACTGCGTGTCCACAGGTTTTTGATTTAGGAAGACGGTCTCTTGGTAAGAAACCTGCATCAAAACCGCACTCAATAATTATAAACCAAAATCTACTATTATGAAAAAGCCTGGTTTTCTCTTTCTTGGCTTAGTGCTTGCAGCAAGCTTGCAAAGTCTTTCCGCACAAAATTCAGAAAATGAACCTTGTTCTACGCCTACCTGGCTCGGGGTGCGCGACATCACCTACGATTCAGCCGGATTTGTGGCTTGGGAACCCGTACACAAGATTCTCCGCCTGATTGCCGCTGAGGACACGACCACTTACGACTGGGGCACGGCCACCTCTTTTGCCGTTTCCGGGCTGTTGCCTGAAACCGAGTACATTGCCGAAATACGTGCCGTCTGCGCGCCCGGCGATTCCAGCGACTGGGGTGCTACCACCACCTTCACGACCGAGAAAGCCCCTGTTGCGCCCATCTGCGGAATTCCCTCGCAACTGGAATCGCAATGCGACTCGCTTTCGGCCGAACTGCAATGGATTCCAGGGGAAAACAACATTGCTTTCAACCTGATTTACAAATTGGAAGAAAACCAAACCTATGATACCTTGTCAACGGTGGATTCCTATACCGCACTTATGGGATTGGCACCTGGCTCCTATAAATGGACCGTGCGAGGACTCTGCAATAACGACACCAGCGATTTCGCCGAAGAAGTCGGATTCGATATCGAGCAGCTTGCCAATCAAACAAGGCAGACATTCGGACTGAACTGTTTCATGCAAGAAGGCAGGTTGCACATCCTGAACCCAGGAAATATCCTGATAAAACGAGTTCAGATATTCAACAGCATAGGACAATGCCTGTCGACCATGGAAACGCAAACGTCCCTGGATATGCAAATCGAATTCCCAATCCAACACCAAGTCTTGTTGGTTCTCGTCTTGACCGACCGAGGAAGGGTCGCTTTCAAGATTTATGCCCGTTAAATAGTACGTTTCTAAATTCGAAAAATCATGCAAAAGATATTTTCCTTCATATTGTCTTTCTGCCTGTTTCCTGCTGGTGTTTTTGCCCAGCAGGAAACCCGGAATTGGCAAGAAGACATCCCCTATAAAGTATTCCAACGCGGGATTCATTCCATACGTACCTTGTCAGAACCCGCAACCACGCTGAATCCTGCAGGCCGGACCGTCAAAAACGAACAAAAAGCCAGAATCACCTTGGATGTCCAAATGGATTGGGGTGATGGTTCCGGCTATCAGATTCTATTGGATTCCAACCATAATGCCTATGGCAACATTATTCCTGAAGACCGGTTTCTACCCGTCTTGGGGAACGGGAACCTGCCAGACGATTTTTATGATGTATTCGAATACACGATACCGGAAAATGCAAATGGTAATCTGAACGATGGATATTGGGTGTCGGCACCTGACAGAGTGTCTATCGACATAGAACCCGGAGTGTATGACTATTGCGTGATTAATCCGAGTCCCGGCCAGATCGTCTATGTGGCATCCGGCGAAGATGCCGTAGGCAACGACATAGCCTTTCAAGCCGGATTGGAATATGTTTTTACCATCCAACGCAACGGGAATTACGATATATGCACACGGGAAGTGGTAGCCCCTGTCGAGATGGGCATACTCGACATCCTGTTGCCTGAAGACGGCTGGAACCTGGGAGAAGAAAGCGTGCGGGTCAAATTAGTCAACCGAGGAACAGAGGATATCGCTTCATTCCAGATACGGTTGCATGTGGATGATCAAGCGCCCCTCCAGGAAACAGCCGACATGGTCATCCTTGCAGGAGACACCGCAGAATATACGCTACAAAACAAAGCCGATTTGTCGGCAGCCGGACGGCACACTTTGAAAGTAGCCGTCGTTGCCGAACATGATGCAGACCCCCGGAACGATTCCATCGAAAAGATGGTTTATCACATAGAGGCTCAACCGACTCCATATGAATGCAATTTTGATCAGCCCGGAGATTTTGACCGATGGAACACCTTGGATTCCAATGCTGACGGAAAAACTTGGGAATGGGCGCAAGGCCGTGATGCCAATGGCAATTCCAAAGGCGGTTATGTATTGGTGAATTTTTCTCCCAAGGGCATAGAAACAGATGATTACCTGATTACGAAAGACCCTGTCATCCTTAAAGCCGGAAAAAACCATATCGCCTTCAAGTACACGGCTTATTCCTCGTCCTATCAGGAATCCTTGGAAGTGTTCTATGGAACAGAGAACGACATACGGCAAATGGAGAAGCTTTGGGAAGACACGCTTTTCAGTGCCGATCAGGACAATTGGCTATTCGAATCCGTAGAGTTCAGCCTGGCGGAAGAAAACGAATATTATTTTGCATTCCACGGATTCTCCAAGCCGGAACAATGGGCGGTCTTACTGGACAATATAGTCGTTGATACCGGATCGTATATCGGAGAACCGGATATTTGCGTGAACCAAGTGGTCCTGCCTTTGTCCGATTGCAGCCTCGCTCAGGAACGCATTGGCGCAAACCTGTCAAACAAAGGCACGCAGGATATCTCCCGATTCAGTTTGTCCTATCAAATAGGCAACGGCCCTGTCGTTTTCCAAGAATTCACCGATTCCTTGCCATCCGGCGGCGAAATAACCGTCTATTTTGATCAGGAAGCGGACTTTTCCGAGCCTGACAGCACCTATCAGGTAGCGGTGAGCGCGGAAATCATTCCTGCAGACGGACAGACGGAAGAAAGCGTCTTGTTCAATAACCGCGCAGAAAGAGCCATATCGCATTTCTCCCCGCACGAACTGCCATTCCATACCCTGTTTTCCGACAGCAGCCAGAGAACGGCATGGACATCGGAGGAAAGGGCTTGGCTTTATGATGCCAGCACCGAAGCCATTGCCAACCAATCTTCCAAACCATTAGCATCCCAATGCATCAACTTGGAAGAAGGGTCTGAATACAGCATTTCACTCAGATTCAAGGCAGGAACTCTCATGTGGGACGTTTTCCAAGCAACGGAAAATTTCAAGCTGATATACGGGCTTTCTGGCACGGATATGGAAAACTGGGATTCCCTGTTTCATTTCAAGGAAGCTTATACCGATGAGGAATTCGTTACGGAAAGCAAGGATTTCTTTGCGCCAGGCAGCGGGGAATACAGCTTTGCCATTGTTCCCGTCACAACGAATTACACGATACGGATACAGGACATCTCCATTGTGAAAATCCAAGATTACGATATCGCTATCAATGCTTTCGATGCCGGTTTGGCAAGGATGGTTCCGGCTGTGCAAGTCAACACGAAATTCATGACATCCACGGTCGTGCAAAACAAGGGGCTGTATCCTGTCGACAGCGTAAGGGTCGTGATATCCCATTCAGGGACTCCTCTTATGGAAAGCCGTGTCGCTATGGGATCCATGGGAGAGCCTGACTCCTCCCTCTCCATTGAACTTCCTGTAAGCATGAACGGATTGAAAGCTGGAGACAGCTTGGTACTGACCGTTGAAGCTTCCATAATCGGTCATGAGAACCAAGATTACACGGATGACAACTCTATGCATCTCTGCACACTGCTGACCGACAGTATCATGGGCTATGACAAAGCAACAGCCGAATCGTACCTGTCCGGATTGGGCATTGGAGCAAGGACCCCGTTGAATCTGGGATTAGTGTACCATCTGAATGCTTCCGACACGCTGACAGGATTCGCTATCGGATGGGCAGAAGGCGACGACCAAGCAGTAGGCATCGCCGTATACCGATGGATTCCTGAAGAAAACCGCATGGGCGAATGCCTCTTCAGCGATACGGTCGATCGCGGGGTTCAGGCGGGAGAAAGGGCATACCTTATACCGGCTTTATACTTGGAAAACGGAGATTACATGTTCGAAGCCCAGCAATTGAGCCAAATCAATTTCGCCATGATTTCAGACTTCTCGCCCGAAGGGTATTTCTATGTCACTAGCAATTCCCCCCTATCGATTCAAAGAAATCTAGGTTTTCCGGTTTTCCGTGCCATCTTTGGCAAAGCCACATCTGCTCCTGCATCCAATACAAAAGAAATACCGCCGTCGGAAAGGTCCATCTCCATATACCCGAATCCTGCCAAGGAAACGGTTCACATACAATTGGATGAGGGAAATCTATCGGAAATCCTGGTTTTCAACAGGCAAGGTCAGCTGCTGCGCCGTTGGTCAGGAAATGGAAAATTGGCCATTTTAAATACAACAGACTTAAAATCAGGTATTTATATAATAAAAGTGCAATCGGATGAAGGTATTTTCCATAGTAAATTCGTTAAGCTGTAGGAAGATTCCAATGTCCGTTTGAAACGGATGCCGGAAGAGAAAACCTTCATCGAGGCTTTCCGTCAACAATTTTGATGGAAGATTCGGAAAATCGACCACATGGCAGGTGCCACGTGGTCGATTTTTCACTTACGACCCAATGGAATCCACCGTGGCCAAGAAAGCGAACGAAGAAGGATTCAGGCCTACGTTGTGCAGGGCGAACTGCTGGCGACCTTCCCGGGAAAAGCAATACACGCTGCCGGAAATCATGTAATTATAGGCATCGCCGATATAAATCCGGTCCATGTTCGGATCATAGGCAATGGCGTAAGGTGTCTGAACCTTGGTCCCGTCTGTGATAAACTCTCCCGGCAGCAGCGTCTGCGTCCGCAAATCCATCACCCGGATCCAGGATTGCGAGGTATTGTAGTCGTAATGATACAGATAAGCCGTGTCCCCGGCAATGCAGAAACTCAATACCGGAATATCGAAGACATAATCCACGCTGAGGCTTTCGGGGTCGATGCGGTAAAAATTGTAGCCTTCGCTCTTGCTTTCCTTCGCGGCTCTTTTGAGTTTTTCCGAACCAAGCCCGGCGCCTCCGGCCAAGCCTTGTTCCTTAAAATCGCCTCGCGCTGAAAAGCCGCCTTGCACCGACTTCTGGTTGAAGCCTTCATAATCCCCTCTCGTACAGACATAGACAAAACCTTGCGCGTCGGCTTCTATGGTGTAGGGATTCCTCCCAACTTCTATCTTCTTGATTTCCTTGAACGAAGCCAAGTCCACCACCGAAACCGTGTTGTCGCAATCCGGGAAATCCAAGCCTCCCGAATTGCTGACAAACAAGTAATCTCCACAAACACAGATTCCATCCGGGTCCCGTCCCACTTCCGTCACCGCTTCCACTTCCAAAGTGGCGGTATCGATCCGGCAGACCGTGTTGTCGAAATTGCAGACATAGGCTTTGCCGTCCGAAAACGCGATGTAACGGGGCTGGCGGCCTATCCCCTGCGCATCCACCAACGGAATCTGCTTGAGGGAAAGGGCGGTTCGGGCATCCACCACTTCTATCAGGTTGGAACCGTTCATGACGATGTAAAGCTTGCTGCCGTAGATTCCCATATCATTGCCGGTATCGCCCAAGCCTCGGGCATTCTTTTCCCGGAAGACATCCCGCTTGCTTTCGCCGGTCTGCATCTCCCGGCTGTAGAGCGTGGAATTGTTCATGCCGTACAGGCCTTCGCAAAGCACATACACGATATGGTTCGCCATGACAACAGTGCTATCAGGCAGCGTATCAACTACCACTGGATTGTCAATGACTGGCGGATTACCTGGATCAGCCGGTTCAGGAGGGTCGCAGCTGCAAAACAAGGACAATAAAGCCCCTGCAAGGAGAATTAAACGGATTCGCATTCTAATCTTTTAAAAAACAGCCATCCTGCTGGAAGAACGGGCTGCGGTGAAATTGGCAAATATAACGAAAGTAAAGCGCACAGGCAACAACTTGCTTCGATGCAAACGCAGGAAAAAGGTTCTTTGCTCTTGGTGATGTACAACCCTATTATGGACAGGCTGTTGAATTCAAATCGCTGTGATAGGCTATGACAAGACGGAAAAACCGGTATAATCATAGACGGAAAACACCACGCAGGGTCTTGCGCCGCGGCAAGCTTAGAACCGGCATTTCAGATGCACCCGGTAGTTGGAGCCAGGCATCGGGTAGTTCTTCACGATATCGTAGCGTTCGTTGGTGAAATTGAGCCAGTCCAGACCGATCTCCCATTCGGTTTTCCAAGCCTGGAAACGCACATCCAGACCCAGGCTGTGCTCTACATAGGCAGCCAGCAGATTCTCCGGGATATTCTGATTCAAAGCATAGCGTTCCCCGCTGAAAACCGCCCGGTAGGAAAGCGTGACATAGGGCATCGCAAGGCTGAGCTGGGCCGAGCCGGAATGCACCGGCGTATAGGCAATCTGATGATTGTAGGTAGGACCGTCCGGGTCGGTCTTGTCCAAAGCGTACTGGAAAGTGTAGGAAGCCTGCATGTCCCAGCCGAAACGCGAGGCAAGCCCGCTCCTGCCCAAACGGCTTCCAAGACGCAGCACCGCATCCAGGCCGGTAATCTCCACCTTGTCCACATTCATCATGCTCCAGATGAAAAGATTGGTGGTCGGATAGGCCACAATCTTGTCCTTGACCCAGTTCCGGTAGAAGTCGCCCGAAATTTCCCAATGCCAGATCCGGTCTTGTCCGGGCAGCACGTAAGTAATGCCAGCGTCAATCTGGGAAGCCTGCTCGGGCCGCAGCCCGGTGTTCCCTACCCGGCTATAGTACAGGTCGTTGAACGTGGGCATACGAAAGATGTCCTTGTAGTAAACCCGGAGCGAGAGCGAACGCTTCCCCAGCGGGAAGACGGCTATCGAGACGAACGGGCTTATCCGGAATTTGTCCTCGGGCTGCGGCCCTGTCCGAACCCTGTCTAAAAAGGCCGATGCCAAGCCGTTGGCCATCGCTTCCACGTACTTGTGGGTGTATTTTGCCGCCATGTTGAACCAGAGCGAAGTGCGCCAAGGGGTGGCAAAACCATCCTCGTTGGAACGCAGGAAACCGAAAGCCGCGTCCAAAGCCCCGCTCAGGCTCAGCCCCTTGACAGGCGTCAGGTACTGGGTCACGGAACTCAGATAGGCTTCCTGCTGCCAGTAACGGTCGTCCACCGGCAAGGATGCCAGGCTCTCCGGGTCTTGGAACCGGTTGTAGGAAAAGTTGTATTTGACCGCATTGCGCTGGATTACCGAAGGGGAAATCTGCCAGGTATGCTTCAGGACACCAAAGAATGCCTGATCCTCCAAACGCTGGGCCGATGGCTTGTAATAATAAATCACCGCGCCCGGCAAACCCCGCTCGCTGCCGTAATAGACCATCTTGAAGTCGAGGCGGTGTTTGCCGGATGGCAGGAAATTCAGGTTGAATTCCGCATTGCCCGACTGCACGTCCGAATTTTCCCGTTTGAGCCTTTCCGTGCTGCCACCCAAATCGACCTCGAAAGGATAATTCCCATAGACATAATCGTAGCGCAAGGCCGCGCTGATGCCCAAACGAGGATTCAGTTTTTTCCGGAAAGCGAAAGAGGGCGAAAGCAGGCCGAACGAACCGAACGAGAACCCGGCCTGGAACGGGCTGAGGCTATCGAAATCGGGCAGCGAATACGACTCCATTTCCAGAAGCGCCGCCGAAGCAAAGTTGCGGGCCGGTTGGAAGATGGACGGGCTTTGGCCATTGTACAGGCTCATCCGCTTGACTTGGTCCAAATAGACCTTGCTCAGGTCTATCTGCCCGTTCTGGGCATCGGAAAGCAATATCCCGTCGTAAGAGACGGCGGTATGCGCGGCCCCCAACGAGCGGACCGAGACGGTCTTCATGCCTCCCACCCCGCCGTAGTCCTTGACATTGACCCCGGCAAACTGCTTCAGGGCTTCGGCCGCCTGCTGGGGATGGAACTTCTGCAAGTCGGCCGCCTGCAAGGTCTGAACCGAAGTCAGAAGATTCTCCACCCGGCCAAGCTGTCTCTTCGCCCGTACTTCCACCGGTTGCAAATGCTGCACGCTGTCCAAGGGGCTTTGGGCGGAAAGCGGAATCGAAAAGGCTCCTATGGCAAGCAAAAGTGAAATACAACGGAAAGACTTAAGAAAAGGAAACATTAGGCTTTCTTGCAGATTATTCAAACGGCGTGTCAGAACAGGACAGAGCCAAGGCTGCCAAGGCCAAGGCGGATGGAAACCCGTTCTGACACGCCCTCAGGGTTATTCGGTGAACTTGTAGGTAAGACTGACCCCGCCTCGCCCGTTGGTATTGTAGAACTGATTGGCAATATAGGGGCTGTTCAATGTCATGTCATAGAATACCCTGGCTGTCAGCTGGCGTGAGATTTCATATTCGGCGTATACATTGATCGAGGTCAACACGGCTCCTTCCGACGGGGTATTGATATCTTGGTCTATACGTCTCAGTAATCGCAGGTTGTCACGGATGCTCAAATCCGCCCGCAGCACGATGTCGCTGCTGACCCTGCGCTTGCTGGCTCCACCGGAATTGACACGGAAGCCGACATTCTTAATCCGGTATCCGGCTCCGATGACCCATTCTTTCGTCTGCATCTCGGTAAGCTGGTTGTTGACAAAGCTCAATCCGATTTGCCGGCTTTGACGGTATTCGAAATTGAACGAAAGGTCGTTGACAAAGGTCATGCTGAGCTTGATCAAAGGCGAGAACTGTTCGCTGAGCACAATGCCTTCCATGATATACCGGGACCGGAAGTTCTCGGTCTCGTCCATGTTCTGCATATAATCGATGGCATTGGAATACAAAAGATTGTTCGTATACGAACCCACCGTGTAGGAAGAGCTATAGGCATGCGAAATCGAGAAATTCTTGAACACTTTCCGCATCCCTTTGATCCGTGTAAGCCCCGAATAGGTCACCGACCAGTTCGGCATCGGGAATTTATCCAAAGCCGACAACGACACTTTGGAGGGATCCCGTCCGGTATAGGCGGCAATCAAGGCCGGAATCATCACATCCTGACTGTTCGATTTGAAACCTTGCGGGAACATGGCTCCGGCCGCGGTATCCCATACCCGTACGGACGGATCATAGCCTGGAGTCTCTATTTGCTTCTGTTCGGCCAGACGTTCGGCAATGACAAGACGGCTATCCAGGAAATCCTGGAATGTCTCGTCCCAATAGTTCTCGTCCATTTTCCGGAAAGCCGTTCCTATCATCACATTGGTCACATTGTAGCTCCCTGTCAGGCTCGGGTTGGTTTCCGTGAACTCGCCCATCGCATTGTTGAATGTGTAGTAGGATGAATTGTTTTCCGTCCGGCTGTACCCGAAGTTCACCGTCACGCGGAAATCCCGGAAAGGTTCCAAGGAAATCTGGGCCTCCACGCTCTCCGTAAACTGGTTATAGTAGGGCTGGGTCAACAGGCTGTCTTTCGATAACCAGCCGTTCATTGCCGCCTTCTGACGGATATCGGCTTGAGAACCGAACAAGGCGAAACCGGCTCCCGGCGCATTGTAGCCGAAATTAACTCCGAACAGATCCGGCTGCAGCATAAAACCGGGCAAGGTGGTCCCGGCATTGCGGTTCCAGCTGATATTCGCATCCCTCACCATCATCAACATGCGGATGAATCCCTTGTAAACCGTCTCGAATACGGTGTTTTCTTTCTTTTCTTCCCCCTCCTGGTTCCGTTGCGCTGCCGAACGCACCATTACCAAATTGCTCCGCGTATTTCTCCGACGCTGATTCCCGTCGTTTATCTTCTTCAGGAAGGGAATCTTGTTGTAAAGGTTCACGAAATTGGCCGAACCGTTGGCCGACAGGTTCATCGAGTTGCTGATCGTGTTCCCTAAACGTTCCCTGGTGGCCACAGCCCCGCCTTCCCAACGGTAAAGCGCTTCGTATGCGGCGCTTCCTTCAATCCAATCCAGAGCCGGAATCTTATTGATCGGCAAGGTATAGGTTACTCTGAGGTTCTGGTCGTAATTATTCATTTCACCTCCGCCCCAGAAGCTGCGCCATACCGAATCCCTCTTGTTCCGGGTATTGATCCGGCCCAAAGGCTCGTTCAGGTAACTATTGGCATTGGCGGTGTAATCCAAGCTCAACGATTTGGTTATCTCATAACGGAAAGCATAGTTCCGGCTCCAGTCGAAGCGTTTGTAAACCGTTTCGGGCATGATGATGTCCCATTCGGGATTCTTGTTCCGCATCTTGCTTTCCGCATATTCCCGTTCCAAATCCATATTGAACGAGAACATATTAGGAATATAGTTGATATTGAAATCCGTAAGAATGGCCGCCCAAGGGCTTTCCGCCATTTTCGTCTGTGCCAAAGGCTCGAAATATTTGGCCGAAGTGGAATAATCGTAACCGAAACCTCCCCGGTGGATGACCTGATTGTCATACTCCATGTCCGCATCCCGGTGTTCCACCGTGGAGTAAGCATAAGAGACATTGAAATTCTCGATATCCCAGAATTGAGGTGTCTTTTCGGAATTGGTCCTTTCCTTGCGGACATTCATGAAATTGACATTCTGCCGGATAGTATAATCCTGCACGGCTTTCTTGAATTCCTTTTTCTCTTCGTCCGTTTCATAGGACTCCATGGCATTCTTGGTCAGGACATCCGGATCCAAAGGATTGTACTTCGGATTGCTGATGGTAGTGGAAAGGTCGTAATGCACCGGAACTTTCAATCCAACTTTTTCCGGAGCGAACCGGCCCAGTTCCAAATCGACCGCCAAGTCGAACGATCCTACGTTGTCCTGCGACAAATCCGTCAGTTTCTGCTCTATTTGCCCGAAATTGGCCTGCGTGAACGAACCTGCCACCGAAATGCTTCCCAAATCGCCCAAAGTGGCTTGCGCACGTCCTGTGGCTGCCACACCGCCTTCTTTCTTGAATTCATTCAGGCTGAATTCATTGACCCAGACTTCTACCGATTTCGCCTTTCCATCGTCTGTTCCTGGCTGGATGGCATTCCGCTCGGGATTCTTCAACCCTATCAAAATAGCATCCACCGTACTGATGGACGGCGTACCCTTCACTCGGTATATCGCATTCCCTACCACTTTGGAATAAGGGGTTCCATACGCGCTGATCCCGCTCTTGTTCCTTTCTTCCTTGACAGCCACTAACTGGGCAAGGTCGATTTCCACCTTGTTGGCCGATGGCCAGACGGCCTCCCGGGTATGCTGCCCCCACTCGGTATAGCTCAACGGGATTTCGTATTCATAGTAATTGTCGTTGTAATCGGCCCCCAGCCTTATGATAAGATGCACGTCCCCGTCGGTTACAACGTCGCTCTCGTTCACCTTTTCCATATGGACGAACATCTCTATTTTCTTGAACTGCCGCATGTCGTAAGAGGTATTCTTATAGATACCTCGGGCATCTCCATCCTGGAGGTCCAGTACCCGCAAGCTCAAAGACTGTTCATTCAACTGCACGTTCCCCATCTGGGCCGGGTCGATGACCTGCTCGATGCCCGGAGGCAGTACATAGTGGACCGGTTCCCTCGAACTGTTCTCTTCCAAGCTCACCGTCGATACCTCGAAGACGGTTCCCCCGCTGCCGGGTACCGTGCTTCCGTCATCCAGCAATGTGTTTTCATATTTTCGCCAATCCGATCGCACCAGATCCAAAGACGCAAAGCGCAGGATGACAGGATCCTTGAAACCTTTCAGAAAAGCCCTTACATAGCGGACCGACTGCAGGTTGCTCATTTGCCCCACCTTTTTATCCGGGTCTTTGACCGGAATCTTGAACTGGTACCAGCGGACCTGATCCGTATTCCCGTTCGCCAGCTGGACCGTTGCATCTTGGATATCGGTAATGTAATTCGAACCGATTTCCATCCGTCCCGGTTCCAGATGCACCCGATACTGGTAATAGTTTTCCGCCTCGCTCAAGGTATTGTCCTCCCCTATGTCTTCCGTATTGGGGTAATTGGTCTGCTGGGTCGGATAGCTTTCCGGATTGTCATCGGTAGATGGCGAGTTCCCTTCCACATTGTTATAAAACTTGTACCGGTCGGCTATTTTGGTGGTAGAATGTTCCACCGTATCCCAGATGCCGCGACGGAAATACATGTAATCGTCCGACGAAGGGTCGTTGTAGACCTGCTGGTATGCTTCCGCATCTACCAGGCCGGACATATCATGCAAGAAATCGGCAAAAAAATCCCTTTCCATTTCCGAAGACAAACCGTCCAGACCGATATCCTGGTAACGGCGGGAAGCCGGGTCGTTATCGAAGCTGTTGACAATAGCCTGCACGGTAGGCACACGCCCCCATTGGGTCTCCTCCACTCCTTCCCCCGCTTCAGTGGCCGCAGCGGTGGTGGGCAACCCATGCTCGTAAGACTTTCGTCCATCGCGCAATACGTCTTCCGAAATGTCGCCGAGATTGAAATAAAGATCCCCTCCGGAATGCCGGGGATTTCCGTTCTGGCCGTCCATCCCGATGAAAGGATCCATCATCCAGAATTCGATATATTCCACATTGGCGGCCTCGAAATCCGTATTGTTCATCTTGCGCATGATACCGCCCCATCGTTCTTCCGGATTCTTCAAGCTGCCGTCCGGATTGACCCCAGCCGACACAGAAGTCCCTTTGGCATCGAAGTTGTACGGACCGCGTTCCGACGGGTAAAAAGCAAGGTTCAGCACGGTCAAGGCCTGCGATTCCGTAGAGGCCAGCTGCCGAGTGGGAAACACTTCGTTGACCATGATTCGCCGGGTGTAATGATAGGAAAGGTCTTCTGAATTGATATTGGAGGGAGCGGCACTGCTGTAGAAGATGGGGTCTACCGAATACCAAGCCAGCTTAGCCCGGTTCATACCTGTTTCCAAGCCGTTGGCGAACCGGTCGGCCGATTCCGGAAACAAGTCGTCCTGTTTTTGCGGAGTACTGGCCAGGTACCAGGCGTAAGGCTCTTTCAGGTTGATAGTACTCTTGCTTCCTTCGAAATCATCGATATACGTAATCCCTTCCCGTCCGATGGCCCGCGAATGCCCTGGCAGGAAGTGCGCGAATTCGCCGTAGAGAGAAATCCGGGACGGGGCCTTGCTGTCTTCGAAGGGAAGGATGAAGTCGACCGCTTTGGTCAGCCAGCGGCTTTCCCGGTCGTAGGAGGCATCAAAACCGTAAATCGTATTGGAAATAGGCTCTTCCCCGTAATTCACTTTCTGGGTCAATGAACTTTGGTGAAGGTTCATGAACGTAGCCCCCACATAAAAATCCTGATCGAAGAAGTGCTCCACGCGCAAACCGGTCATCCGCTTGGTAAGCAGGCTATTGGACATGTTTTCGGTCTGGATGTTGATCGGCACGCCCGAATTCAGAACCCCTTGATTGATAATCTGGACAATACCGGCCGAATAATTGACAGTATAGTCTTCGTTTTCCACCAAGGGCGTGTTTCCGGCCATCACCTTGACCGAACCTTCCGGCAAATTGTAAACGCCCAAATTGATTTCGCTTCCGCCGGAAGACTTGAAACTCCCCACGAAAGAGTACTTGTTCTTTTCCGTGTATTGCTGGGCTTCGGTCTTGGTCAAGCGATAAAGTTCATCGAAACGGTAAGGGCTCGGGTCGTAATGCATCGTATCCAAACCAGCCTCTTGGAACATCTTGGGCAAGTCGCTACCGAAAGGCTCGGGCCATGGCAAGAACACAAGACCTTGGTTGGATTGAACGTAACCGGCTCCGGTCGCCGCCCCGTCGATATAGTCGAACAGACCATCCGGATTCTCGTTCTGGCGCTGGTCCAGACGGTCGAGGCCGAACAACTGGATCAAAGGCATGCCGCTGGCCGTGGGGAAATACCCTGCCGGAACACCCCGGTCGTTACCGGAATACATGATGTTGAATCGGAAATCCTCCCCGCTGAGCTGATAGGTATTGAGCGAATAGACGTTCTTCATCATCAAATCCCAAAGAGGGGAATCCGTATTCAGCACGGAAGATTTCAACAACTTGACAACCAATACCTGCGGATCCTGAATTCCCTGATCGGAGAGTTCCCCTACCTGATACACGGTACTGTCTCCTACAATCTGGTACTGATAGGCAACCGCCAGGACCTGGTCGTTGTTCAGGCTTTGGTTCAAGGAGATGAAACCCAATTGGGTGTTCAAGGTATATTCGCTGGGATCCAAACGCCGGGCGCTTTCCACTTTCTCGAATTCGCGTCCGTTAGTGTATCCGCCCCCTCGTCCTGATATGTACTGGCTCACCGTATTGAGGTTGCGCATGGCGCTTTTGCTATACCTGTCGTACAAGTTGTTGGACGGATTACTGCCTTCGCTCTTGGGATACGGGCTCCATGGATGACCAATCAAATCCGATGCCATCGGGTCGTTTTCACCCAAATCGGTGAATGCCACAATATTGCGGTTGTTTTCCACCGGCGACCCCACATTGGTGATCCAGACTTCGATTTTGGTAATCGTGATACGGCTATTGACCAAAGGCAGCTGGGACAAGGCTTCGTGGTAATGATCCCGGAAATATTGGGCCAGGAAGAAATGCCTGTTTTCTTCATAGTCGTCCGCCTTGATATCGAATTCCGTGCTTTGGGCTCCTCCCTGCACTTGAATGCTGGTGCTTTCGGAACGCTGTTCGGAAAACACCCCGGTGATGAAGGTTTTCCCAAACTGCAGCTTGGCCTTGATACCGAAGAGTTCCTGCACGCCGTTGATCAAGGTGGTGTTCAACGGGAAATCCACATTACCCGCACTGATGCTTTTGATGATCTCGTCCTCATCCCCTTCGTATTCCAGTTTGAACTTGTTGTCGAACTGGAACATGGCCTCGGTGTTATAGCTGACGTTGAACTTGACCTTCTCGGCAATCGAAGCATTCAGGTTAAGATTGATATCGGGTGCGAAATCAAAGGAAAAAGTCTTCCGGTGACGGATATCCAAGGAAGGGTCGTCGCGCCGGGTACCCACCAAGGCGAACTCCAATCCCAAGGTACCATTCAGGTCTATGTCGATCAGTTGGCTGAGCCGGTTCAGGAAATTGGTGTTAATGTCCAGACCGGGAATCAGGCCTTCCAATCCCGAAGCGGCCGTGGGCGTATAGGCGGCTTTCGATTTCCAGTAATCCCGGACCGATTTGTCCATATCGTAATCCATGTATTCCTGAAGGCTCATGCTGCGCCGCGAGAGTTCCAGATCCCCGATCTTGCGAATCAGGACATATTCCCCGGTAGACGGGTCGAAAACCACGTTTTCCTCGATACGGTCCTTGAAATACAGATTCTTGCTTTCCGGCAATTCTTCGCCCGGTCCTGCCTGCGGAATGGAATAACGCAAGGAGTCATCCTCCGAAAAAGAGAAATCGGGAGCTCCTGCGGCCGGGCTTTCATCCAAAAGCGCCGCTTCCGGCCCGTAATAGGCATCGTACAACATATACGCCACTTCGGGCATATCTTCCCATCCGGGCAAATACGGCAAAGTGGGACGGTAGGCTACCGTCCGGGCATACGATTCTGCAAGCCCGGAAGAAAGGACCATGACTCCCAAAGCAATCAGAATGCCATAAAACCAGTATTTCAACATGTCTGCAAATTCAATTTGATACGGCGAAAAGGGAAAAATTTCCCCTTTCAGCTCGGGACATGGCGGATTGCATCACCACGTTCCCTCTTGTCTTATAGCATCCGCAACGATTGTTTGATTATATCCTCCGTTTTCATATCTGGAGCCTTAGCCAGCAAGGCATCGACAATCTTTTCGACGGCTGCCTTGGCAAAGCCCAAAGTCACTAAGGCGGCCACCGCTTCCTGCCGTTCTTCGGACAATGCCGGTAAAAACGGCCCGTCCCCCGTTGCCTCGATGCCGATTTTCCCCACTTTGTCGCGCAAATCGACAATAAGCCGCTGGGCGGTTTTCAAACCGATCCCCTTGACCGACTGTATCCTTTTCGCATCGCCGTCCAATATGGCTTTGACCGTGGTTTCCGGGCTCAAGGTTGACAGAATGACCCGTGCCGTGTTGGCTCCTACCCCCGAGACGGAAATCAACTGCAGGAACAATTCCTTTTCCGTCTTGTCTGCAAATCCGAAAAGAGTCAACGCATCTTCACGCACTGCCTGGTAAATCCAAAGCCGGGCCCGTTCCTTGTCTTTGATTTTCGTATAGGTATGGAGCGAGATGTTCACTTCGTATCCGACGCCTCCGCAATCCACTGTCACACAAGCCGGATTTTGTTCCGTGATTCTGCCCTCCAAATATGCGTACATTTCTAAGTGTTAGTAAATCCGTATTTTATGCAGACAGGCCACCTATTTGGATTGGCCGGCTTTGCTAAAACAAGCTGGCAAATATATCGGATTAACGGCATAATTCCAAAAGAGAATCCGACAAGACCGTTTTCAACCTCTTTTCAGCGGATTCTTGGATGCCGTTGCAAGCATCTTTTACAATATCTGCCCTATCTTTCTTATCTTTGGCCCCATTTTAACGAATGTCGCAGAAATCAT
Organism: Candidatus Pullibacteroides excrementavium; assembly: GCA_017694335.1. Classification (GTDB taxonomy): domain Bacteria; phylum Bacteroidota; class Bacteroidia; order Bacteroidales; family P3; genus Pullibacteroides; species Pullibacteroides excrementavium. The sequence goes on from JADIMZ010000085.1 coordinate 25,131, forward strand.
GATAGGAATTGCCGACAGCGGTTCGACCAAAACGGAATGGTGTTTCCTGAACGAAGCCGGTGAAGAGAAAAGGGTCGTTACCGGAGGATTGAACCCATATATGGCAGATAAAAAACAAATCAGGGATTGCCTGGAAAAGGACTTGTACCCTTTCATCAACAATGAAAAAGTAAAATATCTTTTCTTTTACGGATCCGGTTGCGCTAGCGGAGAAAAAAGACTGGTTCTCAGTTTGGAACTGGAAGATTTCTTTCGCCATGCAGACATCAGTGTGGAAAGCGACCTGTTAGGTGCTTCCATTGCCCTTTGCGGCCGCCGGGCCGGCATGGTGGGCATCCTGGGCACAGGCGCGGCCACCTGTTATTACGATGGCGAGAATATACAGCAGAAAGTCCCATCCTTGGGTTTCGTCCTAGGTGATGAAGGCAGCGGGGCTCGCATTGGAGCCCATTTCCTGGCCGATTACCTGCGAGGCGGGATGCCGGAGGAACTCCGGAAAGAGTTCGCCCCTTTATGTCCCCTGCCTCTGCACGAAATCATCGACACCGTGTACCATGGCAAGGATACCGGACGTTTTTTGGGCGAGATGGCCGCTTTCGCTTCAGGCCGCTACCAGTATCCTTATGTACGGGATGTACTGAAAGAGGAATTCGGCCATTTTTTCCAAAAGCAGGTGCTCCCGTACGGCAAAGCAGTCGAGAACGGGTTGAACCTATTAGGTTCTGTTGCGTTTCATGCGGAAAGCATCTTGCGGGAAACGGCGCAGCAATATGGAATAGCCATTCAAAACCTGCTCAAAGCCCCCATGGATGGATTGATTGCGCATTTTAAACCCCAGATCAAGGATTTGCTGAGGCAAACCGATTTTGATGAAGACATGGATTAGGATTATACTCGGAATGAATTCAGGAAGGATCCAGCCCAATGAATTTTAGCCTAATAAAAAGATAGTCATGGAAAGAAAACTTTTGAATAGCGCCTGCGGCTTGAGCTTGGCTTTGGCCAGCCTGATGCCGCTCCAAGCAGCCGGCAGCTTGCCGGTAAACGGTGCATGCCACCATCAAGACCCAGAAAACATCTTGAATAACAATCATATGAAAGCAAAAGACACCGTAAGTTACCTGTTCGGGTTCTCCACCGCTAGCAAATTGTTCGGGAACCCGTACCAATTTGATGTGGAAAGTTTCTTGCAAGGCGTCCGTACCTCCTTGGAAGGCAAGGATTGCGGATTCTCCAACGATGAATTCCAAAGGATTGTGACGCAATGGCAGCAAGAACAGCGTGAAAAGGCTCAAGAACGGAGCTTGCAGAACAAAGTCGACGGGAAACAGTTCCTGGCCGACAACCTGGCAAACGACAAAGACGTGAAGCAGACCCCCAGCGGGTTGCAATACAAAATCCTCAAAAAGGGGAATGGGAAATCGCCCAAAGCGACCGACAAAGTCCTGGTCCACTATGAAGGGACGCTGATCGATGGCACGATTTTCGATTCTTCTATAAAACGGGGCGAACCTATCTCATTCCCGCTCAATGGAGTGATTGCCGGATGGACGGAAGGGCTTCAATTGATGGAAGAAGGGGGCGAATACATGTTCTTCATTCCCTCCGACCTTGCTTACGGAGACCAGGACAATGGTCCGATTCCGGGTGGTTCCACCTTGATATTCAAAGTTCAATTGCTGGAAGTCAATCCTAAGTAATCCCGGTTTGCCGATACCGGAACCTGACCATTTCCTAGGTCCCTGCAAAAGAAGAGGGCGACCCGGAGTCCGTTCCCAAAGAAAAACCTCTCGACCCCTAACGCGGTTTTTCCATTCAGAATGAACCTCCCGAGTCGCCCTTTTCTGTTTAAAAGGGACTATTTGCCTCCCGGCACAGCAACACTTGCTTCTTCTACAGATGGAAAACTCTCAGCACATTGCTGCCTTTCGCATCCTTTGTGCCAAGGCTGAAGCCCACCGAGACCACGAATCCTGTATAATCGGCCGAAAAAGAAGTGAAGCGGTTCTTGGTAGTCGATCTGCTCTGCTTATCCCTTGATATGTTAATGCCACCTCTGAATATCTGCGCCCCCATTTTCAGGTTCACGTTGATAATGGAAATACGCGAACCCAATTCGAGCCCCACGAAGATATCATGCCCGTCCACATGGGAAACAGGCAAGAACTTCGTCATGTCCGGATACCAAGTGTAACTTCCCAGGAAATTGAGATCTATGTTCTTGTGAAGAGAGCCTCCTATACGGAAATCCCCGTTCAGCAGAATGCAACTGCCCGAAAAAAGGAAGTTCGGATATTCGCCCTGTTTGAACTCTTCCGTTTCGGGAAGAATTTCCTTGTCGAAATCCCTTGTCCGGAAAAAGAGCGAGGATTTCAGGATCGTGGAGGACAACCCGGGGAAGATTTTGACCTTGCCGAAATACGCATCGGCTATGCGTTTGTACATGGATACGTCTGCGCCTTCCAGCGAGGTTTCGTATTCCATGGGCGTAAAGAAGAAATCAGCGCCGATAATGGAAAAATTATATCGGGAATAGCTCAGGAACTCATATTTGGACCTTTTGTCCGTATAACGCATATGCCCTTTGTATGCCAGTTTCCCATTGTCCCTGCGCAACTCGACGGTATATTTCCCATAGGGCAATTCAATATCGGCCGGAGTCCTTGCCCCTGATACCAGAACCGTGTTCTTCCTCTTTACAACTACTTCAAATCCACTAGCATCGGACGAAATCCTGAGAGGATGCGAAGCCTCAAGCACCACATCGATATCGTAATCCTTGTTTTCTTTCGGATTCACGACTATGGACTTGCTATAATCCATATGATTGATTTTCTTCAACGAAAGGGTGTGCTTCCCTTCTGTCAACGATATTCTTTGCGGAGTAAAGCCGACCCTTTTCCCATCCAGCAAGATTTCAGCCCCGGAGGGGGTACTTTTGACCTGCGCATGCACATAGGTCCGCATGGAAACCGACAAATACTGCTCTTGTCCCCCCGTGATATTGACTTCATATTCGGGAAGTTCGGACATGTACCCGTCTTTCTCGAAGCGGACACTGTGTTTCCCTTCCCCTACCTGTATGCGATAGGCCGGGACCTTCCCTACCCTCTGTTCATCGACGTAAATCCACGCGTTTTCCGCGCCACCGCTATCGGCAACCGTCAAAAAGCCTGTAATCAATTTCATCTCCGCATCGACTTGCTGCACCTCTCCTGCCTCCACATCGATGTCCGCTTTATAATCATCAAATCCGGGAGCGCTGATAACCAATTCATAACGTCCGGCAGGCACCGGAATGACATTTCCTTTGTACAAATTGAAATAAGAAAGGTTCCCCTTGTCATCGAAGGAACGGCTGACCGAATTGGTAAACATGGACGACAAATCCACCATCCGGTTTCCAATATACAATGTGGGGTCCGACCTGAAATAACTGCCTGCCTGGGTTGTAATATCCAGGACCAATTGGGCGAACTCCGGTTTCAAACCTATATCGAAAATCATTTTCCCGGATTCTCCGGCGGCAGCCGGATGCACCTGTATCATCGTGTCTACCGGTACATAGCCCTCCTTGCTAATCCTGACCTTATATATGCCTTCTTTCAGTTCGTAGGCTTCCGATGAATATTTGGGCATAAAACCATCCCAGAAATCAACTTTCGCATTATTCGGGTTCGTCCGGAAGATGACCATGCCCGTCAAGGTCTCTCCTGCCTCCTGTTGCAACAGGACCACTCGTCTCTGCGACCCCATTTTCAGCAGAAGAGTATCCGATTTCATCACGGAAGTATCATTTTCCTGACAGAAAACGCGCAACAACGACGATGTCTTCTCCCTTACTTCGCACCATGCCGGTAAACTTTCCACTTCCCAGGCCGAACCGGCTTTTACCGAAATTTCCGCATAACCTCCGAAAGAAGACAAGGTCAATCTGTCCGGTGTCACATCGAAACGTTGCCGGAGGCGACGTTCGGCCGCATCGCATTTTTTCAGCCAATCCTCTACGTCCTCCATCACCTCTGGCGGAAACTCTGAATATTGAGCCAGCCGTATTACCGCTTCGAACCGGTCCCTTGCATCATCGAAGCGGTTCTGATAATATAAACGTTTACCTTCCTGCAAACGCATCTCGTACTGCTGCTGTTGTCCGAAAAGGGAAGCTGCGCTCCACAACAAAGCGAAAAGAACAAGAATCTTTTTCATTTTTCCAATAATGATTTTATTTTTTTCAATTCATTGTCATCCTTCAAGCTGAGGGCGTTCCGGATATATTCCAGCGCAAACCCTTTTTCATATGAATCGCCCCATTCCCGATAGGCTTCATACGAATCCATGGCCAGACTCTTCCACTTGGAAAACAGAGAATCAATCTGTTTTTCCATTGTGACGATGGAGCTTCCTGCATCCGCATTGAACCGGCTGGCAAACTCAGTGCCGGCGTACAAGTCTTCCAATTTCTCCGCTTCCCTCAAATAAAGGCAGGCCTGGAGAAGCGAATCCTGATTATTCCTGATAGACCGGGCATGCTGGATCATTTCCTCGTACCGGATGATGTCCGCATTGGCTCTTTTGTCGGTTTCCTTCTCGCTGCTGATTTTCCTGCTGACCAATACCCCGCCTCCGGACAACAGAATGCATCCAGTCCCAACCAGGATCCAAAGCAGCCACTTGTTCCTCCCCTGGTGGACATGCCTGTCTATTTTCCTTGCCGGGCGATCCGGCAAGGGGGACTCTCCCAATAAATCCTCCATGAAAGATTCCGCATCTTGCTGCCTTTCATCCGGTTTAAGCGACATGGCCCGCATAATGGCCCTGTTGGCTTCCTCCGGGATACCGGGGTCCAAGGCTTTAGGCTCCGGCATATTCTCCATGGTGCGGATGGTCGCATCCATCGGCTTGGTGGATGTCAAAACGAAATACAGGACGGCTCCTATCGAATAAATATCCGAATACGTCCCTTTTCGGGAGGTAGAGGAATACTGCTCCAAAGGGGCATAGCCTTTTTTCACAATGGCTGTATGACGCTGGGTCTTGTCCTGCACGAATTTCCTGGCCGACCCGAAGTCAATCAGCGTGATTTGATCCCCTTCGGTGATAATGATATTGTCCGGCGTGATGTCCCGGTGCAAAATATGCCTCCCGTGAATATAGGAAACGGCTTCGCACACCTGTGACATATAATTGATTGCCAAATCGTAAGGCAGCTTTCCCTTTTTCTCGACCAAAGATTGCAGCGTGATGCCCCGGATGAAAGGCATCACCATGTAAGAGGTGCCGTTCTCTTCAAATATATCAATGACACTGACTATATTAGGATGATGCAATCCTGCCAGGACCTGTGCTTCCTCAACGAATTTCTTCTTGTAACCTTCGTATTCTTCTTCCTCTATCCCCTGCACGAAAACCCTTTTCGTCGCGCTTTCCCGTATGCAGAACCCATTGATGAAAAATTCCTTGATGGCATAATATTGTTGCAATGTGGCATGTTTGGCATAATAGGTGATTCCGAATCCCCCGGCACCGATAACCCTTTCTATTACATATTTACCCCCGCAAAGGCAGGTGCCGGCTGCAAGTTCCCTATATTCAACATGTTCATTCATACCCGGATTCTTACAACATCATCAACGATATCACCAAACCGATTACCGAAGCGATAGATCCGATGATTCCGACCCATGTCCAAAATTCTTTCATGTCCTTTTTCTTCTTTTTCCCCTCCGCCACAGGTAATGCAGACACATATTGCGGCCACGGCAGAACGGTCTTGCCGATCTTCAGCACGTCGCCCGGATGAAGAGGCACTTCCCCGTTTATCCGCATCCCGTTCACATAGGTCCCATTTTTGGAATCCAAGTCTTTCACCGCGACCTTATCCCCCTCTATCTTCAACTGAAGATGCTTGCGACCTACAAAGGCATCCTGGACGATGACATCGTTGTTCGTATCCCGGCCAATCTGTATGATTTGCATTTTTCAAATATTTAGAGTGTAAGACAAAGCAATGCGAATATCAATGCCAGCAGGCCTATGATTTTTATCGCAAGCCTTCTTTTCCGCGGTCTTGCCAATGCAGGCAACGGCTGTTCCGAACCGGCTTCCGCAGAACCATAAGCCAGCAACTGGACGGTCACATTATCCTCTCCTCCGGCTTGGTTGGCCAAGGCGACCAGCTCCGAACATTTATCATGGACGGTCCCGTTTCCAGCCAGAACCTGGCCTATCGCTTCTTCCGGCACATAGGAACTCAAACCATCGGAACAGACCAGAAGGGACATCCCGTTCTCCATCTCGAACGGAGAAGCGCACACATCCGGCTCCACGTCTTCTTTGCCGCCCAGAACCTTGACAAGCCGGTTCCTGTCCGGATGGACACGCGCCTCCGCTTCCGATAGCAATCCCTGATCCACCATGCCCTGTACCATAGAATGATCTTTGGTCAGCAAGCATAATCCCGCCTCCGGCTCATAGACATAAATCCGGCTGTCTCCCACATGGGCATACCATAATTCCTTGCCTCGCAGCAATGCCATGCAGACCGTCGTCCCCATCCCCTCTAATCCGGGTATTCCCCGCGCTGATTCCCACACGCAACTGTTGGCATACCGAAGACATTCGCCCATGGCTTCCCGCACCTGGGCATAATCTGTCGCCTGCCAGAAATTCCAGATTTTTTCTACGGCCATCCGGGATGCGGTCTCTCCTCCTGCATGTCCCCCCATTCCATCGCATAACACGCAGAGGAAACCGTTCGGTGTCATGCCTGCTTTGCAACAATCCTCGTTCTTTTCCCTGACCAAGCCTTTGTCGCTAATCGAATAAAATCTATTCCCGAAGACCTCCATTCCTGTCATGTATTCATATATGCACCGAATCTTCTAGCACTCTCTTTGTGGCATTCCTTTGGCCGGAACCTCTTCCACGCCCGTTCCTGCCGGCAATGCGGACTTGAACAGGAACACGGTCTTTCCCACCTGTATCTCGTCCCCGTCTTTCAAACTGCAGATTTCATCCTCTATATCTCTGCCATTGACAAAGGTTCCGTTGGAGGAAAGGTTATCCCGTATTTTGAATTTCCCTGCCCTGAAAAGAATCAGCGCATGCATGCCGCTGACGCTTTCATCCGACAGGCAGACCGAGCAGCTTGCCTCTGTGCCGATGTAATTCTTCCCTTCGTACAAACGGAAATCCATCCCCAAGGGATTCAACGTATACGAAACCAGCCATCCTGCCAATTTCCGATTCTCTCTTCCCACTTCCTGGGTCACCGATTCCGATGACACTTGCGCATCCACCTTGTCCAGCAGAACCGTTCTCTCTTGCCCTTCCGGCCGCTTGTCCTCCCAATCGACCAACATGGTCTGGTTATCCGATCCGTAGCCTGAAATACTGCCATCGCAATAAGGGCAACGGGCAAACGTACTCCTATAAATATGTCCTTTCGGACATCTCTTAAATGCCTGCATATCTTCTAAATATCTTTATAATGCCATGACGGGAATCCATAGAGCCGTGGCAAAATTACATCAAGTACGAATCGTTTCTGTATTGATTTACAATTGTTTTTGTGAAAAATACGTGATTTTTAACTAAAAAGGATGCCGCATTCACGCTCCCTTTTTCTCGTCTTTCATTGCTTGCAGCCATTTCGTGGAAGTCATGCCCTCTTTTTTTTTAAAGGCCGCATTGAAAGCAAAACGGGACCTGAAGCCGCAACGCAATGCTATGGTATCGACGGTCAGGTATCTCTCTTTCTTTACCAGCAGCATTCTTTTCGCATTCTCAATCCGATAAGCATTTATCAAGGCCGAAAAGTTTTTTCCCGCCACCCGGTTGCATGCCGTGGACAAGGTCTTTGTCGAGATTTTCAATGCTCGCGAAACCTGCCAAAGAGACAGATCCGGCTTCAAATACGGCTTGTCACGCTCCAAATACTCTTCCAAATCGCGCATGCATGATGCCAGTGCATCCATTGTCACAGAATCTTGGCCGTAGCTGCAGCACTTTCCTTCAAGACCTCCGTAATCCATTGAAATTCCTGTATCTTCTTTCTCCATATGATTCGAAAAAAAATAACGATTCCATGCTCATCTTCTTCACGCACATGGCTGTCGAGAAGAAATCCCCTCTCGGACACGTTCGCAAACGGGGGACAAAAGTCGGGCAATAAGTCGCACTAGGAAAGAAAATGAAACTTTAAAAAGTGAAAATACCATGATTTTTCACTAAATATTTCAAAAACACAGACTATTAGACGCTCTCTTATTAGTAATTTTGCATAAATGGCTTTTATTTTATGTGTCTATATTTTTTTTAAAAAACAATATTTTATAATTAAAAACGACAAAATCATGAAAAAACTTCTGATTTTATTGCTTTGTGCTCTTACGAGCGTATCGTTCACTCAAGCCCAGAAGTCGGCAAAAGACATTGCGAAAGAGAGGAAAGCCATTGCGAAGCTGTCCCAATCCGAATTACGGGCCCGCGCATCGAAGGCGGCACGGAAAACCGCCAAGACCTATGTCAAAGAAGGATGGGTTGTCTCGCCAGGCCAGCTTCCTTTGGAAAAACAACTCGACCGTTCCTACAACATGCAGTATGAATACGATGAAAACGCTTTTCCCAAATATCTCATGGGCGAAGCCCAATCTATCGGGGAAAATTACGATGCGGCAAAAATGCAGGCATTGGAATTGGCCAAGACCAACCTGGCCGGGCAAATACAGACCGAAATCACGGCCTTGGTCGAAAACACAGTCGCCAACCAGCAATTGACCGCGGATGAAGCGGCATCGATCACCCAGACCGTTTCCGCCAGCAAGAACATCATATCCCAAAGCATCGGAAGAATCATCCCCATAGTGGAATGTTACCGGATTCTGCCCAACAAGAACAAGGAAGTAAGGGTCCAGATTGCCTATAACACGCAAATGGCCATGGAATCGGCCAAAAAGACCATCCGGCAGGAACTGGAAAAGAAAGGGGATAAATTGCACGACCAATTGGACAAAGTGCTAGGATTCTAAAATGTTCATCTCCCGAGGAAAAATCCATGAAACGGTTCACCTATCTGTTTTCCTTTTGTCTTTTCGTCTTCTCCCCGCTGATATGCCATGCTCAAAAAAGCATCAAGGTCAGCGGGGAATATGTCTACCATGCGCCCAAAAGCGAGAGCCCGATCCAGGCGGAACGGACAGCTATCCAAAGAGCCAGGATACAGGCGTTAGCGGATTTCTTTGGAACCCGAATGCAGGATATCACGGTAACGACAATGCATTCCGATGATGGAAAATCCGATATCAGCCTTCAAAAAGCGATCGAGAGTTCCGTCAAAGGGGAATGGATTGCCGATGAAAAGGATCCGGAAGTGGAATTTCTCGGATATGAAAACGGCATGATGGTTTTCAAGGCCCGCGTATGGGGCATTGCCCGTGAATTACCGGACAAGAGTTTTGCTACGGATGTCAGAATCCTGCGCAATATGCCGGATCTTCGGAACGAAAGCCTTGAATTCACCGATGGGGACGACATATTCGTCTACTTCCAATGCCCGGCAGACGGATACCTGTCCGTCTACTTGGTGGATGAAAACCAGCAGGCAAACCTTATTTACCCCTACCGGCAGTTGCAAGAGAATGCCGCCTCTCCTGTTGAAGGAGGCAGGGAATATTACCTGTTTTCACGCCAAATGGCAGCAGGCAATGCCAATCTCGTGGATGAATATCAGATATTCACTACCGAAAGCCTCGCCTATAACGACTTTTTCATCCTGTTTTCGACACAGCCTTTCAATACCTGCCTGAATCGAACAGCCGGAGACTGGAATCCGGAAAAGAGCCGGAGCGTTCCTTACGCCGAATTCCAGCAATGGCTGACAGAATCGCATGCAGTGAACCCGCGAATGAAAATTGTCCGGATTCCAATCCTCATAAGAAAGAAATGACAATAAATATGAAAAGAATCGCATTCATACTTTTCGTCTCGATATGGCCTGCCTTGCTGACAGCCCAGGAACTTTTCCCGAAAACGAACGGGAAAGGAGCCTGGGGATTTTGCGACGCCAATGGAGCCTGGGTAATAAAACCCAAGGCGAAATACGAACTTGTCCGCTCTTTCTCCGAAGGTTTTGCCCAAGTAAAGGCAAACGGGCTGTGGGGATATATCAACCAATCCGGGAAACAAGTCGTTCCATGCCGCTACAAAGACTGCGGCCCTTTCCATGGCGGGCTGGCTTATGCATGCCAGAACAAGAGCTACGGGTATATCGACACGAACGGGACAATGGCCATACCCGCTTCCTATGCCAAGGCCAGATCGTTTTATCACGGCCTGGCGCTTGTCGCCATGCAAAGACCGGACGGGCAACTCGTTTACGGCTATATTGATTCGCGTGGAGAAAATGTGATTCCATGCCGGTATTCCCGCGCTTACGATTTCAGCAACGGACTGGCCTGCGTATTCGCCAACGGGGAGGGGTATTTCATCGATACCGCAGGACAGGTCTGGTTCGGGCCTTTCCAGGAGGACCCCTATTCTTCATTGCTTTCTATCGAAAAAGACACCGCTTTGTCATGGGCGTTCCCGGCCGCGTCCTGGCAGGATCAAAGAGGCTCAAAGGTCTATATATCGGATAAGACCGTAAGGGAGGCCATCTTGAAAAAGAAATCCCAAAAACGCATGATGGCATCCCGGCAAAGGATTTCAAAAGAGATGCAAGACCAAAGTTTTTCGGATTTTGCACAAAAATACGTAGAACAAAACATCAACCGATGGCAGAAAAAGGGCGAATTTGAAAAAATCGAAACCTACAGGAACCGGGTTTCGGATGAAAACCGGCAACTGGAAATAGAAAAATACCTGCAGGAAGCCAAGCAAGCCTATATTACGGAAAAAAGCGGCTTCCATCCATTGGAAATGAAACTAGGCAGCTACGATAGCGAAAATGAAGTATTCCTTATTCAAGAGGAATTCTTCGGCGACATTTTGGTCCCTGTACCCATAGGCCAAGCATCCTATTTCAAGCAGCATTGGCCGCAAGCGGATGCGAAACCGGCCTATACGGTTGCCGACGACCGGATCGCCTTGAAATCGATACGATTCATGTTCCCGGACAGCAGCGTTTTCCTATACGACCGTTCAAGAGAACTGGAGCACATGGAATATGAAATAGACTATCATTTCGACCCTATAGAAATCGATATGCCAGCCGTCTCTTCATCGCAACCCCAACCGGCCAAGATTTCAAAGAAGCATCTTTCGGTTTCCATCGGGAAATCGGATATCGATGTCAAAATTCCGGAAACCGATGTCCGCAGAGACCAGACTTTCGCCATCATCATAGCCAACGAGAACTACATGCAGCTCAGTCCTGTCCCATACGCCATAAACGATGGAGAAGTATTCGGCAAGTACTGCCATAAGACATTGGGAATTCCCCTGTCCAATATCCGATCATACTACGATGCCACATACGGAACCTTATTGCTGGCCATGAAAGACCTCGTAGACATAGCCAATGCTTACCAGGGAGAAATCGATGTCATCTTTTACTATGCAGGCCATGGCGCTCCCGACGAGAATACGAAAGAAGCCTATATCGTCCCGACGGACGCCTACGATGCCGACCCGGCCATCTGTTATTCCATCAACCGGCTTTACCAGGAGCTTGGAGAAATAAAAGCCCGTTCCATAACCGTATTCCTGGATGCATGTTTCAGCGGAGCCGATAGAAACGGGAGCATGCTGGCCTCCTCGCGAGGTATCGCGTTGAAACCGCAGACCAACATGCCATCGGGAAATACGATTGTCTTCAGCGCGGCTTCCGACAACGAATCGGCGCATTCTTTCGACGAGAAAGGGCATGGGCTTTTCACCTATTTCCTGCTGAAGAAGATACAGGAATCCAAAGGGAATGTGAACTACTTGGATTTGGGAAATTACATCATTGAAAATGTAAAACGCCAATCGGTTGTCATCAACCGGCGCAGCCAATCCCCTTGCATCATCCCCTCCCCCCATCTCCAGTTCGACTGGAAACAGGCCCAATTATGAGCACTGTGCCTGCTTATTTCGACAAGGAGAAGATGAATTCCAAGCCATGATCCTTATACTTCCTGGCGGTAATCATTCCGCCGTGGAACTGTACCGCATTCTTGACAATGGCCAAACCCAAGCCGGAACCGCCGTCCTTGCGGGTCCTGCCTTCGCTAACCCTGTAGAACCGATCGAAAAGCCGTGCCAGATGCACGTCATCCACCCCGCCCCCTGTATCGTAATAATCAAAATGATACAGGGTTGAATCCTGGTCATACATCTCGATATGGATCACAACGCCTTTGCCCGCATAATGCAACGAATTCTCCACCAAATTCCGGAACAAGGCATAAAGCAAGGTACGGTTACCGTTCACCACCACGTTGTCCGTCAAGGCGTTCTCGAAGACAACCTCTTGGTTTTCCATGTCAATGCGCAGATCTTCGACCACCTCGGATACAATATCCTTCACTACTACCGGCTCTTTCTTGAACAAATCCGAAGCTTCTTCAATCTTGTTCAAAAAAGATACATCTTGGATCAGGTCTGTCAAACGCAAGGTCTGGTTGTAAGCCCTTTCCAGGAAAAACTTGCGCTGGTCATCATCCATGCCGTTTTCCAGCACCGTCTCCAGATAACCCCGGATGCTGCTGACCGGGGTCTTGAGCTCGTGCGCGATATTATTCGTCATTTCCTGCTTCAAAGCCTTGTTCTGCTCCAAACGGGTCACATCGTCCAGGCTCACTTCGAAGCCATTGTCGCTGAACACCAGGAGACGGACTTTGTATGTCCGTCCGTTCTTCTCCAGCACCGATGAATACGATGGCAATCGGGCATCATTAGGTTGCACCGGCATATTGGCATCGAGAAAATCTACCATTTCCTTGAACTCCGGAGAGGAGAAAATCCGTTGCATATCGAAAGTGGGCTCATCCAATATATTGCTGATATACTGAACAAAAAGAGCATTCGCATAAATCTTTTCACGTTGGGGGGAAAAGATGCAGATACCTTCTTGCACATAATGGAAATGGCGTATCAGCTTCTCTTGCAATACATTGATTTCGTCTCGGCTTTGCTGCAGTTGCTGGTAATTCCTGATAATCTTGCGCAACAACAGGCCCGTCTCGTTTTCGGGCAGCTTGAAATGCTCGTAGTCCAGATGGTCCGAACCGTCGGAATCCAAGAAGTCGCTGATTTTGACCAAGTTCCTCCTTAATATGTCCGAATGGAGCAAAATCAGGCATAAAGAAGCGAAAAACAACAGCAGTAGGAACAATGCAAACAAATTACTGGAAGTGAACAGGGTCTTGGAATATTCGAACGGCATATCCATCCAAAGCATGAAATCCTCATACTGGCGGGCATAATAGAAATGCGGCTGTTTGGCCCCGAAAGGGACCCGGATTCCCGAGCCGATACCGGTAATCAATGCATTCTGCACCTCCGGTTCTTCGGAATAATCGGACATCACCCCATGGGCAGGATCCCCGATACGGTACTCCCCTGTCGGATTCAGAATGCAAATCTTCACCTCCGGTATGATCAAATCCAAAGCTTCAGCCTGCGAGACAAACTTTTCCACGCTGTCCACAGGGTAATGCTGCATGAAACCGGCCGTCAAGTCGGATAGAATGGCGAACTGGAAACGATAAAGTTCCTTGGAATGGTCCTTCTCCCGCTGCAGCTGAACCCAAGACAGCAGAAACCCGAAAAACAAAAACAAAAACACGCATGCCAAAATCAGCTTGCTTCTGTAACTCACTCTCATTCGTATTTTCTCCTAAAAGTTTCTTCGTACCGTACCCTTCCATCGGGCCGGGACAAGGGTACTGATGATTTCATTTTCAGTTTCCGGCCCCATTGCAGGCCATCCGGGCTTCTCCGGTTTACAATGTGGAGAAATAGTAGCCGTAACCAGAACGGTTCATGATGCGGCTTCCATATTCCCCCAACTTTTTCCGCAAGCGGGTAATATGCACGTCCACTGTTCTATCCAGCACGCAACCATCCTCGGGCCAAACCGTTTTCAAAATCTCCTCTCTCGAATACACTCTATCCGGACACTCGAACAGAAGACGGAACAATTCAAATTCCCTCCGCGTCAACTGTACAGGCAAATTATTCACCAGCACATCCTTACGGGAATAATCCACTTTCAGGTTCTCGTCTTCCCAATGCTTGGACGGCTCCGGAGCATGACTTCCGGTACGCAGATGCCTTGTCCGGTTCAGCAATGCTTTTACTCTGGCATTCACTTCCTTGATGGAAAAAGGCTTGGCAATGTAATCATCCGCGCCTAGGCTGAACCCGGTCAGCAAATCGTTTTCCGTGTCCTTGGCGGTCAAGAAAACAATAGGGACCGTCAGTTTTTTTTCCTTATGAATCTTGTTCGCCGTTTCAAATCCGTTGATTCCTCCCATCATTACGTCCAGCAGCACCAAGTCGAAAGAGGCATCCAGCTTCATCAAGGCATCTTCTCCCGAATAAGCCACTTCCACTTGATAACCTTCATTTTCCAAGTTGAATTGCAGAATCCGGCAGAGATCCTCTTCGTCATCCACAATCAATATCTTTGCTTTTTCCATAATAAAGCCCTGATTTACATTATTTCCCGGGTATCCCGATGTTTCCAATCCCGGCCTTCCATTAAAAACAATGCCGACTCGGCAATATTGGTAGCATGGTCGGCAATCCGTTCCATGTTGTATGCCATACCGCTCATGCATACGATATCCCGCAAATCCTCCTGGTTCATATCCGCCACCGGCACCTCGATCAAACGCCGTGTTATCTCTTCCAGCAGGCTATCCGCCACGTTATCTTTGGCTATGGTATCCCGGGCCAGCAGATTGTCCTCGCAAGTAAATGCGAAAATCGCATTCTGCGCCATTTTTTCAGACACATTCAGAAGTTCGAACAGACGTCCCCGGATGTCCACCAAAACCGGTGTCTCCGACTTGAGCTGCACGGCATATTCGGCCAAATTCTTGGTCAAGTCCCCCATCCGTTCCAGGTAGGACGACATATCGTGATAAGCCATGATCTTGCGCAAATCGCTGGCTCTTGGTCCGTAAAGCACTATGCTGCGAACGATTTCCTCCCTCATCTTGACCTCCAATCCGTCCAGTACCTTCTCGTTCATGTCCAGCTCGTTCAGCTTCTCGTCCCGCAAATCGCCTTGGGACTTGTAGACTTTTTCCAGCAAATCGAACTGTTTGAGCACCAAGGTAGAGAACACCCTGAAGTCTTCATTCATCAATTCAATCGCTTGTTCTATCTTCGATTTCATCAATTCCATCTTTCTCTATTTTATCCCTTTGAAATTCCTGTTGCAAAAATCCCGTCCCCGAACCGATGCCTGGAAGCCATTGCTGCTTATCCGAACTGGCCGGAGAGATATTCCTCGGTGCGCTTGTCCCTCGGATTGGTGAATATCGTCTGGGTATCCGAAAATTCCACCAATTCCCCCAGATACATGAACATGGAATCGTCCGATATCCGGGCCGCCTGCGACATATTGTGCGTCACAATCAAAATGGTAAAATCCTTTTTGAGCTCCAGCAACATATCCTCGATCTTGCGCGTGGCTATCGGGTCGAGGGCCGATGTCGGCTCATCCATCAACAACACACGCGGACGCAAAGCCACGGCACGGGCAATGCACAAGCGCTGCTGCTGCCCTCCCGACAAGAAGCTTCCCCTTTTCATCAGACTGTCTTTCACTTCATCCCAGAGTCCTACATCCTGCAAGGATTTTTGAACTATTTCGTCCTTTTGGGAACGGGAAATCCTGATGCCGTTCAACTTGTATCCGGCAAGCACGTTCTCGTAAATGCTCATGGTCGGAAAAGGATTGGGGCGCTGGAATACCATCCCGGCTTTCCTTCTCACCTCCATCGCATTCATCTGCAGCACATCCTTGCCATCCAAAAGAATCTGGCCCGTGGTCCTGATTTCCGGATAAAGCTCATGCATGCGGTTCACAGACCGCAACAAGGTACTCTTGCCGCAACCCGAAGGTCCCATGATAGCGGTAATGCTCTTTTCCTTGATAGCCGCATTCACGTTCTTCACCGCCCATTTCCCTTCCGTATAGGAAATGCTTACGTCCTTGAACTCCAAGATGCTGTGTTTCGCGCCATCCCTTGTCGTATCCTGTTTGTTTTCCATATTTATCATTCGTCAAAGTTACAAATACTATTCCATGCCTCTGCCTGGTCAGATCTTCCATTTACGGGCAATCCGTTTGGCCAGAAGATTCAGCGTCAATATCAGCAGCAAGAGGAATAAGGATGTGCTCCAAATCAATCCGGCCAGGTTCGGGTCGTTATAAAATTCCCAGATTTGCAATGGCAAAGCCGACATGGGGGCAAAGATATTCCATTCGATGGCCGATGCCCCGAGTGCTGTCAGCATCAAAGGCGCCGTTTCCCCAAGCACACGGGATACCGCCAACAAGATACCGGTAAAAAGCCCGCCGAAAGCCGAAGGAAGCAAAACCCGAAGGATCACGGTTGAATACGAAGCGCCCAATGCCAGACCGGCTTCCTTCAATGAACCCGGAAGCATCTTCAAGGTCTCTTCCGTGGATCGGATAATCAGAGGGAGCATCAACATGGCCAAGGCGATTCCTCCGGCGAAACCGGAATAGGACCCCAGAGGCTTCACCACCCATCCATAAATGATAAGACCGATGACAATGGAGGGCGTGCCTTGCAAAAGTTCCGCCACCGACCGTACTATGCCCGAGAATTTCGATTCAGGATGCTCCGACAGCCGGATACCCGCCAGAATCCCGATGGGAACGGCTATGACGATAGCCATCAGCACCATCAGCAAAGAACCGATCAAACCATTGGCCACCCCGCCCGGGATCAGGTCCCCTGCGTTGACAGCCATCATGGCTTCCAAGCTGTTCGGTGCTTCTTCCGTAAAAAAACTCCAGTTCAACTGCCGGTAGCCTTTTTTCAAGACTTCCCAGATAATCAAGACCAAAGGAATGGCCGTGAGACCGGAAAACAGGCAGACCCCCACAAAAAACACCCTGTCCTTAATCCAACGTGATTTCTTCACTCTTGTGTTCGATTCCATCTTATTTTCCCCTTTGACGCTTCATAATCAGTTTGCCCAAAAAATTTATCATCGCCGTGATAATGAACAGCAGCAAGCCTATGGCAATCAACGAGCTCAATTTGATTCCCGATGCTTCCCCGAACTGATTGGCAATCACGCTGGCCATTGTATTTCCGGTATCTCCCAAGGAACGTGGAATCTGAATCGTGTTCCCGATCAACATGGTCACGGCCATCGTTTCCCCCAGCGCCCGCCCCAAAGCCAGCACATACCCGGCAAAAATACCGGAACCCGCCACGGGGAAAACCACGGTCCTGATCACTTCGAGCCGGGTCGCGCCCAAGCTATAGGCACCCTCTTTCAACTCATTGGGGACCATGCTTATGAATTCGGAACTTAAGGAAGAGGCATACGGGATAATCATAATGGCAAGGACTATCGATGAAGTCAACACGCCGAAACCCTGGTCGGACAGCCCCCAGGATTTCATCAACGGGCACAGGGTGTAAAACCCCCACAAGCCGTACACGATGGATGGAATCCCGGCCAGCAAATCCACAATGCTCCCGACTACAGCAGCCAGCTTGGTCTTCTTGAAGTACTCTCCGGTAAAAAGGGCCACCGGCAACGAAAAAGGGATGCAGAGTACCAGCGCCAAGAAAGAAGTGTACAAGGTCCCCGTGACAAAAGCCCAAGCCCCGTACTCTTCTTTCCCCGCCGTGGGATCCCATTCGGCAGAAAACAGGAAGCGGAAAAAACCGAACCGCCCGAAAGCCTGCCACGAACCGGAGACCAAGGAGTATATCATGGCGGCGCAAAGCAGCAGCACCAAGACACAAGCCCCGTACAAAAGTCCTCTGAAAATCTTGTCTTTCATGTCCTCTTATCTAATCCCCCTGCGTCCACAGGGAACATCGGGACGAGGGAATGTCGAAGTGCTGCTATTGAATCGGCTGGCCATTGAATGTCATGGAAGCAATCTGCTCCTTTGCCTTGCTTGCCATGTCCGTCGAAAGCGGCGCATAATGCACTTTCACTGTCATGGCCTGGGCATCCTCTCCTATCATCCAGTAGAGAAAGTCCTGCAAAGCCTTGGCTTCTTCAATCGTGCGTCCATCGTAGGATTGTTCCTGGTAAGCCAGCAACCAAGTCAGGCAGCTGATCGGGTATGCTTGTTCCGAAGCCGAATTGGTAATCATGACACGGGTATCGTCAGGAATGTTGCCTGTCGCGGCAGCGGAAATGCTTTCCGTGCCGGGTTGCACGAAATTGCCGGCGGCATTCTGTATCAAAGCCATCGGAATCCGGGCGGAAAACGCATATTCGGAACCGATATAACCAATGGCCCCTTCTGTCTGCTTGATATTGCCTGCCACACCGGGGTTACCTTTGGCGGCCATCCCGACCGGCCATTTCAAAGCCTTTCCGGCCCCTACTTCCTGCGCCCACTCTTCGCTCACTTGCGAAAGGTAGTAGCTGAAAACGTAGGTGGTACCGCTACCGTCCGAACGGTAAACGGGAAAAATCTTGAGATCCGGCAACTTCACGTCAGGATTGACGGCTGCGATAGCCGGATCCGACCACATCGTCAGCTTCCCCATATAAATATCGCTCAGCAACTGGGGGGTCAAACGCAATTCTTTCACGCCTGGCAGATTGTAAGCCAATACGGCTGCGCCCAAACACGTAGGCACATGGATGACAGCCGGCATTGTCTTCATTTCCTCATCGTTCAAAAAAGCATCGCTTCCCGCAAAATCCACCAGACGATCCGCCAAGCTGCGGATACCGGTCCCACTACCTTGAGCCCCGTAGTTGACGGCCACTCCGGTTGCTGTCTTATAGGCATCGAAAGCCATATTGTAATACGGAAGCGGGAACGTGGCGCCGGCTCCCACCAGGCCGGAAGACTTTCCGGAACCGCAAGAAACCCATGCAAGCATGGCCAGACTTGCCACCAAGCAAGCGATGATTCTGAAGATTCTTTTCATGATCATATGTGTTTATTATGTTCAGCTGATGAAACCTCTTACAGGTGGCGCAAAAGTACCCGGCTTTTCTTTCGTGGGTATTACATTTTTGTTTCGTTTTTGTTAACCATACGCAAACTATTGATTTCTACTATATAAAAAGTGGCATCCGGGCTCGAACCATCCGATGCTTGCCGCGGAAATCATGCCGGACTTCCACCTCTTCGAACCCGGCCGCCACCAGCAAATCCTTGTTTTCACGAGGAAAGGATTCATTGATTTCGGCCAGGAAGAAACCACCTGGAGCCAGATGCGCACGGGCAATCCGGGCCAATGCCCTGTAAAAGGCCAAAGGATCCTCCTCGTCCACAAACAGGGCCATATCCGGTTCGTAATCCAGGACATTGGAACGCATCAAGTCTTTTTCCGATGGCAACACGTAAGGAGGATTCGACACCATCAACTGGAACGGCCCGCCTGCCACTACCGATTCAGGTAGATTCCCTTCCAGTACATCATGCTGGAAAAGACGGACGGAAAGCCCAAGGTCATGCGCATTCCTGCCCGCCGTCGACAAAGCGATGGATGACAAGTCGCAAGCGTAAACCTGCGCGTCCGGAAACGTCTTGGCCAGAGCCAAAGCCAAAGCGCCGCTCCCGGTACACAAGTCCAAGATACGGGCCGAAGCCGAATGACCGGAAAGAGGCAAACTTTCGCAGGCCCATTGGAAAAGCTCTTCCGTTTCCGGTCTGGGAATCAGCACGCCCGGCCCCACCCTCAATTCCATTCCCGCAAAAAAGGCTTTGCCAAACACGTATTGAACCGGCTCCGCTTTCTCCAGCCGTTGCAAGACCGACTTCAGAAGCGGAACTGACTTCAGAGGAACAGGTTGCTCCATTTCAGCCAAAAGCCTTGCCTTGGAAATCCCTGTGATTTCCTCCACCGACCAATAAAACAGACTGTCAGCTTCAGCCTGTTCATACAAAACTCCCAATCTCTGGCGAAAAGCTTCCTTCCACTGACGGAAAGTAACCGGATCGCTTCCTACGTGCTGGTTCAACCCGCAAGCCTTCATCTCTTCAAGTTTTTGTTTCCCAAGCATTCCATCCACCCCATGCTTCCCCGTTCTTTTCCTACGGCTTGTAGCGCGAAACTTCCAATAGGGTCCTGGCATCCGCCTGCCGCAACGCGTTCCAATCCGCATCGCTCTTTCTCATATAAGCTTCCACCATCCTCCATCCGACAAACTGGGCAAGGCGGGCCGGTGCTCCCGGCAAAAGCGGATTAAACGGCCCTTCGTTGACAAAGTAACGGAACTCGAACGGGTCGGTTTCGAACAACAAGCCTTGGCTTACCAGATAATCCCAGACCAGGCCTTCATTCTTCCGGCACCAGTCCATTTGGGCTTCCGTATATCCGAACAGCACAAAATCAGGTTCATCCGGCAACACATGATGCAACGCATATTGGATTTTCCCTTCCCAGGCGATATAGTCGAGCAGGCATCCTTCTTCCGGTGCGTCCAAACGCGACATGACAAGAATCCGGGCCGCATCGGGCAACAGATAGGCTGAATTCAACCTTTGGCTGATATAACGAGGGATTCCATATTCATCCATGAGATCCTGATTCCCGTCTATATACAAATCCAGGCCCACGACAAGGACAGAGTCCATGAAGAAGACCCGATTCGGATGATCCAGGTATGATATATACGTGTAAACCACCGGATTCCGGAATGAAGGATCCAGCCGGTGCATTTCCCGGAACAATCCGGCCAAAGAAATGCCGAGCCGCAGGGAATCCGCGTCGTATTGTTCCTGGATACGTGCATGCAGAAGCCTGACCACCGGATCCTCTATGAAATTCCTCAATTGCCATAAGTTCAGCGTATCCTGCAGGTCAACCCCATCAAAAAAAAGGGGATAAGAAGAAGCGATTTCCTCCAGGCCGACCCGCATGTCCGCAGTATCCAGCTCCATCAAGGCATTCTCGTACCTAAGCACAGGTACCGGTTCCGGTCTGCTTTCCGGAGAACTGCAAGCCCCCATGAACACCAGGAAGAAAGCCAAACCGCCCCGAAACCCGAATCCCCTTCTTTCGCATCGTATCATATATTTTCTGTTTCAAATGGTTTCTGCACCGTCTGTTGTGCATTAATTGACCCCCAAAATCGTTCCGACAGGGATTTTTTCCTTATCTTTGTCTGAATGGAACCGTTCGCGCTCTCGCGGAGAGATTCCCCGCCGGCTCCAAAATTAGGAAAAACATAGAACATATATTATCAATCTGTGTCAGCAGAGGATATAAACACCTAAAAAAGAATCTCATGAATCGCGCTCTTATACTTGTCCTGAGCCTGATGTTCGGAACGTTCTTACTGGCTCAAAGCAGCAATCCTGATTTTATCGACAGTCCGTCATGGGTTTTGGCTGGAGAAGGCGAACTGGCCGATTTCCCTTCTCCGGTGGCGATTCCAACCCCCACGGACCATTCCCGGCCCGCCGCAAGCCGTGCCGCCTCGAAGGCCCGTCCCCGGACATCTTCCAACGAAGGGTTCTTTCATTTGGGCATCTATGTAACGCCTACGCTCAACTGGCTCAGCTCGGTCGATAAGGATGAAGCCGGGAACCGGCGGTACGAACGGACAGGTTCCAATTTTTCAGCCACACCGACCGTGATGCTCGACATGCGCCTGTTCCGGCGTTTCTATGTGGGTGTCGGCGTGGCATACAACACTTGGGGAGGAAAGATTTCGGCTATCAACGGCCCATACGATTACAAGCGTTCGTTTTCATTTTCATACGTCGAGATACCGGTCCGTGTCAAAATCCAGACACGGAACTTTTCCGATAGCAGGGCTTCGTTGTTTTTCTCGGCAGGAGCCAACCTCGGGTTTGGCGTAGATTTCTCGTACCGGGACAAGTACAAGGACCTTCAGATGATTGCCCCGATTCCAGCAACAGGCGACTTTGTAACAAACAAACAGAAAATAAAAGAAGACCGCAAGCTGGCCAACCTGTCGGCGGTAGGGCAAATCGGAGTCAATTACCAGATTGGACGGCGCTTGAATCTGTTGGTCGGCATCGAATACCATTACGGGTTCATCCGACCCTTGAAAAAGGGCGAAACCCATCCTTGGCCTGATTTCAATAACCAGCAAATAGGCTTGGTACTAGGTATCATGTTCTAAAAGTCCTAAAAGTCTAACAAACAATACTCAAACCTATCACCATGAAAATTGCCATTCTTCAAGACGGATTCGGGCCTATTCACATAGAAGAGAACAAAAAGAAAATTTCCAATTTTTACCAAAAAGCCAGCACAGCAGGAGCCGATATCGTTTTAATCCCGGCCGAAGCCATATGCGGGTTTGAACCGGAATGCCTGCTGGACTATTCCGATTTCACCGATATGCTGGCAAAAGCCCAAAAAGAACTGATCCGATCCACCAATCCGGAAACGGCGCTGGTATTCGACACGCCTTTCGCGCTGGACGGCTCTTTTTCCCCTTCTGTCATTATCGCGTACGACGGATGCATCCAACATTCCTTGCCTCAGTTCCACAATGATTTCGACCTGAACGAATGCATCGTCAACTTTCAGAACGAAAGCTTGCTGGTTGCCTCTTTTTCAGCCATGACCCACCTGCCGCTTT
>JADIMZ010000086.1 GCA_017694335.1 Candidatus Pullibacteroides excrementavium
GCCGATATGTCCATGTCTTTCACTACCTTTGTTCCGATTAAAGAATTCCGCAATGCCTGTCGATAAGAAACATTCAAGCCAAGCCCGAGCCTTTGCCAAGGAAAGGGGCTACGATATTGTCCGCTACCAAAAAGAGTGGAACGGCTTTGCTGTGTTTTTCGTTTCTTCCAAGTTTTTGGCAGGATCATACAGCGGTTATCCTCTATTTGTTCTTGTCCAGGATGGCGAAAAGCCCCGCATGGCAAATTACAAGGAAGTTTGTGCCATATGCGGGATGCACCCCGGATATGACCATGTTGTCTTTTCTTCAGGTTTCACATCTTAAGGTTATCCGCTATCTTTTTGAGATGGTCTCACTATCCCGTTAATGATATCCGTATTGATTTCCAAATTGTCGACACGCAGGACACGGATGGGGGCTTTCGTGTCTATGTCAGGCATGAAACCACTCCATTGTTTTGTCTTGCCTGTTTGCGGGTCGTAAAATAATACATTCCCTTTCTTGAAGCGTTCCATCGTAAAGACATGGCCGCAGTCCTGGTCTTTCCATTTCACGGAGACATGGTATCGTCCGGGTTCTTTGGTCAATTCGTCCAACTCCTGGTTGATTTCATCCCATTTCTTGTAGACCGCATAGACACGCCCCCTCTTGTCTACATCCCGCTTGGATATGGGATTGGTCGCTTTTTGGACGGGCGTTTCCCCTGTTTCCGGGTCGATCCAGGCCCACTCGGTCCTGTAGGCAAGCTGTTGAGGAATGTTCTGTGGCTCTTCCACCCTCTTGCAAGCCTCCACGTCGAAACCTCTGCGCCTTAGCTCGTAGGCGACCACGCACGACTGGCAGTTTATGGAATACCCATCTTCTTTGCCGTAATTAGGATTGGGCTTAAGGCCGTCGGCTTCCTTGAAAGACATGGCTTTGCCTTGCCGTATCTTCAGCTTTTCTTCCGTGTCGTGTTCATTGTCGATCCATTCCCTTTGCTGCCGGGAATCCAGACCGGATGGCACGCAGCTTCCCGTGACAACGTTGTAGTCCTTGACAAGGGTGTCGCTTACCGTGCTGTCGATAGCCTTGTCAACCTTCCAGTACGGGTGCTTGGGAGGGAAGAGCCGTTCGTCGATGACGGGGTTGAAGCGGAAGATGGCGGCCTTGTTGTTGCCGAACCGGTCGAGCTGGGTGGTGGCTTTCTCTCCCTTGCGGACGGCCTCCCTGCTGTCGGAGAGCGGGTACTTGCCCTTGTTGACCTGCACGGCCGTGCAGCGGCACCGCCATCCGTTGGGCGGGAAATAGGAAGCCCAGAAGGGGTCGTCGGGGGGAAGGGTGATGCCGTGCAGTGCGGCGTGTTCCTCGCGGACGCGGCCGTCGGCCGCGGTGCGGTACTGGAGGTGGTAGCGGCCTTTCCCGGCCTCGATGTCCTGCCATTTGGCGGCCATCTGGGCGGAGGCGACGGCGAACTGGTACTCGCTTTTGAGCCAGCTGCGGTTGTAGGTGTTGTGAATCTTCAGGACATCCTGCTCGAACCGCTCGTAGGATTTCAGTTTCCCGGCCTCGTCGCGCAGGGACAGTCCGGCCTCGCTGAGCTCGTGGTGGATCTTGAATCCGGAGAACATGAAGGCGTCGTGGTCGAGCTTGCGGGCCATGGCCTCGGGGATTTCGTTGCCGGCGATGCCGAGTTCTTGGGATCCATTCGTTTGATGTGTTCTCAGGAGAAACGAAGAGGGTTGTTTATTTGTAAGATTCGATTTGCATTTCGTTAGGACTTAAATGACAAAGTCGTAAAGTTGAGGGCGTTCGACTGTAAGATTCATTTTCCGGATTATGTATTTGAGGAAGGGGCTGCTGTTCCCCTTGCGTTAGTTATGAACCCTTGGGCAGCGAAATGAGCCTTTTTCATCTTGTCGGTGGTTCAAGCTTCAATTTTTGTAAAAGCATAGTCAATATTGGAACTAGATAGAGGGGAATCTTTATCCTAGATGATGCTTGTTTTTAATTCGTCATGCATGCTATCATAAAAACTTTGCTTTTGTATCAGGATGGTTTTCTCGCAATGCCGAAGAGGCCAAGATGGCACGAAAATAAAAAAAGCGTTGGGATCCGTCCGCAAGCTGTACTTGCCCCTCAACGCTTTTAAAGCCTTCCGGCTTCAGTGTGCAAATATACGTAGAAGCCGAGAGCAATGCAAACGAATTTGCTCAATTTGCATTGTCGAGGCGCCACCGGGTATGCGGCGAAGCCGAATATCCGTAAAATAGAGAATAAGGCATTAATTTACGGAAACAAAAAAGAGTGTTGGGATTCGAATCACGGACTGGTTACCGGCCCTCAACACTCCTTCGCGGTCTTTCAACCACAAAGCAAAAGTAAGAATTATGTTTGAAAAATAAAAACTCCAGTTTATTTCAAGCATACATCTTGGGTCCGATTTATGTTTTCTCCATCAACATCATTTTTGAGTTGCGCAAAAAGATTGCGTAGGCAAGGTGTTTCTTTACGTTGTTTTACGGGCAAAGAAGCAGGGGTATGATTATGCTGGGATGTTTGGGAGATGCCTGTTCGGAAGCGCTTTGGGAGGCGGAAGGAGTCGCAGAGACTTGTCAGTGCGGATTGAGCAAGCGGATTTGCAGATGATGCGGTTCGATAAATTGGGCTTCAACGCGCTTATCGAGGTTTACGAAAACTTCTTGTTTTTCGACTGTAAAGGTGGGATGTCTTTCTGTTTTTTTTGCGTAGCTCAAAAAAAATGAAAAAAAATCACGAGAATGTTTGGAGGTTTCAAAAAAAGCAGTATCTTTGCAGCCTCGTTTGAGAAAGACGGGGAGTGAGGTCCGGTAGTTCAGTTGGTTAGAATACATGCCTGTCACGCATGGGGTCGCGAGTTCGAGTCTCGTCCGGACCGCAACAAGGGAAGCCGAAAAGCTTCCCTTTCTTGTTTTAAATCAGCAAGTTGCAGAGGCTTGCGGTCGTGCGAAGCCATCTTTCCAAGATTCAAACCGTAAAAAAAAAGCGCCCTTGTAGGCCATTGCAGGCGGTCGTTAGGCCAAATTCGTTTTACTCCTGCAACACTATTTTCCGGATTAGTATTGCACGCGAAAATAGTATTGCAACATGGCCAAGGGTGTTTTTAATCAGTTACTTAAACCTTGAAAGCCATGACCACATACCATCTCACCCTCAGCAGCAACAAGACACAGAAGCGGCAAAAGAGCATCAATCTGATTGTAAGCTTCGACCGAACTACCCGCCGCCTCATACCAACCAAGATACATGTGCTTGAAAGCCAATGGGACAAAGCCAACGAATGCGTGGTACGGCATCCCGGAGCGGCAGCACTCAACATCCAGCTGGCAAAGCAGGTCAAGTCGATTCAGGAGCTGGAGATTTCGGCCATCGCGGCCGGGGAACCGTTCACTTACGAATACTTGGCAAAGGTGCTGCCCCACACCAAGAAGAAGCCTGTGACGGATCCGCGCAAGGAGACCTGCTTCAACAGCTACTTCTTCAACGCCATCAAGAGACAGTACAGGCTTCAGCCACAAACTCAAGAAGACCACTACAAGACTTACAAGGTTTTCAACGCCTATGCTCCCGGGTTGCTTTTTAAAGATTTTACATACAATACTCTGGCCGGATTTGACAAATTCTGTATTGAACGGAAGCTCTCTGATTCCACTATCTGGAAGCACCATAAGAACATCAAAAAATACCTGAACCTTGCATCGAAAGAGGGTGTCTATTCCTACGCGCCCGGCAAGCATCCTTACGACCTGTTCAAGGCTCCCAGAGTACAAGGAAACAAGACGGCCCTTTCAGTATCCGAACTGGATCGCCTTGAAAATATGGAACTTCCTGCGCATTTGGACAAACACCGCTGGATGTTCCTGTTCCTTTGCTATACCGGAATGCGGATTTCGGATTTCATGAGGCTGACCCCTTCGCTGATGGAAGACGATGTGCTGGTGATTCGGCCGAAAAAAACGGAGCATTCATCTTCAGCGGAAGCGCATCTGCCTGTCAAGATACTTTTCGATGGAAAACCTTACAAGATATGGGAACGGTTCAATTTCGATTTCCCCTGCCATGCAAAGGGCTTCGAACTTCGCTTCAACATCTGCCTTAAGCAGATTGCGATGCTGGCCGGAATCAGCAAGAAGATGTCGGCGCATGTTGGTCGGCATACCTTCCTGACCCACATAGCGGCCAAGACCGGCAATGTTTTCACAGTTATGAGCCTTGGCGGAATACGAAAAGTGGATACAGCTATGGTTTATGTCCATCTGGCCGAACAGGACTACAAAAAAGCCCTGTCCGGAATCTGCTGGTAATAACTAGCCTAAATAACTATTATAGTTATTTAGGCTAGTCACATCGTATTTATTTTATGTTGTTTTTGAAAATCATTTCCCTCACGAGTTTATTATACCCTGAAGCAATGCCCCGTTATCATAGGACAGATAGTAATTCTGTAAATCGGAAGACGTGATGAGGCCGATTATACCGGAAGTCACTTGTATTACTATATCTTTTCCAACAACAGGTGTGATTCCGGTCGGTTTCAGGGACGACTTCTTTACTGCCAGGCCTTTTCCCGAAACACTGCTTGATATCCCGCTCGAAAAGAAGACCACCGTGCCGCGTTCCTGCGTTGGCGGGGCGGAATACTCGCCTTGGTCATTAAGGAACTTCGTCCCGTCGCCGTCAGATTTCAGCACAACTGCATAGGTCTCTTTCAACACGCCCGTGTCCTTGTCGTACAGCTTCATGAAAAGGCGCGTGCCGGCAGTGATAGGTTCAAGGCGTGATATGTACAGGGCGGTGGTGTTGTAGATGTAGGCGCAGGGCATGAAGGACATATACATTGATCCTCCTACTTCTCCTGCTGGAATCCGCACGTACAGCATCTTCCCTCCCGACTTCAACGCGTTCAGGTGCGCGGAAGAGATGGGACCGTTCAGGTACTCGTTCTGGTCAATGACGATGATGTCCCCTTTCCCGTCCAGCGCGGCCTTGACAATCTTGTTCTGTACAGGATTCGATGAAGTGTCGCTCATTTCGGAATCCACCGTGATGGACGGCAGGCTCACCCAAGTGCCGTTCTCTGCCAGCACCTTGGAGGCCGAGCCGGAACCGCTCATGGCTATGGTCTTGATGCCCATGATGGCAAAAGTATTAGCCGCATAAACGATAGTCGCGAATGTCGTAGCCACGTTGAAAATTCCAGACTCCGGATTCATCTTGGTATAGCTGAGCAGGCCGGGATAGATGATGGTTTTCCCTTCCACTTCCAACACGTTGCCGTTGAAGGAAGCTGGGTACATGAATGACACCGTCGCCCCTCTCACCTCCTTTGTCTCCTTCACGAAGAGCTTCGGCATGACCGATGCACCGGAATTGGCAGCCGTGGCATATTTTTGTAGAAGGGTCACCAACTCCGGCTCTTCCTCCACGCTGCCTTCCGTCTCCTGTACCAAGGAGATGTCGATGATTACATCATTCGGTGAGGGCTGGACAGAAGAACCTCCCCCGAATTCTACATAACTGCCGTCATCCTCTCCGAGCTTTATCTTCTTCGTAGAATTTTCGAAATATACACATCCGGGTTCCGATTTGGCCGGAACAGTATTTATTCGATGAAACTTATAGTCCATGATGTCGTGTTTTTATCGTTATGCCCCATGACGGGAATCCCTCCCCGCCATGGCAAAGGTTAATCCTCCCAAGTACCCCACGTCCGCAGGCCGTCCGCGTACTCCTTGGCCGATTCCAAAGCCGCTGCGGCCTTGGTTTCTGCCGTCCCGGCCGCATCGAAGGCCGTATCCTGCTTGTAGGCGGCCGAGCCAAGCCCTTTTACCTGCACGTCAGTGCCGTCCACGCTGATAGAGCCGTTGGATGTGCCGGTGGCGATGTCGGCCTTTTGCAGGGCAGTGTCGGCTTTGCCCAAGGATGCTTGCACATCGCTGGCCAGTTTGACTTTGGTCACGTTGCCGTCCGCGATTTTGGCTGTCACCACCGCGCTGGCGGCCAATTCGGCGGAGGTCACGGAACCGGCCACGATGGACGCGCTGATTTCGCGTGTCTCGGCGTCGATGGCCAGCTGGACCTGCGCGGCGGAAGCCTTGGCCTGGTAGATGTCTACCAACTTGCCCACGTTGATGTACACCTTGTCATTGGTGGCATTCGCCAGAGTGAGCACGAGGTAAGTGCCTTCGTCCTGTCCGGAAGGATTGGTTTCCACAACACCCGATTGCACCACCATGTCCTTGGGGATGTTGATGGTCCCGACCGTGCTCTCCCCCTGCTTGAGGGTGTAGGTCTTGGCGTAGCCCGAGGCCGTGCCTTCGGTCATGGTCACCTGCGCGGAAGTTCCTCCTGCGCCCACGGCGGCCAGCACCTCGTTGATGGCCGTCACGAGGTCTCCCTTGGCCTCGGTATTCAAGCTGGAGAGGTCGCCCACGAGGCTTGCCTTGGCGTAAGCCGAGAGGTCCACCGTGACGGCAGCACCTACCGCAGGTGTTACCACCAGCTCCTGCGTGCTGGTGCTCCAGCTCACCTTCTTGATGCCGCTGTAGCATTCAGATGCCGACTCCGAAGTGGCTACATAAAGCAGCCCTTCGCTCTTCACGAAATACATGTGTCCCTTGACCAATGTCTCCGGCAAGGCGTTCACACGATGCAGAATTGCATTAATTCCTGTTGCCATTTTCTTTGTTTTTAATGTTTTTAATGTTTTGTTTATTGATTGTTATTTGTGTCATTTACCTCCCAATCCTTCCACTCTGCGTACACGGTTCCATATCCCGGCCAGTTTCCGGCTGTTTCAATCGGAGTCTCCCAGGTCGCCCATTGGGAAGAGCCTCCATGTTCATCTATGTATTTCTTGACCACTTCCAGTGCTGCGTTGATCTTGGCCTGCGCGCCTTCTTTCGTCTCAAGCATGCCGGCCGCAATTCCTCCGACACTGTCAGCGTTGCCGCCTGCAGCCGGACGAGCGTCAGACAAACGAGGATCATTCCCCTCGCATACGGTGCCGGCCTCATCTCCGAATGAGAAATCAGACAGGCTGTCCATCTTGGCCTTGTCTTCCTTGCTCATCAGGCCGTCCTTTTCCGGCGTGGCTAACCCTATATGACCCTTGGCCGCATTCGCTATCTTGTCGGCCTCGCCTTGTCCGCGTATGACCACATGGCCTGTCAGCAATTGCAAATCAAGCATGGCACTATTTATTTCGATTTAGCGTACATGTACTCGTAGTTATCTCGTTCCGACCAGGTGTCCCCGTAGTCGAAGTTGTTTCCGGAAGGGTAGGTGGTTCGCGTGGTGACGATGCCTTTTTCTTCATCCTTCACCTGCTCTATACGCCTTATCATGCAATTCCCCGTGCCGCTCTCATTCGTTCCCGGCCGAAAGATTCCGACATAAATGACATTGCCCCTGTCCTCTATCAAATCGCCGCCCAGCGCGCTGCGTTGAAACTCATTGAACATATTGCCTCCTATTACTTGAATGAAGATTTGGATTTAGTTACCAAGCGAAACTGGCGCGGATCTTTTCCGGATGGAACTTTCTCAAGCGTTCCAGATGCCGCATGGCCGCATACATCGAATTTTCAAAGCCAAGCTCATCCGGCGTGCAACCCGGATAGCTCATGAATCGCTTGAGCCACCATTCCTCTGTATGCCTGTACCTGACATAATCCCAGATGAAATAGGCCAGCACCAGTATCAAGACATAAAGCCAAATCTTCTTGTTCATTTCCTTAAAATTACTATTATCAACAAAATCGAAGAGAGGCACAAAACGAACCAAAGCCCCCCTGTCCCTCTCTTCTCCATGTTTTTCACTTCAATCACTGGAAGCGTAATCGCAGTATCGAAAACCAGCGTGTCCGGCCTTGTCTCCAAGGCGATCCGCAGCGAGGAATCCGAGACCACGACAAATCCCGTGAAAGCCCCGTTTTCGACCGGCACCGTGTCATCCACCGCATACCTCAAAGCCGTGTCGAGCGATACCGCCGCCACCGGAAGCCGCGCCGAGATCCCGAACACCGTATCACGAACCAGTTCCGGGTGACGCTCCACCAGACGGCTCATCCTCCTTTGCGGGGAACACGACACCGCGAGGGCAAGCGTAAGGCACAACAGCCATCGCGCCCTTGGCATTAATCTTCTCATTCGCCCGTTTCTCCATTTTCATGTAAAACTGCTTGTATGTGCAATCTTTGCAAAGCGCGTCCGACATCTCCACCTGCGAGTGCAGGCGGTCTTGCAGGAATTTCACTTCTTCCGTCAGCCCGTCGATGATCGTCCTGAGTGCCTTGAACTCGTTCACATCCGATTCCGTCTCCTTCTGCCGGGCTTCCTCCTTTTTGAGCTTGCGCACGTAGCGCGTGGAAAGGAGCGACCCAAGACCGCCACCCGCCAGCAAGCCTATCACCGACAAGACTACATCCTTCATCTGAAAGCGCTATATAAAATCAAAGCACCGGCTACCAAGAGGCAGCACCCGCTTATGATGTTCAATGTCTTCATTCCTTTTTTTTTAATTCGGCGGATTCCGCGTCCGTGAACCCGGAGTAGCAATATCTCCTGAACTCCGCTACCGTTATTTGGCCGTCATCGTCCATATCGACCGCCGGATTGGAAGCCGCAACCACCGAGGCGGGCAGCGCGGACGAATGCAGCACCCAGCTGTCGGCCTTGCCCAGACCGGCAGGGAAGAACACGGCCAAATACACATCCTCGTAGCTGTCCATCCTGCCCTTGTACGGCTTCAGGTACTTTTCCACGTAATGCAGCTGTTCCGAACCGTCCATCTGCCGTATGGCCTCCGCCGAAGTGCCGAGGCCGGATGCCGTGGCAGGCATGAACTGGATGAGTCCGCTGGCCCCGGTGGATCCATTCAAGGCACCGGGCTCCAGACGGCTCTCCTTCCACATCACCGCCAACAACCACTCCGGGCGGATGCCAAGCCGCCTGGCCACCCCTCGCAAGTTCTGCATGAAGATGGTTTTGTCCTTGCCCTTGTATCTCTCCTCCAGAATCATCTTATATCAGTTTTTTCAGAATCAAGTAAACAAACAGCATGGCAAGCACCACGCCGCAGGCCTTCACTACCGACATCGTGTCGATTTCCAGCTTGAAGGCCGGCATTTCGATTTCCTTGTTCAGGATCTGGTTGATTGTATCTATGAGGTTCATCGCGATTAGTATTTGCCTTCCACGTAAGCTTTGTAATTGGCTTCGCTGCACACTGGCTCGCCGAACGCGGTAGCGCACGCCTGCGCCGTCTTGTCGCCGAAGATGCCGTCCACGTCCAGCTCCGGATCAAGCAAAGGTGCCAATGCTAGCACGGAATTGAGGTACTTCTGCAAGGCTGTCACCTTGTCGCCCTGGCTTCCTCTCTTCAGGGGGAATTCCGATGCCGTCGCCACGCTTTCCTCGCTGCTGCCCGATTCATCACCGCCGTCATCCACCTTCTTCACGAAAATCCGGTCACGGAACGCATACAGCAGCACCGCAGCCGCCACAACCAAAAGCACACTGAAAACTACCCAACCTTTCTTCATCACAAAGTCACTCCTATATTGTTCAAGATTTCTTCGTTCAACTTCCTTATTTCACGAGCCGAAAGCTCATCCTGCAACCAGTCGTAGAGCGTCCCGCTGAACTTGTAGAACCAGTTCGACACGCTCTTGACCCCGAAGGCTTTCACTAGCGCGTTCCAGTCGTCCACATTGTTCAGCTTCTTGCAGACGCGCTCGATTGCAGGCGTATCCGTCCCAGCACCCTTCATCGCCACGTACATCTGGTTGGCCATGATCTTGTAATCCGCATCGGTGTAGCTCAGATTGGAGCTATCCACCTCGATGTCGTCCGTCACATCC
>JADIMZ010000087.1 GCA_017694335.1 Candidatus Pullibacteroides excrementavium
CAGGGTCATATCATATACGTTTTTATTGTCCATACATCTCGCATCAAGCATAAAGTGTTCCAATACACGCCTATCGGACATCTTGGCGGTTTAAACTTTGCTAATTTGGGAACATGCGGACATTCATTAAAAAAAATACCGGCAGACCGCCCTTGCGAGTCCGCCGGTAAGTTTTTCTTTTGGTTACTTTTCTTTGAACGCAAAGAAAAGTAACAATTAGATGCCGAGCTTGGCGCGGATATCCGCCGGCACAGCATCCTTATGCACCATGATGTCCAAGGTGTTGGCGCGGAAGAAAGGCACCGACATATAGAGGTAGCCATCGTAGATGTTCGACACGTTCCAAGAATTCTTGATCTTGAAATAGGTGTTGCCTTTCTGGTCTTTGGCGATACCTACCAAGTGCATACCGTGGTCGTCGGTAGCAGCCCAGCTGTCATAGTTCTTCTGACGGTCTTCCTGGCTGATTTGCTTTTCAGGAACGATACGTTCGAAGCTGTAAGCGCTTTTGCGTTTCTCGTCCTGCGACATCGTTTCCCATTTGTCGCGGTCGGTGCCGGTCAAATCGGTGATTTCAGCATCCGGCATGATAGCCACGCCGTGTTTCCAGGAGAAGCCCGGGTCGCTCACATCGCCGCCCCATACCAAGGAGTAGCCGTTTTCTACCGCATTTTCCACAATGCGCTGGAATTCGTCCAAAGGCACATTGTAAACCATGCCGTGGTTCCAGTTGTCGGGCACGTCCATTTCGTACTGCGTATAGAACGGGTGGTGGGTGTAGGAAGTGAATTTGATATAGTTGTCGGCATCCAGGCCCAATTCATCGGCATAGCTGCGCGGCGTGTATTCCTTGCCATTGTAGGTAAAGGTTTCCGGATCTTCGCCCAGATAGCTCTCCAGAATGCCCACGTAAGCATCTTTCCAAGCCGTGGTAGGCCTGTTGCCTCTTACGACCCCTTTCAGGAAACCGCCCAGAACGGCATCCAATTCGCTGTGGTCATGGGCATCGACCCCGTAGTTCAAGCCGGGGAAGACATCTTCGGGCACCATCCCGTACACTTCCAGCACATCGGCCACGTCATTGCTGGCACCGCCGGTGGCCAGTTCGGTACGGCCATGCATGCGCACGTACTTGTCGCCTTTCAATACATAGCATTTGTAAACCGGGTACATGTCCGACAAATCCACGGTATCGCCTTTGATACGCAACACTTCGGATTCCAAGAAAGAAATACCCGAAAAGCTCCAGCAGGTACCTGAACGGTTCTGGTCTTTTACAGAGGTGTTGGGGATGACCTTCACTTCGGTGAATTGGTAAGGTTCCTCGTTCCCCTTTTTGTTCTTTTTCTGGGCCTGGGCCGAGAAAACCACGGCCAAAGCGAGCCCCATCGTCAAAACGAGCTGTTTCATCGTTTGTTTGAATGTTTGATTATACATGAAAGACAGGCATCGCCCGCCTTAATTAATTTGCATTATACGTGTCCGGCATTACGCTTTCCCGCTCGGAGAGCCGTTTTGGCTCGCTTTCGGGCCTCGGATTCGCGTCCGAACCAAGCGGTAAAAATAAGCAACTATCCCCATAACTCAAAAAACGGAAGCCGTTTTCCAAGGCAAAATCGTAAATTTTCCGCCATGCGGGGCCGATCAAGGCCGATACTAGCAGCAGCAAAGTACTCTTGGGCTGATGGAAATTGGTGACGATTCCCTTGCAGAACGCAAAGCGGTAGCCCGGCGCGATCATCAGCGCCGTATGCCCGTGCAGCTCGTCCAAATGATTGTCGTCCAAGTAGTCCAGGATAGCACGCAGGCTGTCTGCCGGGCTGAAACCCGCTTCGGCCAGTTCGCCGTAGGGATCCCATTGGTCCACCTCGAACTCTCCTTGCGCTAAAACCGGGTATTTTTCCGAACCCATTTTGATTCGGGCACCGATCCAGTACAAAGACTCCAAGCTCCGCATCGAAGTGGTTCCTACCGGGATGACCGGCACTTCTTTTTCCAAAGCCGCTAACAGGTGCTGAACGAATTCCCGTTTCACCGAGATGTGTTCCCGGTGCATCGAATGCTCGCCGATATGGTCCGCTTTGACTGGCTTGAACGTTCCTGCCCCTACATGCAAGGTGATGAAGTCCCGTTCGATGCCCAAGTCGGGCAGGCTTTGCAGGATTTGCGGCGTGAAATGCAAGCCGGCGGTCGGGGCGGCTACCGAGCCATCGTAACGGGCAAAGACCGTCTGGTAGCGTTCGGTATCGGACTCTTCCGCCTGACGGTGGATATAGGGAGGCAGCGGCACTTTCCCTGCCTGTTCCAGGACTTCCGAAAAGCTCAAATGTTCCGGACTCCAGGAAAATTCCACTTCGAACGCATCCTCCAAGCTCCCGATTTTTTCCACCCGCAGTTCGCCTGTATGCGCGTGCTTGCCATCGATGGGTTCGTTGGGGGCCTCGTCTCGGCGCGGGGAAGCTATCGTATCAGTCTGTGTGGGATAGTTTGGTCCAATGCCATTGGTCGAATCTGCGGCAATCCCGTTTTTTGAGGACGTATGGTCGTCCGGCAAAGGAAAAGCCATCCGAAGCAAGCCGTTTTTCCAGCGTTTGTTGTTTCCTATCAGGCATTTGAACCGGCAGCGTCCGGTAGAAGAAAATGCCAGGGCAATGTCGGCAGGCTGAGTCGGTTCCAGGCAGAAGACCTCGATTCGGGCCGGCGGGTTCCCTTTCGCCTTGCTTTGGGCGGCTTCCGGCTTCGAACCGGCCTTCCCATGCAAAGCCCCGGCTGCCTTTATGGTGTCGGCTTCCTTCAAATCACCAGTCTCCTTGAAGAACACCAATCGGGCTCGTACCACCCTTGTATTGTTGAACACTAACAAGGACGGCTTGGGCAAAAACTTGGTGATATGCTTGAAGACAGAAGCCTGCAAAGCTTGCTTGCCCTCTAAGAACGGACGGTAGACCAAGAGCTTCGACTCGTCCCGCCGGGGCAAGGGATACAGCGCGATGCGTTCGTCCGGCAAGGGGTAGTCGTAATCCTCGATGCGGATGGAACGGACCGCCTGCTCCCGTGCCGAAGCCGGAAGCGGGCGACCAGCGCAATTATTCTCTGTGGGTTCGCCCGCCAGGGCATTATTCCCTTGATGCAAAGAATTGTTTTCCGGCATCTTGTCTTACAGGTTCTGTTGGTAATATTCGTACCATTTCTGGAACAGGTGGTCTCGCTGCGGGCCTATCACGTTGTGTTCGTGGTTCGGATAAACAAAGAAATCGATCGGGATGTTCTTCTGGATGCAGCTTTGCACAAAAGTGGTGCTGTTCTTGGGCGTGACCACCGGATCCAGGCCGCCTTGCAGCAGCATCACCTTGCCCCGGATTGAATCCACGCGGTTGAGCAGGTTCGCTTTTTCGTAGCCTTCCGGGTTGTCCTGAGGCGTGCCCATGTAGCGTTCGCCGTACATTATTTCGTACCAGGCCCAGTTGATGACCGGACCGCCGGCAGTAGCCACTTTGAACACATCCGGATAGCGGGTCTTCAAGGTCAGCGTCATGAAGCCGCCAAAGCTCCAGCCGTCCACGCCGATGCGCTCGGCATCCACATAAGGCAGGCTTTTCAGGTAAGCGATGCCTTGCATCTGGTCGGCGGTTTCGGCATCGCCCAAATGCCGGTGCGTGGCCGTTTCAAAGGCAAAGCCCCGGTTGGCCGAACCTCGGTTGTCCAAGGTCCAGACAATGTATCCCTGCTGGGCCATGAAACGCAGGAAGTGGCCGCAGCCGTAATTGTAGCTTTCCGTGATCAGCTGGGCGTGAGGGCCTCCATAAACATAGACCAAGACCGGGTATTTCCGGGTGGAATCGAAATCGGGCGGCAGGATCATGCGGCCGTACAAGTCGGTCTTCCCATCGGCGGATTTGAGGCTCAAAAGGCGGAACTCAGGCGTGATATAACCGTCCAAAGGATTCTTGTCTTCCTTCAGGACCTTGACAACCTTTCCCTTGTTGTCGATAATCTGGGTCTTTCGGCCCATTTCGGACGAGCCGTAGACATCGATGAAATATTTGCCGGAGGGGTGCATCTGTATCGAATGCGAGCCATCGGCCTTCGTCAGGCGCAGGATTTTGCCCGAATTCAGGTTCACGCTGTAGAGGTTGTTCTGCAACGGGCTTTCCTGGGTGCTCATATAATAAGCAGTGTTGCCGTCCGGGCTGAAACCCACAAAGGAAGTCACCATCCAAGGCTCGTTGTCCGGAGTAACGGCTTTCAGGCATTCCCCGTCCGTGTTGTACAGGTAGATATGGTTGTAGCCCTTGCGTTCGCTGAACCAGAGGAACTGGTCGGGATGGCCTGGGCGGAAAACCGGGTTGGCTTCCGGTTCCACATAGATGTCGTTATGCTCTTCAAATACCGTCCTCTTGATTTCCCCGGTAGCGGCATCGTAGCATACCATGCTGAGATCCTTCTGGTTGCGATCTAAGATGACGGCGTAGATTTCCGAGCCGTCCGGGTTCCAGGTCACGCTGGGGATGTAGGTATGGGAAGGGTCGGCAAAGGCTTCAAGATACAGGTTCTTGCCGGTAGCCACGTCAAAGACGCCCACCTTCACTTCGTGCATGGCACGGCCCGCTTCCGGGTAACGGATATTGTTGACCTGCGTCGGGTCTTGCAGGTAGTTGAGGATAGGGTAGAGCCGCACCATGCTCTCGTCCATCCAGTAATAGGCTAATTTGTCGCCCTGATTGGACCAGAAGGTGCCTTTGTAAATCCCGAACTCGTTGCGGTGTACGTCGTTGGCGCCTACCACCACGCCGGTGTCGGGATAATTGCTCACCGCCATGCTTTCAGTGGCTTCGGCAGCCCGGACATACAGGTTGTTGGCTACCGTGTAAGCAATGTTGCCGCTTTTTCCGGCAATATCCCAGTTTCCGGATTCGGGCAAGGAATTCCGGCTTTCTATCTTCTTGTCGGCCAAGTTGTAAACTAATATGTCCGAACCGTAGAGCATGAAAAGCCGGTTGTTTTCGGCTTTCAAAATATAAGGCAGGTAATGCAAGCTCTCTCCGATGGCAGGGTCTTGCGCCAGTTGGTCCTTGCTGAAAAGAAGGCTGGCATCGCCTTTGAGGGAAGCCTGCATCAGGCTGTCGCCTTGGGAGTAGAAATAGGTCGTGCTTTTAGCGTTTTCATACCATTGCAGCTGGGCGACCCCTTCCGGGTAGAGATCCCGGTCCATCAAGTGGCCGATTTCAAGGCTTTTCCCTTCCTTGACAGCGGCTTTCACCTCTAAAATCCGTGCTTCCGGTTTTTGCTGGTTTTCAGGTCTTTGCTGGCTATCCTGGGCTTGTGCGATGCCGAATGCGCAGACCCATGCAAATCCGGTCATGCTCAGGATGATAGGCATTTTCTTCATGTTTATTTCGTTTACAATGATTTAATCGTTTGAAAATTCTTTGACCTTGACCCGGTAGTTGGAAAATACATTGGCTCGCGAGACAAATCCCACGTATTTCTCGCCTTCCAAGACCGGGATATTGTAATCCTTGCTGTTTTGGAACTTCTTGGCCACTTCTTCCATTGTCTCTTGGCGGTAGATAATGGTTTTGGGCATATACATCAGGTCTTTGACCAGAATCTGGTTGTAGAGTTCGGGTCGGAAAATCAAGGTTTTTATATCGTCGAGGAATACCAAGCCGTAGAAATGCCCTTTCTCGTCCGTTACCGGGTAGATGTTGCGGGAAGACTGGCTGATGGCCTTGACCAGATTACCAAGGCTGTCTTCCGGTTTCACCGTCACGAAGTTGTGTTCGATGAGGCGTTCGATGCTCATCATCGAAAGAATCACCGTGTCCTTGTTGTGGGTCAGGAGCTCGCCTCGTAATGCCAAGGATTTGGTGTAGATGGAATGCGGGTTGAAATAGCGGCTTACCAGGTAGGCCGATGCCGAAACGACCATCAAGGGGATGAAGAAATTGTAGCCTCCGGTAATCTCGGCTACGAGGAAGATCGCGGTCAATGGCGCGTGCATGACCCCGGCCATTAGGGCGGCCATGCCCGCCATCGCGAAGTTGGGTACGGGCAGGTTCAGGCCGAAGATTACGTTCAGGAGCTGCGCCAGGAACAATCCCAGGAAAGCGCCGACGAACATGGAGGGAGCGAATACCCCTCCGACCCCTCCGGCCCCGTTGGTCAGTCCGGTGGCAATCACCTTGATCAGAATCAGGATCAGGATGAATCCGAAAAAGACGAAGTAGTTGTTTTGAAGCGAGTAGAAAACGGTATTGTTGAAAAGGTTGGAATAATTGCCGGTGAAAATGTCCGACAGGAAATTGAAGCCTTCGCCGTAGAGAGGGGGAAAAATGAAAATGAGCAGGCTGAGGCTGATGCCGCCTATCAGGATGCGTTTCCACGGTTTGTTTATCTTGCTGAAATACTGTCCGATTTTCTCGTTCATGAACAGGAAGTAACAGGAAACGAAACCGGCTACGATGCCTAAAAGCAGATAGAACGGCAGGTTCTGCAACAGGAAGTCGGAAGCGACATCGAAATGGAATGTGGCCGAACGCCCGAGGAAAATGGCGGCCGTGACAGCCCCGGTGGTCGAGGCAATCAGGATAGGAATCAGGGAAGCCATCGTCAGGTCGATCATCAGCACTTCCAATGCAAATACCAGCCCGGCCAGCGGGGCGCTGAAGATGCCGGCAATGGCACCGGCCGAACCGCAAGCGATCAATAACACCAACTGCCTGAAATCGAGATTGAAAGTGCGTCCTACATTGGAGCCTATCGCGGCACCGGTCAGGACTACCGGGGCTTCCGGTCCCACCGAGCCTCCGAAACCGATCGTTACGGTACAGGCCACGATCGAAGAGTACATCCGGCTGCGCTTGATGCGGCCTTTGGCACGGCTGAATGCATACAGCACTCGGCTCACGCCGTGGCTCACATTATCTTTGACTACATAATGGATAAATAGATAGGAAAGGGTGACACCGGCCAGCGGCAAGAACAAGTACAGGTAATTTTCGGAATCGGCGGCATGGAGGTTGATGATGAACTCGCTGAAGTAGAAAATCATGTTTTTCAGCAAGACGGCAGCTAGCCCGCTGAGGAAGCCCACCACGATGCTCAAGGAGACAATGAAATTCCTGTCCGACAGATGTTTCTCCTTCCATCGGTTGAATTTTCCGAGCCAGCGTATGTGGTAATGGACAAGGTGTCTATGCATTTTTCCTCTCTGTTTCCGGTTCTGCGGCCTTGGCCTGTTTTGAGCGGTGGCTTTGCTTCGGCTGTTTTCGACCTGCAAAACTCCACTCGCCCAGCGGAAAAATCCCTCGACCTAATTTATAAAACCTGCCTTAAATTAACGGCAGAGGCTTTGCCGTAAGTTCCAAAACAGCAAAAGTAAGCTATTTGCGGGGAAAGGCAAATCCTTTTTTCCTTTCCTGGGTCTTGGATGTTTTTTTGCAGAGAGGGCATCCCGGCTATCGAGCGGTGCCACGTCTTGGATGTTCCTTGGAGGTTCTTCGTGGCGTTCCGGTAAATCCGTGTTGCTTTTGGTACATGTTTTGTCGATTTTGGGGTATTTGTATGGACTTGTGGACGATTATAAGATGGATGGAATCACTGAGGCGTGTAAAAGTCCCGACACTTTCTTACATTTGCGCCCGTTTAGGAAAAGAAAGGCATCTTGGTCCGTTTGTGTTCGAGCGTGCCTTCCTTATGGATTAAATACATTAAAAATATCAAAATGAAGAGGATACTTTCTTTGTTTGCCGCAGCTATGCTGTTTGGGGCGGTTTTTACAGTTTCCGCGCAGCAGCAAGGCATGTCGGAAAGCGGTCTTTATGTTCCCGGTGCGCTTTACGTGCAGTTCAAGGCAGGAGCATTGAATCTGCCTAAATCCACTGATCGGCATGTCCCTGTATCGGCTCTTTTCCTTGCTGCAAAATCGGAGAGCAAGATGTATGGCTTGCAGGATCATGCATTCAGTCTTCGGTTGGGTTCGGACGCTGTTCTGGCCAATACGTTCTGCGTTTATATGGACAGTTTGTCTAAGTTTGAAGATTTTATCAAGGAGTTGCAGGCCGATTCGCGTATCGAGCTGATTGAAAGAGTGCCGATGCGCAAGATTCAAGGCCGTTTTGCTCCGGCATCGTCCAAGGAGGATTCCGTCCCCGACGATCCTTTCTACGGAGAGGTGGGCGGTATCAATACTTCCTGGCATTTGGAACAGACAGGGTTCCCCGAGATTTATGGCAAGTATGCGGCGAGCCCGGACATCCGGGTCGCTATTGTCGACAACGCCGTATGGGGCGGGCATCCCGACCTGCAATTGGATTCAGCCAACATGTATGACGCTTACAATTCTGTCCTTGGTTCGTCTGCGCCTCCTCGTTATGTGGGGCAGAACCAGCCAGGAACGCCTCCGGACAGGCTGAGTTCCGCTTATCTCTGGTCTCACGGGACTCATTGCGCAGGTCTGGCAGGAGCAATCACAGGCAATGGTGAAGGTGTGGCCTCTTACGGGTCGGGAGCTACTTTGGTGGGCGTGAAAGCGGCCAACGATGCCGCTTCCGATGCGCTTCCCCGTTCCATGGAGGCCGTTGTCTGGGCTTCGGAGCAAGATGTGGACGTGATTAGCATGTCGTTTGGTTCCGAGGCGTACAGCGGCATCGAAAACCGCTTGTTCAATGCCATGGTCCAGCAGGGCATTATCTTGCTGGCGGCGGCAGGCAACGATGCCAAGCTGGACGTGCCTAATTACCCGGCTGATTATGCAGGGGTTATTTCTGTGGGTGCGCTCAATTCGGATGGCAGCCGGGCTTCTTTCTCCAATTACGGTTCGTGGGTGGATGTATGGACTCCGGGAGGTTCCTTGATGGTGAACGGGCGCGAGAGCGATGAGGTCTTGATTTTCAGTACTACCTATGGAGTCACGAATTATTATTCCAGCAAGCCCGAGTTTTCGGGCAAGTATTACGATGCCATGGCCGGCACCTCGATGGCTACGCCTCTGACGACGGGGATTGTCAGCCTGATACTTTCCTATTATCCGGAACTGAATGCGTACCAGATGTGCGATTTGCTTCAGAAAACGGCCAGGGACGGCTGCACTTACGTGCCTGCTGCCATGCAATACATGGAAAATCTGGCCGGCCGGCAGGTGGATGCGCTGGATGCGCGGTGGAATCCTTCCACCAAGAGGACGCGGATTACTTGGGAAGCTCCCGACGATGCCGCCGTGGAGTCGTACCGGATTGTCATGGACGGCGAAACCATAGGGGAAACGCCGAACCTGTTTTACGAATGGACTTTATCGGATTCGATAGCGACCTTGGCCTTGGATACCACTGCTTATGTGGGGGTGGCCGCTATTTACGATGGAGAGGCCGAATTGCCGGTCTACACGCGTTTCATGGCTGACGAGGATTTGTCCAACAGTTTTGCGGCGACCCGTCCTGACCAGATCCGGGTGTATGTCGACCATGCAGCCAAGACGGTGCGCTTGCCGCAAGGCCTTGGGTTCGACAAGGTGGAAGTGTATAACATCCAGGGAGCTTTGATGCGTTCTGTCCCGGCAGGCACTGCCACGATAGACATGTCGGGGTGTTCCAGCGGGATGTACATAGGGCGGGTTTTCCAGGATGGCATGGCGGTTCCGTTCAAGTTCGTACTGTAATCATCGAGCTTGTCCGGGTTCTTATGCTGAAAGACCGGCGTTCCCTTAGGCCTGCAAGCGTGCGATTGCTTCCGTGCTTGCGGGCTTTCTGCAAATAAGGGATTGTGCCATGCTGGTTCCGGCCTTGCGGCTTTCTTGCAGGAAAGGAGGCCATGCAGCTTCATTGCCGGAACGGGCGCGGCAAGCATCGTGCCCGGCTTTCCCTGCCTTGAGGGGTTTCTTGTGCGAGGGGGCGGAATGCGAGGGGGCCGGGAAAGGGACATTCATAAAGAAAGAGGGATTGAAGAATTGACGTATCCAGAATCATTTACCCAGAAAATAGGATTCGACACCATTGTCGGGCTTTTGCAGAAAGAGTGCATCACTGAATCGGCAGCGGCTTTGGCATCGAGGATCAAACCGGTCTGGCCTTTCGACAAGCTTAAGTTGTATTTGGAGCAAACCGCTGAGTTCAAGCAGCTTCTGATGCTGGAAAAGGCCTTTCCATCGCAGGACTATTACGATTTGGGTACTGAGCTGGGTCGTCTCCGGATAGAAGGCACTTATATTACGTTGGAAGGCTTGCAGCGTTTCAGGGCTTCTTATACCACGCTGAGCGAAATCAAGAAGTATTTTTCCAAGATCGACCCCGAAGCCTATCCTCGTTTGACCGAATTTTCGGAGCGTTTGATGATAGATATCCGTATCCTGCCTTGGATTGATGCCATTTTGGACCGGATGGGCGAGGTGAGGGACAATGCGTCGGAAAACCTGCTTAGGATCCGGACGATGATTCGCCGTAAATCGGCCGATACGCAGCGTTACATTGGCAAGTACATGTCTTTGGCCAAGCAGCAGGGCTGGGTGGAGGACGATGCCGATGTGACGGTGCGCAACGAACGCTTGGTGATTCCGGTGGCTTCGGCCTACAAGAAGAGTATGCGTGGCTTCATCCATGACGTGTCTTCCACCGGGCAGACGGTCTTCATGGAACCGGAGGAAATCTTCAATCTGAACAACGAGATTGTGGAGCTGCGCAATGAGGAGCGCATGGAAATCATCGAGATTCTGAAGCGTTTCACGGCGCAGATTCGACCCGATTTGGATCAATTGCTGCAGGCATACCGATTTTTGACGGCGATAGATTTCTTGCGAGCCAAGGCCAAATTGGGGATTTTGTTGAACGCGGGGATGCCTTTGGTGGAGAAAGAGCCTTGCTTTGAATGGCGCGAAGCCCGGCATCCAATCCTGTATCTGACCTTGCAGAAGAGGAAAGCCCGGCGGAAAAGCGATGCCGGAGGGACGGGAGAAGAAATATCCGGTGATTCTGCCTTGGCCGGTTCGCCACAGGAAGACAATCGTCCGGATGATGTGGTGCCATTGAATCTGTGTTTGGAAGAAAAGGAAAGGGTCGTGATTATTTCCGGGCCGAATGCCGGGGGAAAGTCGGTTTGCCTCAAGACGGTAGGCTTGCTGCAATACATGATGCAGTGCGGCCTGCTGGTTCCCATGCGGGAGGATTCCCGGATGGGCTGTTTCCGCAACATTTTTGTGGACATAGGCGATGAGCAGTCCATTGAAAACGACCTTTCTACTTATAGTTCCCATCTGAAAAACATGAAGTTCTGGGTGGAAAATGCCAACCGCCAGACGCTTTTCCTCAGCGATGAATTGGGCAGCGGGACCGAACCTCAGATGGGCGGCGCCATTGCCGAGGCGGTGGTGGAGACCCTGCTGA
This sequence comes from Candidatus Pullibacteroides excrementavium, assembly GCA_017694335.1. Lineage (GTDB taxonomy): Bacteria > Bacteroidota > Bacteroidia > Bacteroidales > P3 > Pullibacteroides > Pullibacteroides excrementavium. The sequence goes on from JADIMZ010000087.1 coordinate 11,376, forward strand.
AAAAAGGGGCGATGGGCATCGTGACCACGCATTACACCAATCTGAAGCTGATGGCCAAGCATCATCCGGGCATTGTCAACGGGGCGATGCTGTTCGATCAGGAGGACCTGCGTCCGCTTTACGTGTTCCGCAAGGGGCTTCCGGGCAGTTCGTTCGCTTTCGAGATTGCGCGCAAAATCGGTTTGCCGGATACGCTTCTGGCTTCGGCTTTCAAGAAAGTAGGCCGGCGGCAGATGGATTTTGAGCGGGAACTCCAGCAGATAGAGGTGGAAAAGCACGATTTGAGCCGGCAGAAGCATGAAGTGGCGGTCGCCGACGAGCTGCTGTCTTCCACATTAGAGAAATATACCAAGCTGTTGACCGAATTGGAGGAAAAGAGAGGGGCTTTGTTGCGCGATGCCAAGAGCGAGGCCAAGGCTTTGGTCAAGAAGGCCAACGCGGAGATAGAGCGGACTATCCGGGAGATCAAGGAGGCGCAGGCCGAGAAAGAGGCCACGATGCGTTTGCGCAAGGCTTTGGCGGAAGAGGCGGAAACGGGTTTCTCGAACGGCCAGGAATCCGGGAAGCCGGATGCCTTGGACAGGTTTCGAGTGGATGCCGGACGGGAAGTACCGGATTCCGGGAAGAAAGATGCGGCTCGTTCGGCTTCGGTCGGGTCGGCTTCGGGAACGGGCGATGCCAGAAGTTCGGGCAAAGCTAAAATGGTCAAGGTTTCCGGCGGCAAGGCGTTTGGCGGCAAGGCGGTCGATGCTTCTCAGAGTGTCCTTCTGCCATTGGCTGTAGGTTCATGGGCTCGTTGGAACGGCAATGTGGCCAAGATTTCGGACGTGAAAGGCAAGCAGGCTCGGATTGATTTCGATTATATGAGCATGTGGGTGGCTATGGATTCCTTGCAGCCTCTTTCACGAGCCGAAGCGCGGCAGCAGGACGAGAGCCAGCAGAAATCCTCGGTCAGCATGGCTGGCATCAACGAGGGCCGGGCCACTTTCAAGCCCTATGCTGATATTAGGGGTATGCGGGTGGATGAGGCCGATGCCTGCGTGCGCAAGCTTTTGGACGATGCCATGCTCTATGGCGACCACCATTTGGAAATCCTGCACGGCAAAGGCAACGGAGTCCTGCGCCAGCTTGTCCGCAGCATCGTTTCCAAATACCCGCATGTGGCCGATTACCACGACCAGCGGGAGGATTTGGGGGGTGCGGGGATTACTATTGTGGAGCTAGAGTAAAACGCATATCTATCGGTGTCTGCTTCGTTACGATGCTCGTCCAAGTCGGTCACATACTCAAGTATGCTCCCTCCTTGTCCTGCGCATCGATACCTCCATCCACCGGATAGAAATGCGTTTTACGAGGGAGCTATCGGTGCCTGCGGACCCGCGATTCCGGCTTAGTTTCGGGGAAATCGGGAATTTAGCGATTTTCGCAGCGGGGAAATCGAGGATTTATAGGGAAGATTTTGATAATTAGTAGATTCCGTGAGCCTTTGTGGCCGATACCGATTTGTTCACGACTATGGCATTCAAAGTCTTTTTCTTACCTTTGCCCCCGCTATGGAGACACGTGTTTTAGAACAGATTCCCTCGCAGTTTGCCCGTTTCATGGCCGAACTCAGGGATGTAGAGATACAGAAAGACCCGATGCGGTTTCGGACGAACCTCCGTCGGATCGGGCAGATTTTCGCCTATGAAATCAGCAAGGAACTGCCTTACGAGACCAAGGTGGTACAGACGCCGCTCGGCGAGAAAATCATGAGCGTTCCGGCGCAAGAGCCGGTAGTGGCCTGCATCCTGCGGGCGGGTCTGCCCTTGCACGAAGGGATCCTCTCGTTCTTCGACCGGGCCGGCAGCGCGTTCATTTCGGCCTATCGAAAGCACGATGAAGACGGGCATTTCGAGATCAAGATGGAATACCTCTCCTGTCCCGATTTGGAAGGGAAGACCTTGATTTTGTGCGACCCGATGCTGGCTACCGGTTCATCGATGAAAGTTTGTTACCAGGGACTGCTGGAATACGGCCGTCCTGCCCATACGCATATAGTATCGGTCATTGCGGCGCAGGAAGGTGTGGACTATGTGCAAGAAAACTTGCCCTCCAGCGGTTGCACGCTCTGGGTAGGCTCGGTGGACGAAGAACTGACGGCCCAGTCGTACATAGTGCCTGGTTTGGGCGATGCCGGGGATTTGGCATACGGTAAGAAACTGCAAGAATAACCGGCGGTTTATCAGAACGGGCAATCATCATGCTGCTGCTTTTACTCTATTTGTTTCTGGCCCTGTGCGTCTCTTTTCTCTGCTCTTTCTTGGAGTCGGTGTTGCTGTCCACGCCCTCGGCGCATATCGAAGTATTCAAGAACGACCTTCGGGAGGAGGCTGTCAAAGACGGCTATACCAAAGAGCTTCGTAAGAAGATGCATTCGGCCTTGCTTTTCCTCAAGGTCAAGAACCAGGAAGAACGTTATCTTTCGGCCATCTGGTCGCTGAATACCATTGCCCAGACTTTGGGTTCGGTCGGGGTCGGCATCCAGAGTTACAGGGTCTTTGGAAGTTCGTATATAGGCGTGGCCGTTGCGGTTTTCACTTTCCTGATGCTGGCCGTGTCCGAGGTTTTGCCAAAGAGTCTAGGTTCGCGTTATTGGCGGGCCTCTTGCTTGCCTTGCGCTCGCATTATCCGTGTATTGACTTGGATTCTTTATCCTTTGGTGCTTCTTTCGCAAGGCATTTCCTGTTTGGTGAACCGAGGAAGGAAGGATCCCGTTTTGAGCCGGGAGGAGGTTTCGGCCATAGTTCGCATCGGTTCCCGCGAGGGGATTTTCCAAAAAGAGGAGGAACAGGGCTTGCGGAGCATCTTGCAGCTTCAGGATTTGCGGGTGCGCGACATCATGACTCCCCGAATCGTGACGGTGACGGCTTCGGAAGACATGAGCTTGCGGGAGTTCTACCGCGAGCGCAGCTACCTCAAATATTCCCGCATCCCGGTCTATGAAGCCGGAAACCCGGACAACATTACCGGTTTCGTGTTGCTCAAGAACGTGTTCGAGGAACTGGCGGCCGACCATTTCGACCGCAAACTGTCCGAACTGAAACGACCCATCTTAGTGGCCGCTGAAACCCAGAAGGTTTTGAATCTTTGGAACCGGATGCAGCAGCCCTTGGATTCCGACAGTCCGGCGCAGGAAAGTATCCCGTCCAAGCGCAAACGGGAGCAAATCGCGATGGTGGTGGACGAATACGGCAGTTTTGTGGGCTTGGTCACCGTGGAGGATATTGTCGAGACCATGATCGGCATGGAAATCGTGGACGAGAAGGATACCGTGACCGACATGCAGGAATACGCTCGCAAGAAATGGCACGAGAAGAAGGCCTTGTAACAAATGCAGGATAAAACTCTATTTGACATGTAAATGTCAGCAAGAGTGAAGATTTTGCGCGAGTTATCCAATCACTTCCACCTTGGCGAACTTGGTCAGCAGGGTCTTTTCGCCCACGCCAGGCGCATCAAAGGCCACGATGAGCTTGCAATTTGCCCCTTCTCCTTCTATGCTCTTGATGGTTCCCGCGCCGAATTTGGCATGGCGAACCCGTTGCCCCGGCTTGAAATCTCCGCTCGAAGCCCCGTTCCCGCCGGTGGATCCGGCAGGCGGCATCGGCATCGCGTTCAGATCCGAAAGTTTCTTGAAACGCCCCGACTGCAAATCCGGTTTGGGCTTGGGAACATAAAAATCGGGTTTCCCTAAGGAGTTTCCTCTGGTATTGTCTCCGCCATAGCCTGAACCGTTTCCGCTATGGCTTCTAAGGCCGCTGTTCTGTCCTCCAAAGCTGGAGCTCCGCCCTCCATTTCCGGGACGATTCCCATAGCTTCCGTTGCCTTGGCCGAAGCTTTTCCCTCCGGAACGCATCTTCCATTCCTGGTCCGAATCCTCGAAATCGATTCCCGCAAAAGGGTTTTTCTGTAAGATTTCCGGGTTCTCCAAATGCGTTGTATTCAACTCCAATAAGAACCGGCTCGGTTCGCAGAAGTCTGTTTCGCCCCAGCGCATCCGGCGGTTGGCGTAAGACAGCCAGAGATCCTTCTCCGCCCGGGTCACCGCCACGTAGAAAAGCCGTCTTTCTTCCTCCACTTCTTCCCTCGTATTGAGGCTTTGCGCGGCAGGGAACAGGTTTTCCTCGCATCCTACCACGAACACGTAAGGGAACTCCAATCCTTTGGCAGCGTGGACCGTCATCAGCGTCACCTTGTCGGCATCGGCCTCTTCTTTCTTTTCGTCCTGGTCGGTGAGCAAGGCCACATCCTGCAAGAAACGGTCCAAGGTCACCACCCCTTCAATCGCAATCAGCTCTCCGGTCTCCTCGTCCACCATCATCGGGTCTTCCTCGCAGAAAGTCTTGACCGCGTTCAGCAACTCTTCCACATTGTTCATCCGGCTTTCGCTTTCCGGCGTTTCCTCCTGCTTGTATTCGAAGGCCAGGCCGCTCGCTTTCCAGATCTGGTTCGCCATCTCGAAGGCATCGGTCTGGTAAAAACGCGCGTTCAAGCTCAGGATCGTGTCCATCAACGCAAAGAGCTTGGCTTGGGTGCTGGAATTGATCGAGCCGGCCACCGCCTGTTGGTAGCGCAGCAAGGCCTCCGGCGAACTGAAGGCTTCAGCCGGCACACCCAAGTTGGCCAGCCAGGCCGCATCCTTGGCCGGGTCGAAGCCCTCCCGTCCCGGGGTCAGCATGGAACCGTTGCGCAGCCATTCCATTCCTTCCCAGGTGCCGCCGCCGGACAAGGCTCCTAAAAGCCGCAAGCGGTTCAAGGTCGTTTCTCCGATGCCCCGCGCCGGATTGTTGATGCAGCGCAGCAAGGCTTCCTCGTCGCGAGGGTTCACTACCCAGCGGAAATAGCCCAATATGTCCTTGATTTCCTTTCTTCTGTAGAAACTTAAGCCCCCGTAAATCCGGTAGGGGATATTCAACTTGCGCAGCGCGTCCTCGATGGCCTTGCTTTGGCTGTTGATCCGGTACAGCACCGCGAAATCCTTGGGATGCGCCTGCCGGTTCATCCGTACTTGGAAAATCTGGTGCGCCACCGTAGTGCCTTCCTCCACGTCCGATGCCGATTGCAATATATGCACCTTGGGTCCTTCCTCGTTGTCGGTCCAGATTTCCTTGGGAATCCGGTCCTTGTTATGTTCGATGATGGAGTTGGAAAGCTGCACGATATGCTTGGTGGAACGGTAGTTCTGCTCCAATTTGAACTTGACCGCTTCCGGGTAGTCGTGCTGGAAATTCAATATGTTCTGGATATTGGCTCCCCGGAAACTGTAGATGCTCTGGGAATCGTCGCCTACCACGCAGATGTTCTTGTGTCCGGCGGCCAGTTTTTTTACGATGAGGTACTGGGCATAGTTGGTGTCCTGGTACTCGTCCACCATGATATACTGGAATCGCTTCTGGTATTTGAGCAGGACTTCCGGAAAGTCGCGGAAGAGCACATTGGTGTTGAACAGCAAATCGTCAAAGTCCATGACCGAAGCCTGTTTCATCCGGTTGCTGTACTCCAGGAAGATACGTCCGGTTTCCGGCATCCGCATCCGAGTGTCTTCTTCCAGGAATGCTCCGTTTTCGGCATAGTATTCGGCCGAAATCAGGCTGTTTTTGGCCATCGAGATACGGTAGAGCACTTTCGATTCCTTGTATTGCTTGGGATCCAGGTTGAAATCCTTGACGATTTTCTTGATCAGCGACTTGCTTTCGTCCGTGTCGTAGATGCCGAACGTCTTCTGGTAGCCTAAATGGTCGGCTTCGGCCCGCAGGATTTTGGCGAAGATGGAGTGGAAGGTGCCCATCCAGAGCGAACGCGCTGCCGGGCCGACCAATTGGGTGATACGGTCTTTCATCTCCTTGGCGGCCTTGTTGGTGAAGGTTAATGCCAATATGCGGAACGGGTCCGCGCCGATTTCCAGAAGGTGCGCGATCCGGTAGGTGAGGGTGCGGGTCTTGCCCGAACCGGCACCGGCAATAATCATGACGGGTCCTTGGGTGTGTTCGGCGGCCGCCCGCTGCTCCGGGTTCAGTCCATCTAAAAGGCTCATTCTACGTGCTCTGTTTCTTGATTTTGGGGCTGCTTGCCCGATTGGTTCCTGGCAAGCTCTTTGGAAGATTCAAAATCTCCGTTTCAGTGTCCGGTTTCCTTTTTGTAAAGGCCGGCAAATTTACATCAAAAAAAGATTATGAGCCTCGGCCATATTCAAGCATGGGAATGGCTTGATATGGCACTCGGCTCAACCGGGGCTTTTGCTCTGCTCTCGACTTTCACTATCGTTGGCTTCGCCGAAGATAGCTTGGTCTCGGCAAAGGCAGTGCAAGCCGAACGCAGAGGCAAAGCTTGCTTTGACTATGCTGAGGCGTAGCCTGCCTTCGATGCCAATCAAAGCTCAAGCGAGGGAGTGTGTTGGCTATCGCCGAAGCCCCTATGCCTCGGCCATATTCAAGCATGGGAATGGCTTGATATGGCACTCGGCTCAACCGGGGCTTTTGCTCTGCTCTCGACTTTCACTATCTTTGACTGCATCGCATCGAAGATAGGATGCGGTTCGGTAATGTCAATCAAACAAGTTTGTTGCCATTACTCTCACCTTTCGCTATCTTTGTCTCGTTTTTCAAGAATGCGAACTATGGGAAAAGCAGCTACTTTTTGGACTAAATACAATATATTCAAACATTGGACGCCTTTGGTTCAAGCTTATCGTCAGAATGCCTCCGGAATGGAGGTGGACGCTTCGCAGAAACGTTATTTGAAATGGGGTACGTTGATTCCGGTCATGCTTTTTGCGATAGGATGGTTTCTCTACTATCTTCCCTATTTCAAGCATCAGGCGGATATCAGTTTCTTTGCCTATACCGGTAATTTCGTGCAACCTTTTTTTGATGGAACATCCGCTCCCCGTATCAGTGAATTCCTTTGGCGTTTTGTAGCCCAGTTTTATTTCAACACGCCTTTGATTGTGGCTGTTGTTGCCTTCTTGATGATAGGCTTCTGTATTACTTCATGGGCAACAGCTGGTCCGTATACGCCATTCCTGCTCCTTCTGTACTGCCTTTTGTTCCCTTCGGCCGATCCGGCCCAGGCCAGCATCGCTATCAGCCTTTGGCTTAATATGGGAGCCCTTTCTATCTTCTTCCTTTTGTTCCGTCATGCAGCCCGTCACCCTCGTGCCTGGACACCTTTAGTCTTGTTCCATGTGTATACCGCCATTGCGGGTGCGCTTTTGTATTACGCCACCGGGCATTGGGCTTTGCTTTTCTGCATTGCCGTGGTCTTTTCCCATTTGGTTGGTATCCCGATGGCCTTGGGCGATAAAAAACAGGGGCTGTGGAAAATCCGTCTTTGGAATTTTATTGTTTCAGCCTTTATAACCTCAGCCTTGAGTTGCTGGCTTTGGGATATTTCTACCGATGCCGGTTTCCATGCCCCCTGGTATGTGTGGATGGCCTTGGTTATTTTTGGCGTGGCCTGCATTCCCGGTATCTTGCTTCAGGCTTACAACAATCGGAAAATATTCCTTTACGAATGGGGCAAGCGTCGTGGAATTCATGATGGGAAACCGGTTTTGGCACCAGCACATCATATTCTTCTGACACTTGTGGCGGTTGGCTTCAGTTGTTTGGTCTTGTTCGTGTTTGCCCGCAATCCGTTGGACCGCGCCTTGGTTAAGGCCCAGAATGCCGTGGTTCGTGCCGATTATCTGGCGGTTCAGGATGTGTGCCAGGAATTTCGTGCTAAGAGCGGCTTGGCAGAGGGACAACTGAAATCCAGTTATGAGCGGATTTCGGACCCAAGCGAGATTGTCACGTTGGAAATCTATTCCATGCTTTCCTCGGTGGGGCAGGGATTGTTCCCTCTCGATAGCATGGACAGCTTTTCCCGTTTGTGCCATAGGGTGGATTCTATGCGGGTATCCGCCCGTGATTACGCTTATGTGCAACTGAATGTTTTGCTGGGGAGACCTTCGGAGGTGTGCCGGATGATTCTGGCTGATGCGGGAAGGTATGGCTTGCAGAACCGTTTCATGGAACCCTTGGCCGATGCATGTTGGGCTACAGGGCAGCAGGAACTGCTTCAAGAGGTTTTGTATTATGCCAAGAAGTCCCTCTATTCGAAACCTTTGTATTATCGTTACAAGGACAGTGTTCCGAATGTGCGCAAAGGGAACCTAGTCCCATTTCCAGCTTTGGATTAGGGTGTCGATGTCGGTTTTGATAAAATCGATGACGGGGGCTAAAGAGTCGTTGTTGGGCACGCTATTGATATAGAATGCGCCTCGAACAAAATGCCGGTTGCTGTCGGTGAGATAGAACTGATAGGGAGAGGCCACATCCTTTCCCTTGATATGGTAAAGATAGCCGAATTTCCTCTCTTCCGGTTGGTGGATTTCCCATTCGTCTACCCCGGTTGCCTTTGACATGTGCCGTTGGATGAACAACAGTGTTCCGACAAGGCAGGAATCGATGTTGGGATTCGGGATATAGCTTAAGTAGATTTTAGCATTCAGTTCCGGAATCCGGATGTCGGCCCATTGGCTGTTGGGATATTGGTCGTCAACGGGGACCGGTTCAAAACGGGCATAAACCGGAATCCGGAATGTGAACGGGTAGGCGGCAGAATCAAAGTCCCGATAGGCTTTCTCCGGCACGGTTATCCGTATGTAGGCTCGCGGTTTTGGCGTATAAGCTTCCCGGCAGGAAGTCATGCCGATTCCCGCTAATGCCATGCAGGAAAGCCCTGCTGCGGCTTTCAGCCAAGAGGATAGTTTCATTTATTGTTAAACAGGTTCATGGTATTTGCAATTCCTGCGCACGCAAAGCTGGCAATCATCTCGCAGGCCATGTCGATTTTCGGCTCCACGATAGCCATGTCCTGAGGAGAGAATTTTCCCAGAACATAGTCTATCTGCTGCCCTTTATGGAATTTATGCCCGATGCCGAAGCGGAGGCGAGGATAGGCCTGTGTCCCGATCAAGGCTTCGATGTTGGACAGCCCGTTGTGCCCGCCGGCGCTTCCGCCCGATTTCATCCTGAGCTGGCCGAGCTCCAATGCAAGGTCGTCCACGACCACCAAGCAGCGTTCCACCGGCACTTTCTCATGTTCTAACCAATAGCGAACGGCCTTGCCGCTCTCGTTCATATAGGTGGTAGGCTTGATTAGTTCCAGATAATGGTTCCGGCATTTGATTTCGGCCCAGTAGGCATAACGATCCATTGCGAACTTGGTGTTGTTCTGCGCGGCCAAGCGGTCCAGGACCATGAACCCGATATTGTGGCGGGTCATTTCGTATTCCGCTCCGATATTGCCCAATCCGACAATGACGAATTTCATACAATTACAATTTATTTTCCAGCCATTGCTTCTCTGGCTCCGGCCTCGCCCTTCTTTTGGTTACTTTTCTTCGTTTCGCCGAAGAAAAGTAACCAATAAGCTTGGGTACGTGACTGATTTCGGATCTCTCGTGCAACAAAGCAGCTTGCCCGTTCTCACGCGCCGTTAATAGGCTTTTGCAAAAATGACCCGATGCTTGGACGGCTTCCCTGTGTAGATGCACTTGCCTTCTTCCATCTCGATGTCGAAGGGGATAGCCCGGATGGTCGCCTTGGTTTCTTCTTTGATTTTCACCTCGGTTTCGGTGGTGCCGTCCCAATGCGCCAACAGGAACTTGCCTTGTTCGATCTTTTCCTTGAAGTCTTCCCAGGTGTCCACTTTGATAGTGTTTTCCTGACGGAACTTCAGCGAACGTGCAAAGAGGTTCTTCTGGATTTCTTCCAGAAGCTGCGGCACGAGCGATGCCAGTTCGGCTTGCGGATGGATGCTCTTTTCGAGGGTGTCGCGGCGGCAGATTTCGGCCGTGCCGTTTTCCATGTCGCGAGGCCCGATGGCGATGCGTACTGGAACGCCCTTGAATTCGTATTCGGTGAACTTCCAGCCCGGTTTCTGGCTGTCGTTGTCGTCGTATTTCACGCTGATGCCCTTGGCTTGCAGTTCGGCCTTGATTTTGAGGGCGGCTTCCGAAATCTGGGCCAGTTGTTCCTTGTTGCGGTAGATGGGCACGATGGCTACTTGGATAGGAGCCAGCTTGGGCGGCAGTACCAGACCGTGGTCGTCCGAATGGGTCATGATCAAGGCACCCATCAGTCGGGTCGAAACGCCCCAGGAAGTAGCCCATACGTATTCCAATTTGTTTTCTTTGTTCAGGAAGGTTACATCGAACGCCTTGGCGAAGTTCTGGCCGAGAAAGTGGGACGTACCGGCTTGCAGTGCCTTCCCGTCCTGCATCATGGCTTCGATGCAATAGGTCTCAATCGCGCCGGCGAACCTTTCATTGGCCGTCTTGATGCCTTTGATGACCGGCATCGCCATGTAGTTTTCGGCAAAGTCGGCGTAAACGTCCAGCATCTTGCGGGCTTCGGCTTCGGCTTCTTCCTTGGTGGCGTGCGCCGTATGGCCTTCCTGCCACAGGAACTCGGCGGTACGCAGGAACAGGCGGGTACGCATTTCCCAGCGGACCACGTTGGCCCATTGGTTTACCAAAATGGGCAGGTCGCGGTACGATTGGATCCAATTCTTATAGGTGTTCCAGATGATGGTTTCCGAAGTGGGGCGCACAATCAGTTCTTCTTCCAATTTGGCGGCGGGGTCCACGCTTACGCCCTTTCCGTCTTCGTTGGCTTTGAGGCGGTAGTGGGTCACCACGGCGCATTCCTTGGCAAAGCCTTCCACGTGGTCGGCTTCGCGGCTGAAGAAGGATTTGGGGATGAAAAGCGGGAAATAAGCGTTCTGATGCCCGGTTTCCTTGAACATCTGGTCTAGGATGTGCTGCATTCTTTCCCAAATGGCGTAACCATAGGGTTTAATGACCATGCAGCCGCGCACGGCCGATTGTTCTGCTAGGTCGGCTCTGGTAACCAATTCGTTATACCAGTCGGAATAATTTTCTGCTCTGGTGGAAAAATCTTTGGCCATTTTTGTATGCTTTGGTATGATTATTGCAATAAACGTATCTTTGGCTTCGGCTTTGCAAATGGATGCGGGCGGAAACCAGCCTGCAAAAGTACGCTAAAAATACGTATGGGCGGAAAAAGTTTCCGTATCCGGTTGGAGTTCCGTAGAATCCTTGCGGTCGGGTCGCAAAAAAGGAGGAAAAGATGACAAGACAGAGAAATTGGAAAGAGACAGCTTTGCCGTCGGTTCTGAAACCATGGATTCAGCGTCCGTTATTGTTCTTGATGCCGTTGGGATTGGCTTTGGCGGCCACTTCCTGCGGCACTACTTTTATGGTGGCGGCCGATGATATGTATGGCAATGTGCCCACCAGGGAAGAGGAATACGAGATGAAACTGCGCCAGTGGGAGGCGGAGAATGCGGCGGCTCAGGCGTATGAAGATGCTTATTATGCGGATGAATATCTTTCGGATGCGGCTGCGGCGGATACTTTCAATTATGATGATTATTACGATTATGAATATTCTTCGCGTTTGAGACGTTTCCATTCGGATGATTATCTGAGCGATGATTATTATTCGGATTACTATACCAATTATTACTGGTACGATCCTGATCCTTATTATTACGGTACCAGTATCTATTTAGGTTATGATTGGTGGTATCCTTCTTATTCCTATTATTACCGTCCGGGTTGGTATATGGGCTTCGGCTGGGGCGGTTTCGGTTTTGGTGTCGGGTTGGGTTTCGGTTACGGCGGCTACTGGGGCGGCTGGGGTTGGCCGAGTTATTCCTGGGGCTACTATGACGGTTACTGGAACGGCTATTGGAATGGTTACTGGAACGGCCGTTGGCATGAGCATTGCTATGATTACTGTTATAATCCTTACGATAACAATACTTATACGCAGAGTTACTATGGCCGTAGGATGGGAGGCAGTTCGCTGACGAATCCTACGGTGGTGACCCGGGGCGGTGGCGGTTCGGGTTCTGTATCTTCTTCCGCATCAGGTGCTGCCCAGTCGAATGTTCCTCAACGGAGGACTACGTTTGCAGAACGCTATGAACAGGCGGTGTCTTCGGTTTCTTCGGGTAGTCAGCTGATACCGGGAGGTTCTACAGTCCGCCGTTCCAATGTTCAGAAGTCAGCAGCGGCAGCATCGGTGTCGGGATCGGTTTCATCATCTTCTGGAACAGGTACAGTCCTTTCTGGTGGTACATCATCGTCCAGCTATCGAAGCGCGGCAGTGCAGTCGCAACCCTCTGCCATGATGGAGTCGGTATCGAACCGGCTTGCCAACAAGAAAGTGAATGTGGTTTCACAGGTGGGTACTACTTCGGTCCGTCGGGGTGCTTCGTCTTCGTCTGTGTCGAATCGGTCGGCGGCCCAGTCGGTTTCCGGAGCAACAACAGGCCGGCCGGCTTCTTCAGGAAACTCGGTGGCGGGTTCAACGGCACGGCGTTCTTCACAGACATCTTCATCGGTAAGGTCCAATACGCAGGCAAGACCTTCCGCTCCGGCTCAATCCACCACTCGTTCGCGTTCCTATCAGAGTCCTCGGCAGCAATACAGCAGCCCGGATTACAACCGTAGCCGGAGCAATTCTTCGTATGTGAGCCCGCAGTACAACAATAGTACGCGGCGTTCGTATGTGTCGCCGAGAGGCTCCTCCACTTCTCGTTCGTACACCCCGGCTCGCAGTACTTCTACAAGCCGCTCCTATACGCCTTCGCGCAGTACTTCTACTTCGCGCTCGTATAGTCCGGCCCGTTCATCTTCGTCGGTTTCGCGCAGCACGGCAAGCCCGGCTCGTTCCACTACCACTACCACGACAACTACGACACGTAGGACACGGTAGAGGTCTAAAGCCAAGCCGGATTGTTTTTGAGTAGTTATAAAATCCTGCAGGTCTTTGGGGATGGAGGGGCGTTTTTGTGGAAGAAAGAAATGTTGTGCTGCTGGGGAAAGAGATGCGGGTTGGTATTTGGTTTAAGGTTTGGAAGTGTTTTTTGTGAATTGAAAATAGAAAAGGATTATGCGTACAATCAAATATATAGGGCTTGTCAAATCTATAGGGTTTGCGGCTCTTTGTCTGTGTGGTTTTGGTCGTGTCCAAGCTCAGACCGATGCCGATCTTTTGCGGTATTCCATGTTGAACCCGATCGGAACGGCGCGTTACAATGCTATGGGAGGAGCTTTCGGTGCTTTGGGGGCCAATTTTACGGCTTTGAGTACCAACCCAGCGGGTATTGGTTTTTATACCCGGCATGAACTTTCGCTGACGGGAGGCTGGCTGAACCAGAATGGGAAGTCGGAGTACTACGGGGAAAAGAATACCATTGATGCCTCCCAGGTTGTGATGCCGCAAGGAGGGGGCGTTTTCTGCATCAATCAAGGAGGGGCGGTGAAGTTTCAGGCGGCTTTCGGGGCGAACCGGCTGAAGGATTTCAATTCGAGTTCCTATGCCAAGGGGATTAATAATGAATCCTCGTATATGGAATATGTGGCGGCGCAAAGCGCGGGCTATGATTTTGCGGTAAGAGATCAATATGCGGCGCATTTGGGAAATTTGGCGTATCAGACGGGATTGATGGATTATGAGGATACGGTCAGCATGCTTTATGATCCTCTTTTGGGGCCGGGCATGGGCTTGACACAACGGCATGTTCTGCGGGAATACGGCAATATTACCGAAATGGTGTTCAGTTTTGGCGGTAATTGGCGGGATATGCTGTATTTCGGAGCTACTATGGGCGTGCCGGTGGTGGATTACCAGCAAGAATCCATTGTGGGGGAAAGCAGCGATGCGACTTTGGAATTCCATAATGAGGTATTCCCTCCAAAGAATATCCGGTTCAATGCCTACGAGTTCAATCAGGATTTGAATGTGACCGGAACCGGGATTAATTTAAAGTTGGGCTTGATTTACAAACCGGTGCATTTTTTCCGAGTGGGTTTGGCTTTCCATACTCCAACGCATTACTGGTTACGTGAAAGAGCTACAGTGCAAGTGAATACGGATATGTCTTATCCTTTGGGGGATGGCTCTTTCTTGACGAATCAAAGTAGTTATGGGTATGAGGATAGATATGAGGTTATAACGCCGGCCAAAGGTGTCTTGAGCCTTGGTTTCCTGATTAAGAATTTCGGAGCTATCGGTATTGAAGGGGAGTTGACGGATTACCGGAAGATGCGTTTGGATGTTGGCGATATCGATTACGAGAACCAGATACAGTCGGTTTTGGACGAGAACTACAAGCTTGCCGGTGTGGTTCGGGTCGGCACGGAATGGCGTTTCAGCATCCTCAGCATCCGGGCCGGGTATATCTGGCAGTCTTGTCCTTATACCAATCAGACCTTGCGTGATAATTGGTACAACCATACCGCTACCGCCGGTTTAGGTTTGACATTGGGTCGCTGGAATCTCGATTTCGGTTTCATGGCTGATTTGGGCAAGCGTACCGATGACTTCTATTATCTGACCGATCAGTATGGAGCGTCCTTGGTGAATCCGGCTTCGTTGAAGTTGGCGAAGTATGTATATACTTTTACGCTCGGCGTCCGCTTCTGAAGCGATATTACGGCTTGTCTGCTTTGTTGCGAACCGAAGGATTAGCGAGTCACGTACCTTAGTACGCTCCCCGCTAATCCTCCGGTTCGCGCCGCGCATCCAAGCCGCACTATCGCTTCAGTGTGTTTTGCGGTTTTGCCTCGGCGGTGCGTCGCGCATCTGCTCTTCGATGCAAACCGCTACGTTGGATATTTCTTCAGTTGGTTTTCCGGGCTGATTCTCCGCTTCGCGTCGCGCATCCAAGCCGCACTATCGCTTCAGTTTCGTTTTCTGTTCCCGGCCGGTTTTGCCTCAGTGGTGCGCCGCGCATCAGCCCGCTGCTGCCAGCAATAAAATCGCCCCTGTCAGAATCATCTGGCAGGGGCGATTTTATTAACGGTTTTCCGATTCCGCTTCAAATACGGCCGGGCTACCGCACGCTTAATTTGAATATCCGTGAGTTTCCGTCTTTTTCAATGCGCAAGAGGTAGAGTCCGGAACGAAGGCCGGAAATCGAAAGCTCGGAGACGTATTCCGATTCGGTTACTTTCTGTCCGGAAAGCGTGTACAGGGACAGGCGTTCGTACTCGCCCTCGATTCGGATACGGTCGGTGGCCGGGTTGGGCCAAATGCGGATTCGAGACAAGGTTTCGTCAAAGGATTCGTTGCCGGTTTCTTTGACTTCGAATTCGATAGCGGTAATCGGCGTGACGGTGGAAGCGAACACGGCGGCCACACCAGCGGTATGCTTCCCGGCCTCAAGTCCTGTGAACAGGAATTCGTTAGCTTCTACATTCGATTCAACCAAGGTACTGTCCAGGTACAAATTGAAGGCGAGATCCCTGCGGATATTTTCCGGATCGATGCCTTGCGGAGGCTCTATGCCTACGAATACATCGTCGATCATCAGGATGAAAGCATCGTTGGACAAGCAACGGATAGCCGTGTGTCTGGCTTCTGCCGGCATTTCATAACGGTATTCCTGCCAGTCGCCCATCGGCAGGGCAAGGGTGTCGTTGTCGTTGAGCCATACGAAATCGTCCGCTTCGTTTCCGGATACGGAATAACCCACCTGGATCAATTCTTCACCATATGCGGTGCTATGGCTTTTAGCTTTGAAGCTGAGGCTGAAAGCTTGGTTGTAATCCAAGGCAGGAGAGATGAAGTAATCATCGTTGGGACCCGGATTGGACGGGAATGCGGCCAGGAATTTCTCTCCGCTGTATGGCAGGATTTGCTGGTCAATCATATTCAAGCGCGGGTCGGTCTGGTAAGGATTGAAAATGATGAACGCTTTCGGTGCTGTAGAGTTTTCAAATTCCACATTGTCGATGTCCGATGTAGGCTTCCCGTCGGCATCGATATAACTCCATCCGATTTCACCGGCGGAATTGATGGCGAAATCCTTGTGCGATTCGAAATCATCGAACAATCCGTCCGTGATGTTCCAGCGCAGGATTCGTTCGTTAGGCTCGTCCCCTTCGGTGATTTCCAAGTTGAACGGGTTCACAACGTATTCTTTCAGGTCGATTTCCTGCGTGTACAATTTTTCGCTGCTTAAATCCAAGATGTCCGATGCGTAGTTTTCGAATCCTTGCAATCGGATATGCAGGAGGTAAGAGCCTTTGGGAATACCATTAAAACGTGCTTGGCCTTCTGCATCAGCGTTTTCATTGTACAGGATGCTGTCGCCGTCGGCAGTCAAGAGCGAGACGAGTGAGCCTTCCGCTTCGTTTTCAGGGGTGTTGGTACGGATGCTCACGATGAGGTCGGTGTTCATGTCCTTGTCCATGGTGTTGGAAAAGCAGGCCTCGGAGGCTGTGGCATCTTTTCCATAAAGCGTTTGCACGGCATACAGGTATTGCCCTTGTGCCAAGGACAGCCATGCAGGGTCTTGCATTTGCAATTCCGTGGTGGGCGATGCCAAGGTTTGCCACTGGCCAGGTTCGGACATTTGATCTTTGGTGAGGCGGAACACTTGGTAACGGCGTTCGGTTCCGGCATAAGGCAGGGTGTCTTCCCCGTATAAGTATCCGATACCTCGGATCATCAGTGATCGGCGAATCTGGTGTTCTTCCAGGTATTCGAAATCCCCTTGCTCGAAGTCCATCGAAAAGCAGTGTACATGTTCCTGGAACGTCATTGTTCCCGTGTCCAGGCCGAGACCTACATGCCCCTCGTAGCTCAATGCGAGCATGTATCCGTTGGGAGCTTCGAGAGGTTCGGCAAGTTCGAGCCGGTTCCACTCCTTGTCTTGGTTCGGAACATTGTCTTGACGATACAGGACTTTGCTGGAGGGCTCGCCGTCGGCATCCAGATCCAAGACAAAGACATTGACCGTGGCGTGTGTCAGAAGATAGTTTTCGGTGAACCATTCCACGGCTGTCAAAGTGGTAGGCGTCCGGTACACAGAGCCGTACACGCTGTTGGCTGTGGCTTCGGCATTTCCAAGGCGGCCGCCATGCACGCCGTTATCATAGCGGAACACTTCAGTATCGACAGGTTCTTTCCAATTGATTTCCAGGGTTGAATCTTGCAGTCTGGCTTTCACTTGGTAGGGGGGCAGCATCTTGTCGGCTAGGGTGATGTCGGGGATGACGAGGTCGGCTTCTGCTACTGAGAACGGGAGGGTGTCGGCTTGGAGCCCGTAGCGGTAAACCCTGAGCTGGTAGTTGTCCGCTACATAGACTTGTTCGAAAAGGAAGCTGCCGTCCTGTCCGCTGATGGCTGTGTCTTGCATGTAACCGTCCATATAGATGCGGGCATGGCTTACGGCATGGCCTTCCGCGTTTACAATCTTGCCCGATACGGCAAAACTGGGCAGGGCTTCCAGCGAGATATCTTGCGTGGTGGTCTGCAAGGAAAGCACTTGTATTTCCTGGGTCTTGCGTTCATAGCCTTGTTTCTCAAAAAAGAAGGTGTAAAGGCCTTCGAGCAGGGTAGAAACGGAATAGCTCCCGTTTTCGTCACTGTAGGTTTCCACATCGGTTCCCTCCACGCTCACTCGGACGTTGGCAACCGGCCCGTTCCCGTCCTGGATGATGCCGGTCACGATGCCTTCCTGGATTTCCTCTACTTGCACGTCGGTGACATACAGGATGAACATATAAGGATCAGAATGGCAGTAGAAACCTATGTGATAATCGCCTTCGGGCAAGGTGTCGGGCAGGGCGATGCGGTGGGAACTGAATTCGCCGGAAGCGTTGCTGGTGGTGAAATCCCCAAGCAGGAGCTGCTGGCTCTGGGGCGTATTGTCCGTTCCTAGATAGACAGCCACTTTTTCGGGGTAGGATTCATCGTAAGACTGGAGTTTGAAACTTAGTCGGTAGGGTGTATTGGCTTGGAAATGGAGGGGTGGGGAAATCAGCCAGTCGTCCCCGCCTATGGTTTCATCCTCTTCATTGTAATAATAGTAGGCGGCATCCAAGGTGGTTTCCCTCCTCCAGGAGTAACCGTCCTGGTTGGCATCCACCACGGTGTACAAGGCAAATTCGGCTTCCGTGCCGAAATTGCAGAAATAAGGCGGTTCTATGGCCGGACCGGCAATCAGGGCATTGGAGGCGGCGCTTTGGCCAAGTCCGTCGGCTGTCTTCGCGTAGACGAGGTAGGAATAGCTGTTGATGGTATGGATGCTGGTGTCCGTGAATCGGTTGTCGCTCAGGTTTCGGGCAATGCTAACGCTGTCGGGCAGACGGAGGATGTCGTATTGGAGGCTGCTCCAGTCAACATAGCCTGCGTTGATGCCTATGGTCGGCGCTTCCCAGCTGAGGTTTATGTGTTGGCCTTGGAGGGAGGCTTGGATGTTGGACGGAGCTTGGGGCAGGTCGTGTCCGACAAAGAGGGTGCGGGATACGGCCTGGCTTTCCCCATGTTCGTTGACGGCAATGATTTCGTAAGTGGAGAAACCGTTTTCCATGCCTTTGTCGGTATGGCTCAGGCTGGCTCCGGCTTGGGTGCTTCCGGATTGGTATATCAGCTGCTGGTTACGGGTTATCTTGATGTCTGTCAGCTTGGTGATGCTTTCGCCGGCCATGTTTTGGGTGGGGTTGGTCCAGGAAAGTTCCACTTGGAGCTCGCCTTCCGGGTCTGCGGTGGCCAGGAACGAACTTACCGTATCCGGGCTTTGGGTTGATGCGATATGGAACGGTATATAGAGCCCCACTACCTGGGCGTCGTTGCCGAGCGATCCAAGCTGGGTGGTCTCTCCTGTTTCCACATTGATTTCATCCCAGAAACCGTATCCTCGGCTGTTGCCTGCCCAGAACAGCTGCCCTGTTTCGTGGTCGAATTCCATGGATTGGAGATAGTCGTCGGGCAGTTCCCATGTGGATCCGATGTAAGTGGTTGAGCCTGTGCTTTTGTCAACTTCCCAGAACGCTCCTTCGTCGTAGTCGACGGTATAGAGATGCCCATCGTAAGAGCAGGCCAGCGTGAGGAAATAGCGTTCCATCTGGCCTATTTCGGTGTATTCGCCGGTCTCTAGGTCTACTGTCAGCAGGGTGGATGTGCCTTCGGTTTTGCCCAAGGCGTACATGGTCTGGGTGGAATAATCGTAGGTCATGTCCGCGTACAGCATGGGCATTGCGCTGTAATCGGCTATCTGGGTCATTTCTCCTGTGGCCAAGTCGATGCGGTTGAAGGAAAGCGGGCTGGCATTGTAGCCGTCGGTTTCGTACAAATAAACGTAGTATGTGCCGTTGGCGAAAGCCCCGGCGCAAGCCACGGCATCCTGAGGATAGGCATGGACGATGGTGATGTCTTCGGGGTAATCGGTGGTGAACTGGCAGATACCGTACTCGTCCTGGTTTTCGGTGTCGTAGCGCAACCATCCGTAAACGCTTTGTTCCTGGGCCTGGAGCATTGGGCAGAGGAATAAGAACCCGAAGGTCAATTTTAGAAGGTTTTTCATGTTATACGTTTTTGGTGATACAATGATGAGTTTTACGCTGTCATGTGGCTGCTTTTTCAGCTGGCAGGTGGACAAAAATACGCAAAACCTCTTCTTATAGCGTGGGAAAGGGGTGGACAAAAGGTGGACAAAGGGTGTGGAACGGGAAAAAATGTCTTATTTTTGGGCAATTTAAAATCCAAGCTTGTTATGTCGAAGAAAACGGGCGGCCTATGGCTGATTCTTCTCTTGATGTCATTTCCGGTACGGGCAGCCGACTACTTCAAATGGCCTCCGGTTTCTTCCGCTTTTGATTCGGTAGCTTCCCAAGTGGAGTACGGTTTTATCCATCATGCGGGCCGGGAGCAGAGAAAGACATGGATAAAGATGTTAGATAGCCTGTCGGCTTGCCGGAAAGGGGAGGCGGGGCGCGTGATGCAGTGGCGAAGCCTGTATTGGAAAGCTCGTACTCTGCTTATCGGGGGAGACCGCATGGCAAGCGATTCGGTTTTGAGCGAGGCCTTGGCCTTGGTCGATTCGCTTCATTGGCCTTACGATTATATGCGGATGTTGCATCTGGAGGCTTCCCTGCGGAAGGAATCATTGCCGGATACGTATATTGCCTTGAAAGGGATTGAGGATTTTTATCGTCAGGCTCGGGATTCGTTCATGCTGGCGCACGCCTGTATAGATATAGGAACGGTGCTGACCGAAATCGGGGATTATGGAAAGGCTTTCGGGTACATGCAGGAGGCCGGTGATATTTATCGGGATTTGGGCGAGACGGTTTATGAGACCAAGAATCGGCTGAATGTGGCTAATTTGTTGTACTTGAATGGGAATTATGAAACTTCGGCATCCATGTTGAAGCAGTTGCTGGAAGATTCGGTCTGCAAGGAGGATGCCGGTTTCTTGATTCGGGTGCTGCTTTTGCTGAGCGAGGAAGGGGGAGATCCGGATTCGATGTATGCGGCGCGGGCGTATGGTCTGGCCCGGCGGTATCAGGCCTCGGCTTTCGAGAAATATGCAGCGGTTTATCTCGGCGACTGGTACAAGGAAGCCGGTGCTTCGGACTCGGCTTTGAGGATGTACCGTCATGCCGGAGAAATCGATGTGCGGATTCCGGATGCATTGGAATTGTTGCGGTTGCGTCATCTGGCAGAGGTGTATGGCGCATTGGGGCGAGACAAAGAGGCTTTGCGGTGCTGGACCCGGTATGCGGCCTTGAAGGATACGGTGGATGAGGAGGATAACCTGTTGAAGATACATCAAGCCGAATGGCGTTCGGTCATTGCCAGGTATGAGATGGATTTGCTGTATTCCCGGGAGAGGGCTGCCTATAAGATGAAATTGTCGTGGATGATATGGGGCGGCTTGATTCTTTTTTTGCTTGCCCTGTGTTATGTCTTTTGGAAGAACCGTCAAGAGGAGAAGGCCAAGAAGAAGTTGAAGGAAATAGAGAATGCCGAATTGGGACACCGTTTGGAAAACGAAGCCTTGCAGAAGAAGTACTTGGAGGTGGAACTGGCTTCCCGGGAAAGGGAGCTGACATCCAATCAGTTGATTCTGGCAGAGCATAAGAACGAATTGCAGTCCGTTGAAAATCTTTTGCGAAAGGAAGCCGCGCAGGGCGGTGTCAACGAGGGAGCGTTTGCTGCGCTCGACGGCCTTTTGAAGCAGTATCTTGGAAAGAAGGACGAATGGGCCTTGTTCCGCGTGCAATTCGAGAAGGTGCACCCGGCTTTCTTCCAAAAGTTGAAACAGCATTGCCCGGATTTGACCGAAGGGGAGTTGCGTTTGTGCGCTTACCTGAGCTTGGGGATGGAAAGCAAGCAGATAGCCCGGATGCTTTCATTGCAGCCGGACAGCATCAAGAAATCCCGTTACAGGCTTCGCCAGAAACTCCGCTTGGAAACCAAGGATTCGATAGAGGATTTCCTGCGGAGGTTTTTGTGAGGCCGTTTTTGTACAAACTGTAAGGGGATTTTCGCTGTTTATTTTGAATGGGTCTGTTGCCATGCTTGTATCGGCTTCTGTCTGTACTGGCTCGGCTCGGTTTAGCTCCAATCGGTCATTGGACGCATCAAGGCGTATCCTAAACGAGGCGGACGCCCAAAGCCGACCGATTCGGGTTTAAGCGGAAAAGTATATCTTTGTAAGGAATTGCGGAGGAAGGAGGTTGTTGGCGAGATAACCGGCCTTGCCCCCAAGGAGTACCAGCATCAGGCCGGACTGTATCAAAATTCCACGAGAGCATGGCTGGCGATGCCGTTTTGACGACCCATTGTATTGAAATGGAGATGGTTGGTTTTGGTTGTCAGCGGGTGTGCCGAAAGGCGCACCCGCTTTCGGTATACAGGGCTTTCTTTCGATATCCAGGTATCAAGCCTATCATCTTTGGGAATTTCTGAATACGGAGTTCTGAGTGTGTGCTTTATGCTACCGTGTTTTTTTACTTCCCGGCGAGTATCTGCTCGGCGTGGGCTTTCGTGTTGACTTTTCCGATGATGTCCTCTATGATGCCTTCTTCGTTGATGAGGACGGTCTTGCGGATGGTACCCATCGAGGTTTTCCCGTACATTTTCTTTTCGCCCCAGGCTCCGTAGGCTTGCAGGATTTCGGTGGACGGGTCGGAAATGAGACGGAACGGCAGCGCGTGCTTCTCGATGAACTTGCGGTGGGAGGATTCGCTGTCCTTGCTTACGCCCACTATCTCGTACCCGGCCTGCTGCAGCCGTTGGTAATTGTCGCGCAGGTCGCAGGCTTCGGCCGTGCAGCCGGGGGTGCTGTCTTTGGGGTAAAAATAGAGCACTAGCTTTTTGCCGGCAAAGTTTTGCAGGGATATTTCGTTGCCGTCTTGGTCTTTGCCCTTGAAGTCGGGGGCTTTCTTTCCGATTTCTACCATTTATTTTATTTCCTTGAGTTCGAAATCTCGACCCAGGTATTTCTCGCGTACTTCGGGGTCGTTGGCCAGGTCGTGCGAGCTGCCGGACTTGAGGATTTTGCCGCTGTATAATAAATAGGATCGGTCGGTAATCGACAAGGTTTCCTGCGCGTTGTGGTCGGTAATCAGGATGCCGATATTCTTCTGCTTGAGCTGGAGCACGATCTTCTTGATGTCCTCGATGGCCAAGGGGTCGATGCCGGCGAAAGGTTCGTCCAAAAGGATGAACTTGGGATTGGCGGCCAAGGCCCGGGCGATTTCGGTTCGTCTGCGTTCGCCGCCGGAAAGGCTTATCCCCTTGGTCTTGCGGACATGGTCGATGCCGAATTCTACCAAGAGTTCTTCCAGACGTTGCTTGCGGACGGCCGGGTCTTTTTCGGTGAATTCCAAGATGGATGCAATATTGTTTTCCACGCTCATCTGGCGGAATACCGAGGCTTCCTGTGCCAAGTAGCCCACACCCAGTTTGGCTCTTTTGTACATGGGGAGCTTGGTGATGTCCATGTCGTCCAAAAATACCTTGCCTTCCAATGCCTTGATAAGCCCTACTATGATATAAAACGAGGTGGTTTTACCGGCACCGTTCGGTCCCAAAAGGCCGACAATTTCGCCTTGGTTCACTTCGATGTTCACATGGTCCACCACTGTCCGCTGGTGATAGACTTTCACGATGTTTTCGGTACGTAGTATCATGCTCTTTGTTTGTTTTCAGTTTTTACCAATTCCCCATCAAGGTGTCCGCAAGGGGAGCAACACGGCTCCATCGGGTTGATTGCGCTTCCTGGGGCTTTCTATGTTGGACAAAATCAGGCAAAAACGTTTTTTGCTTTTTAAATTCCAACAATTGTACTATCTTTGGATACGAGGGAGGGCCTCAAAAAGGTAATCCCTCTTTTTTGCTGCCGTCCGGAAAACGCTTCCATTTGTCATTGGGCCGGTGGGGTTCCAGCATGGGGCAGGATCCGGATGAAAAAACAAAAATAAACAATTTTCTTAACCCGAGTCATCATGAAGTATGACAGCCAGTTTTTGCATGCCGAACTTTTGCGCGTGTTCGGTTTCAGCCAATTCAAAGGAAATCAGGAAGCCATTATACGGAATGTACTGGAAGGCAAGGATACTTTTGTGATTATGCCTACTGGAGGAGGGAAGTCTCTCTGTTATCAGTTGCCGGCATTGATACTGCCGGGCACGGCGATTATCGTTTCCCCCTTGATTGCGCTGATGAAGAACCAGGTGGATGCGGTACGCAGTTTCGGGAGCGCTACGAAGATAGCCCATTATCTCAATTCCTCCTTGTCCAAGGTGGAGATGCGGCAGGTGAAGGAGGATTTGGCATCGGGTCAGACCAAACTCTTGTATGTGGCTCCGGAAACCTTGACCAAGGAAGAGAATGTGGAATTTTTCCGGACGATACCTATTTCTTTGTATGCGATTGACGAAGCGCATTGCATTTCGGAATGGGGGCATGATTTCCGTCCGGAATACCGCCGTTTACGACCTATCATAGAGCAGATTGGGCGCAATGCGCCGGTCATTGCCTTGACGGCGACCGCCACGCCCAAGGTGCAGAAGGATATCCAGAAGAATCTGGGCATGATGGATGCCGCGGTTTTCATCTCTTCGTTCAATCGGGAAAACCTTTATTATGAAGTGCGGCCCAAGACCAAGAACGTGGATCGGGACATCGTCAAGTTTATCCGCGACAACAGTGGGAAGTCGGGCATCGTGTATTGCCTGAGCCGGAAGAAGGTGGAAGAATTTGCTGAGGTGCTGTGCGCGAACGGTATCCGGGCGTTGCCTTATCATGCGGGTCTGGATGCCCAGACAAGGGCGACGAACCAGGATCGTTTCTTGATGGAGGATGTAGATGTGATTGTGGCCACCATCGCGTTCGGGATGGGCATCGACAAGCCGGATGTGCGTTTTGTGATTCATTATGATATGCCCAAGAGCCTGGAAGGCTATTATCAGGAAACCGGCCGGGCAGGACGGGACGGAGGCGAAGGAAAATGCATAGCGTTCTATTGCGAGGAAGATATTGTCAAATTGGAGAAATTCCTTAAAGACAAGCAGGTTTCGGAGCAGGAAGTGGCCCGGCAGTTGATGGCCGAGACTATTTCGTATGCCGAGACTTCGATGTGCCGGCGCAAGCATCTTCTGCATTATTTCGGGGAGAAGTACGAGGGGGATAATTGCCATAATTGCGACAACTGTTTGTATCCCAAGCAAAAAGAAGAGGCGACCGAGAGCGCCCGTTTTGTGATACAGTTGATACTGGATATCAAGCAGCAATTCAAGGTGGATTATATTGTGGCTATTTGCATGGGCAAGCTGTCGCCATCCATCAAGAATTACAAGCATAACCTGTTACCGCAGTTTGGCAAGGGAAAGGATCGCGACGAGCGTTATTGGAAAGCCGTGATTCGGCAGTGCATCATCGAGGATTTGCTTAGCAAGGATATCGAGGATTACGGGGTAATCAAGGTGACACCGGCCGGGGAGGATTTTGTCAAGAGTCCGTTTAAGATCGAGGTGATTCGCGACCATACCTATGATCCGGACGATTCGGAATACATGGCAGGCGGCAATAGCGCGGCGGAGGCGGTGGACAAAGTGCTGTATGCGTTGTTGAAAGACCTTCTGAAAGATATGGCGCATAAGGAGAATTTGCCTCCTTACGTGATTTTCCAGGATGTCTCGCTCAAGGATATGACTATCCAGTACCCGATTACTTTGGACGAACTGACGCATATTACCGGAGTCGGGGTCGGCAAGGCGCAGAAGTACGGCAAGCCTTTTGTCGAGCTGATTAAAAAGTATGTGGAGGAGAACGAAATTGAACGTCCGCAGGATTTGGTTATCAAATCAGTGGTCAATAAGTCGGGTTTGAAAGTCTATATCATCCAGAGTATCGACCGGAAGCTCTCGCTGGAGGATATCGCGCTTACCAAAGGTCTGACGATGGACGAGTTGTTGACGGAGATTGAACGGATTGTGGATTCGGGGACCCGTTTGAATCTGGATTATTACATTGACGAGACGCTGGATCCGGATCATCGGGACGAGATTTACGACTATTTCCTGGATGCTGACAATGATTCTGTGGAAGAGGCTTTGCAGGAATTGGGCGAGGATGAGTATAACGAAACGGAGATCCGCTTGGTGCGGATACAATTCCTGTCGAATGAAGGGAATTAAGGCATGAAGCTTTTAAAGGTGATTTCTTTGGGCCGCTTTCGCGGTATATACGAAGAAATGAATACCTTTGAACTTTGCAAATTTGAAAACGATGAGATATAATTTCTTGAAGATTAGCTTGTTATCATTAGCTTGCGGCCTTTTGGCCACGGCTTGTGCATCGAAGGACGGAAATGCGCCGACCCCTGTTTCATCCGTATCATCGGCAGCGGTGCCCAGCGCGAGTGGAACCGAACTGCGAATCGCTATCGTCAATATGGACAGCATCAATAATGGTTTTCAGATGGTGGCGGATATTCAGCGGGAGTTGGCTTCGACCGAGGAGAAATTGAGCAAGGATATTCAGGACCAGGGAAGCCGTTGGCAGAAGGATTACGACAATTACCTGCAGGTGGGTGCCACGATGACTTTGAACGAACAGCATCGGAAAGAGGACGAATTGACCAGAAGACAGCAGGAACTGGCCACTTTGCAGCAGACCTATGCCAACCAGATTGTCAGCTTGCAGGCGCAAAGATTGCAGGAAGTGACCGATTATATCCTGGCATATATTGAAGAATACAACCAGGATGGTCGATACAGTCTGATTCTCTCCTCGGGTAATATGAGCGGGGTGTTGTATAGAGCCTCGACGATGGATATCACAAGCGATATCCTTAACGGGCTCAATCAGAAGTATGCGGCTGAGAAAGCCAAGAAATAATAACATTGGCGGCTATGCAGATAGATGAGAAAGCGATGATGCTGGACTATATCCGTCTGGCATTGCGGGAAGACGTGGGCGATGGGGATCATACCACATTGGCCTGCATTCCGGCTTCAGCGCAGGATAAGGCCGTCTTGATTGCCAAGGAAGGCGGGGTAATCGCCGGTCTGGAAGTGGCAGCGATGGTATTCCATGAAGTGGATCCGGATATCGTGTTCACGCCTTTGGTGGAGGAAGGCCAGGAAGTGGCAATGGGAGACCATGTATTTAGTGTGGAAGGGTCTTCGCGTTCGATTCTGACCGCTGAGAGGTTGAGTTTGAATTATATCCAGCGGATGAGCGGGATTGCGACGCATACGCGGCGTCTGGTCCGTTTGATAGGGCACAGCAAGACCACTCTGCTGGATACCCGGAAGACTACGCCCAACAACCGTGTCTTTGAGAAGATGGCGGTTCGGATTGGTGGAGGGAGCAACCATCGGTTCGGTTTATTCGATATGATTCTGATCAAGGATAACCATATCGATTTTTGCGGTGGTATCGACCAGGCTTTGGATACGGTACGCCAGTATTTGGAACAGACGGGGAAAAAATTGCCGGTGGAAATTGAGGTGCGTGATTTCGAGGAGCTTGATCAAGTCTTGCGGCACGGCGGGGTTACGCGTATCATGTTGGACAATTTTTCGGTTTCCGATTTGCGGAAAGCGCTCGAAATTATTGACCATCGCTATGAAACTGAAGCGTCAGGCGGAATCAATGAAAGGAATCTGGCTGAATACGCTTCGACCAATGTGGATTTTATTTCAGTAGGGGCCTTGACGCATCATGTGAACGCTTTGGATTTGAGTTTGAAGAGCTTGAGCGCACTTTGATGATGCGGTGAAGGGGCATTTTAGAATACATCTAAATTTTGAGAATAATGCAGAAGAGCAA
>JADIMZ010000088.1 GCA_017694335.1 Candidatus Pullibacteroides excrementavium
GAAGCGGGGACGTGCTGACCGGACTCTGCCTCAGCCTGCTCGGCCAAGGGCTGTCCGCCTGGCAAGCCGCCTACACGGCCGTCTACCTGCATGGCCTGGCCGGGGATTACGCCGCCCTCCGCTGCACGGAACATGCCATGACCGCCAGCGAGATTATTGCCGCCTTGCCCGAAGCATACCGCCAACTCCAACACTCAAACCCGTCCTAAAAGACAGGAAACATCGCCCAAACGATGCGGAAGCCGTATGCTTGCATCTTGTTTTTTTATACTTTTGCCCCTTGTGAAAAATTCGGGAATCAAAAACATCATCTGCCTCGGGCTGCTTTGCATCGGTCTTTCATGGACACCGGCCTTGTCGATGCCCTTCGGGAAACTCCCCATGGCAGACAGCCTGAACCATCCTCAAGACAGCGTACCGATCCTTGACTCAATCCAAGGTCCTGCCATAGACACTCTTGGCCTCCTGCAAGACTCTGCCGCATCCGCCTTGAGCCTCCCTTCCGCTGAACAGCAACGGGAAGACAGCTTATGCCAAATGCTTCTCGATGAATTCTTCCTGTCCGACGAACTGCGCTTTTACGATGCCCGGCACCGTTACAAGACAGACGACTCTGCCCGAATAGAAGCCTGGAACAACCTATCGACCAACATCCCCGTATACAACAGTCCCGACTCCGTCTACAGAAGCCGCATAGACAGTCTCAACCAAGACTTTCTAGTCAAGTTGTCCTACAACCAGACAGTCCGGAATTATATCGAAGTCTATGTCAACAAACGCCGGCAGCAAGTAGACGTGATGCTGGCCCTGTCCCAATACTATTTCCCCATTTTCGAACAGGCCATGGAACAGAACGGCGTTCCCCAGGAACTCAAATACCTGGCCATCATAGAATCCGGACTCAACCCGCGAGCCGTCTCCCGGGCCGGCGCCTCTGGATGCTGGCAATTCATGTACGGCACGGGAAAGATGTACAACCTGGATATCGACCTGGCCGTGGACGAACGCCTGGATCCGTTCAAGGCGAGCGATGCCGCCGCCCGTTACCTCAAAGACCTCTATGACAGTTTCGGCGACTGGACACTGGCCATAGCCGCCTACAACTGCGGGCCGGGCAATGTCCGGAAAGCCATCCGCCGCGCCCGGGGAAAGACCGACTTCTGGCAAATTTATCCATTCCTGCCCAGAGAGACCCGCGGCTACGTCCCTGCTTTCATCGGGGCCACCTACGCCATGAACTTCAGCGAAGAGCACGGCATCCCGTTCCGCTCCCAGCCTCCCATCCTGACCGACACCCTGATGGTTGACCAAGACCTGAACCTCAAAGTGGTGGCCGAACACCTGGACATTCCATTGCAAATCCTGCGAGACCTCAACCCGCAATACCGCATGGATGTCATTCCCGGCAACACCGACTATTACAGCATACGACTCCCTATCAATTTCAAAATCAAGTTCATGGAGAACGCCCAAGATATCTATGCCGATGCCGGCAATGCCATGCCCCCTACCCCGGCACGGTTCCAGCATCGTGTCAAACGAGGGGAGACGCTCTCCGGCATCGCCGCAAAATACCACGTCCGGGTATCCCATATCATGGCTTTGAACAACTTGAAGTCTTCCACCATCTATCCTAACCAACTGTTATATATTTACAGTAACGCACGGCCTTCTTCCCCAAAAAGCCCGGCAAAAACCGAATCCAAGCCCTTGGCCCCCGGCACATACAGGCATAAAGTGCAAAAAGGGGAATCCGTTTATGCCATTTCCCGGCAATACCCCGGTTCCTCCGTTAACGATATCATCAGAACCAATCATTTGGATGCCAATGGAAGAATCTATCCCGGCCAAGTCCTCCACATCCAAGTGGAAAAACAATAATGCTTAGCCTTTGACATGAAACCCTGCAAGAGCCTTATGTTCCTCGCTGGCGTATTGGCCTTATTGTACGGTTTCCGCCTTCTGCAAAACGAATGCGGCGGCCGAGGGCATCAGAGCCTGGATATCCCCCATGACAACATCGCCCGGCAAGAGAACCAGCCATCCCTTGGACTAGAAGACAGCCTGATACAGCTCTATCGCAGCATATACCGACTCCCCGAACAAAACCCGAACCAAGAGCGTCTTCAAGGCATCCCGATTGTAGCATTCGAATACGACTCAGCCGGTCGAGGAAGCCTCCTTCTGGAAAACTTTTTCATCAAACTACTGGAAATAAGCCACCCGGACCAAACGACCCGGCTTCAACATTGGTATCCGGAACCCTTCGCTTGGAACGGAGGGTTTTCCGAAAAACGCCCCAGCTTCAGCCGCATCCTATATTACGGCGACGCTTCTATCCAAAACGACCGAATCAGCGGCACTTTGCGCCAATTGCTTCAAACCGATTTCGGAGGGTTCGGCCCCGGGATTCTCCCTCTCTCTTCCCTGATGCCCTGCGACCCGAAAGAGAACAGCAGGCAATGCGCTATCCGAAAAGAAGGTGCCTGGCAGGAAATCTCAGCGGTTTCCAGCATGCGCCAAGGCAATTACGGAATCCTATCCTCCTACCTGTCCGCCCCTTTTTACCAAGCGAGCCCGCCATCCCGCCAGGAAACCGGAACGGTTCGAATTGAGCTTCCTCTCTTCCTCCAGCATCACGATGGCTTGTGCTTGGAAGTTTTTGCCCATAAGGACGTACTGGCCAATGACATCCATGTCAGCGTACAGAAACAGCCGTCATCCGACAGGGAACCGGTCCCTGCCGCTTCCACCCTAACCGGCCCGGGACAAAAAAGGTTCACCTATGCCCTGCCCCGGGACTTTCAGAATATTTCCTTCCAAATGAAGTTCAAACGCAACCGGAACCTCTACGCATTGGCCCTTAACGATACTACCGGAATCTGCGTGGACAACCTCTGCCTGCCCGAAAGCAAGGGAAGGGTCTTTTCCGTCAATAACCGCCGCTTCCTGACAGACCAGCTCGACTTAGCCAATGCCGGCCTGATTCTATACCAGTTCGGATACCAGCTGCCTGCGCCTATAGATTCTTCCCGAACAGAAGAGGCCTGCCGCCAGTTCCGTTTCCAACTGCTGCAGGAACTCAGTTATATCCGAAGCCTGCTGCCTGCCACTCCTGTCATTGTCGTGGGCGTATCCGATTTCTCCGAACATTTCGGGGTTTCGACCGCCTTCTCCGGCCATCGCCCCGAAAGGGATCTATCGTCCGAGGCTCTGCGCCAGATTCAAAAGGAAGCGGCCTTCCAAACCGATTGCGTCTTTTGGAACCCGTCCCGGGCCTTAGAAGCTTGCCCGCCCACGATAGACAAAGCCGACCTCACGGCCATGCTCTTCTACCAAGCCTTGATGGATGCTTACCGGCTCTTCTTGAAAAAGGAACTCCGGACAATGAGCCTCCAACGAGCCAAAAGTCTTGAACTGAACACCTACTCCCGCCAATCACGCTGATATGGATTACCTATTGCAGTTCCTCACGCACACGCAAAGCAGCTTCTTGTTTACCAGCCTTGACTTCTGGCTATTCCTGTCTGTCGCCTTAGCCGGATTCAGCCTCTGCTACAAACGCCCCCAAACCCGCAACACGTTTCTTCTGGCCTGCAGTTTCTTCTTCTACTACAAGACAGGAGGATATTTCATCTTCATCCTCTTGTTATCCATTGTTCTGAACTATGGAATCGGGCTACAGATAGATGCTGTCCGGCCTCGCCAAAAAAGACATTGGCTGTCCATCGGCATACTTGCCAACCTGCTCATCCTCGTCATTTTCAAATACAGTGCATTTTTCACACAGATTTTCAACGCGATATTCTGCACCAGCATACCTGCCATCGACTATTTTTCGGCTTCTAGCCCAACAAGCCCTGCCGAAAACGGTATTTTTCTTTTAAAAAACATAATCCCTCCCATCGGGCTGTCTTTCTTCACATTCCAAGCCATCAGCTACCTTGTCGACCTTAAAAGAGGCACAACCCAAGTTGTCAAGAACATAGGCGATTTCAGTTTCTACCTCTGCTTCTTTCCCCAATTGGTGGCAGGCCCCATCATCCGCGCCGGTCAGTTCATGCCTCAATTGCAAAGGCACTACATGCTCAGCGCCAAGGAATTTTCCATCGCGCTTTTTCTGATTTTAAGCGGGCTCATCAAGAAAATCGTCTTTGCCGATTACATATCCCTGCATCTCTCCGCTCCGGTCTTCGCCGACCCGGACTCTTTCTGCAGCCTGGAAAAATGGTTGGCCCTATACGCATTCAGTTTGCGTATCTATTGCGACTTTTCCGGATATACGGACATAGCCATCGGTATTGCCGCCCTTTTCGGTTTCCAGCTCCCCGTCAATTTCCGCGAACCCTATAAAGCCAGTTCCTTGACGGACTTCTGGAGACGTTGGCATATATCGCTCTCCACCTGGTTCCGCGACTACCTATATATCCCTCTGGGCGGGAACCGTCATGGAAAAGCACGTTGCTGCCTCGCGCTTATCCTGACCATGCTGGCAGCCGGGCTATGGCACGGAGCCGGGATGGGATTTTTACTTTGGGGAGGCGTCCATGGCCTGTTATTATGCCTTGAAAAAATCACCGGATGGCATCATCAAGCGGGAAAAAGCCGCCCAAGGCAAGTCTTGGGCTGGTTCCTGACATTCAACATAGTCAGCCTCGCATGGATTCTGTTCCGCTCACCCGACCTGCACTGCGCTTCCTCTTTGCTTTCAGGCCTGTTCCAACCCATGGAATGGTCCCGCATGCCTGACATACTGCAGACATATCGAGCCAGCCTGTTACTGATGACACTGGCTTTCGTTTTCTGTATCCTTGTTCCTGAACACACTAAAAAGAATATCGAACGGCTTTTCAGCAAAAGCCCGATGATGGTCAAGTTCCTATTGGCTTTTGCCACTGCGATCTTGCTGTTTCTTGTCCAAAGCCACACGGCAAACACCCCCTTTATCTATTCCAACTTTTAAGCCCTGCGGCTTAACGTAAGATGGAAACGCTGCCGGACTGCACCTTCTTGAACGTACGTCCTTCGGCCCTGACCTCGAATTCCGCCATATAGAAATAAGCCCCGTCCGGACAGGCAGCCCCCGTATTATTGACTTGCCCGTTCCACGAGAACTCCGGATCGGAGGATGAAAAGACCGTCACCCCCCAACGGTTCACCACCTTGATCCGAAAATGCTCGATATGCAAAGGTTCCATGGCAGTCCATGTCTCGTTATAAGTATCCCCGTTAGGCGTGAACACATCCGGCAATTCAAAGGAAAAACAATTCCAGTTATCGGCAAAAACCTCATTGCTGGGTGCCCCTTCCGTCTCCGATTCATTAACGCCCTGCACATAATACCAGCAAAACAAAGATCCCGGGTCGTTGTCGACGTACTCCGTCCCTTCCACTGTGGCCACCCACTCGTATTCCTGTTCCACCGCCTGCTTCCTGTACACTTCGTAATAGGCCACCGAAGCCTCGCATTCCTCTCTTTGATCGCTTCCAAAAGCCGAATCCGCCCGCCCCGTAAAAATCCACAAGCTATCGAAGTCCCAGACCAAGGTATTGGACAACGGGTCGCAGGAAGAACTCTCCAATGCCAACCAAGGCTGGCAAGGCTCTCCCTCCATTACCCATGCCGCCACTTGATTGGACCGATTATACAAAGTATCTGGCATATCCCCGGTCGCATAGCTGCCCACCGCTTCCACATAATAACGATATTCCCGCCCCGCCTCCAAGCCGGCATCTTCGTATGTATCCGCTTCCGTACTGCCTATATAAGCAAAACGGCCTGACGAATCCTCATATCGATACACGTCATAACGGTAATTCAGCCACGGATGCCGATTTTCCCAGGAAAGCCCGACCCGATGCGTCCGGCCTTCCGCCCGCAGGTACACCGATGAAGCCAGACTTCCCGAATGGGTATCCATCGCCACCTGGTAAAAATAACGGTATCGGGTTGTGTTCAGACCGGTATCTTGATACAAGACTTCTTCCGCGAATGGGAAAACGCCTTTCAACGACAGGCTGTCGGCTGAAATCCCCCCGTACAGCCGGTATTCTCCGCGCCAAGCCGAATCCAAGTCCCGGGGTGCAGTCCATGCAAGGTTGACACGTCCCTGGAGGCTGTCGGTAACGGATACATCCACCTTCGTCAAAAGCGCATTGCTATTAGGCAGCCGCAAGCAAACAGGCTCGGACTGCTTGCTCCTATCCCCATCCTGGAAGCGTGCTACCAGCCGGTAATAATACTCCCGGCCTTCAACCACATCCTGGTCATAGTAATCCAACCGATCCGCCGGCAAGGTGGCTATCAGCTGGTAGGCACTGTCACCCAGGCCCACCTGACAAGAGTCATAATACGGTTCCTGCTGATAAAAATCCCTTCGGTACAATTCATAACCTGACACACGGGCACTGCCGGCTGAATCCCATCCCAGATAAAAACCCTCGCTTTCCACTCGGGATTCCTCAAAACGAGGCGCTGGTGCCATCACCTTTATCCCTATCACCTTGACCGCGCTCAACGAAGGATCCCCGTCATCCTCCGCCCGCAGGTACAGTACGTAATCCTTCTGACGGGAATCATCGAGGGAGGTATTCCAATAAAAAACATAATAAGCCGAATCCGGAGCGGAATAAACCTTATTGAGACCGACACTGCGCCCCTCCTCTACTACCTCGCCCCCCGCTTCCAGACGCAGCACGTTGTAACCATCGTCCATAAGCCAGACGGGAATATGCAAGGTCTGGCCGGCTTCCACGCAACAGTTTTCCCAGGTTTCGATACTAGGAGGCCGATTGTCGCAAGCCCGGACAATAATCTGCATATCCCTGGTCACATCCCCGATTTTTATCTGGTTCCTCCATTCTTCTATCAGGATGGCTGCATTGTATTCCCCTTGCGCCACAGGAGCGTCCCAGACCAAGGTACCTGACTTCGAATCAATCATGAACGTGTCACTTGCCGCCGGATACGTGAAACCGGGGATGGATTCGCCGCCTTCGCCCCGGCAAGGAATCAGTTTATACGACAAGCTGTCCCCATCCGGGTCATAAGCGGCCGGATTATGTTCGTACCGTTGCCCCAAGCATGCCTGGTCATCTACCGGACGCCGTGTCGTGACCGGGCTGCTGTTACCGTCCCCCAGCCATGGGCTTATCGTGATTGTAGTGGATATATACATGAATGTCAACACACTGTTAGGCACATTGACAACCCCTGAATTCCGGTTCGGGTCCTCCATATACAAAGTATAGGACCCCGGTCCCGCGTAAGTATGCGTCCCTTCGTAATAATTGAATTTGGTATCGTTGTCCAGAAGCACTTCCCGGGAACGGTTCAGGATAGAAGTTGTCCCATCGCCCCACCCTATCTCCAACTGGGGGCGATCCACATCTGTCTGCGTAAAAGTATAGGTATAGAGTCTGGCCCGATACGTGTATCCGGAAACGTGCTCTACAATTAATTCTGCCGCTTTTTGATGCGTGGCCTGCAGACTCGCGCAGAAAAGCACTACAAAGATGGACACCCACAGCGCCCTGCAACTACCGGTTTTTAGTATCATGGGGCGAATTTAGCAAAAAAGAGCGAAACTCCGCAGCCGAAATCAAACTTGGAAATCCACGACGAAAGAAGGAAGGAAAAACTACCTTACATTCAGAAATTTATGCGTTTGCAATGAAAGTTTCCACCGTGGATGAGCCAAAACATAATCGATGATGGCCGACAAAAGACTCGAAGAAACACTCCATTCGCTCTGCAGGAAGCAAAGGCACTCTTCCCGCATTTTCCCAGCCTGCATTTGGGCAAAGCCGAAATCTTCCGGGCTCTCCACCACTATCTTCAGCTCCGATGCTTGGGCATAATAGTCCGGATGGACCGGAATCCCTTTCTTTGGAGAAAGGCATATCCAATCCCATTGCCCGGATAGAGGTTCGGATCCCGATGTCTCAAGCCACAGGGAGATGCCGGCCTTTTTCAAACAGGCGCAGAGCGATGTCAAATCATGCAACATCGGCTCCCCGCCTGTTATGACACAAGCCGTAGCCCCGGATTCCAATACTTTGCCGGTCAATTCTTCCGGACTGTACCTTGGAAACCCCTCTTCCTGCCAGGACTCTTTGGTATCGCAAAAACTGCAGGCGTTACGACAACCCGCCAAACGAATGAAAAAAGCCGGCCATCCAGCATGGAATCCTTCGCCCTGCAGGGAATAGAAACATTCCACTACCGGCAACATCGACACCTCTCCCATAACGCTTCAAGCTTATTCCATTTTCCGTTGCATCACCTTGTTAGGATGATTTTCCGGATCCTTGAAACTATAGGGGAATACATTCACCCCTTGGGGATCCTTGTCTTGCGTATAGGCGCGGTTCCTGCCCAAAGGAATCGTCAGCCCCAATTGGATATTGGCCCGAGCGCGTTTCAAAGGGATGAACTGGGGGTTCACTTGCAAAGGCGTATAATTGGATGCCACAAAAAGGTTGAGCCCACTGCTCGGAGTAATATTCAAGGCCCAGCCGAGTCCATTGCGTCCGCCCAGGAACGAATAAGCCACAGAGACAGAAAACCATCGCGCCGGATGGATATTGGCGATTACCGAAAGTTCGCTTTCGGCATAGGCATGATAAAAAGTAGTCGTGTTCAACAAGCCCACGCTGAAACGGTTTCCCCAAAAACCATACTCGGCCCCTATGTTCAATGTAGGATTGACCATGCGGCTCATGCCTTCATCCGTCGGTATTTCCTCAAAAGACACCATGTTTTCCAAATCCGACAGCAAGCCATCCACCTCTTGTTCCACATCCATATCAGGCCCTACATTATCGAATCCTTCAAAAACAACCTCTCCAGTGGTCGTATATTGAGTGATATCCTGCGACTTATAAGACAAGAATCCCAAATCGGTCAAAGCCAAGGAAAAACGAAGGCCGGGCAGGAACGAAGGCCGGTACTCGCCACCCAAATCGATAGCAGCGCCATACCCGGCCGGTGCGATAGCCCCGAAAGCAAAGGTCGGGAAATTCCCGTCTTCCGGCAGCTCCGATTCCAATAGACGCCCGAATACCCTGAAATTAGCATTCGTATTGATTTTCCAAGCCTCGTCGCTCAATGCGATGTCCATTTTGTCCACCCTCAATTCGGCTTCAGCGACCCCTATCAGGAACTTGAATTTTCCTCCCACGCTAAACTCGTCGTTCAGCACCCGGGAATACCCAATACCCACTTCCACATAGGCTTTCACCGCCGCTTCAAGACCGCTTATTTCATATCGGGTAGGATTGGCATTCATCTCGTTCTTCACGAAATCAAAAAACTCATAGGGGATGCCCAATTGCATATTCGCTTTCAAGCCCACATGAACGCTCCAAAAGGCCTTGCCCCAAAACCACCCGGCCGACAGGATATTGGTATTGAGACCGACTTCTATCTTATTCTTTTTTTGAATATTAGACAGGAATTCCTCCGATGAGACCTCCGGATGCAGGAAAGTACCCAGTTTCCCGTTTTCCAATGGATAGAGGAAGTCGGCCAGTCCCAGATTGCTTCTCACATTCACATTAAGAAGCCCTAAGACCGGTACGCCCACATACCCCCACTGAGGGACGAAAGCCGGATTCATCATATGCCGGTAAGCATATCCCGGTTGGAAATATTCCACTCCGGCTATGCCCGACTGGGCTTTCAATGAAAAGGAGCCGGTCAACAAACCACTCAATACAACGAAACAAAAAACTAACTTTTTCATTGCGATATCTGCTTTATTCATCCTTATCGGAATTCAAATCCACCTTGATGCCACCTGTCTTCTTCAGCTTAAGGTCTGCCCTGAAATACGAGGTCTCATACACGCTTCCGCCGCCATCCTCTACGGTGGTCAAGGCCTTGCACTCTATCTTGAAAGCGGCTATGGGCGATTCCGCCAATATGCCTTCCGGATCAGAGAAACGGAACTCCAATGTGGAAACCTCCTCTTGGCCGACCTGGCCGGCATGGACAACCTGCTCGCCATCCGTCTGGAGCGGCAACAGCCGGTTTTCTTTATCCAAAGCCTGGATATCTATGGCAAAAGTCAACGGATAAGTATTGTGCATCTCCCCGTAAATCACCAACTCTCCATCGGCAATGTTTCCCGACAGTCCTTCAGGCAAATCGCCTATCGTATCGCCGAAAGAAACATAAAGGCTATCGCCGAACACCAACGGGATTTCGGGTTCAATTTGCGCCACAACCTCGTAATCGTTGCCAAACGTATAGGTATAAAATTTCGTTGTATCTGTCACTACTTGGATATCAGCCAGCAGCATATCCGGCAAATGGCGCAGAAGCCCTGCCACATCGGCCTCCACAAAAGAATATCCCGAAGGCGTATTCCCCGTATTGGCCCCTATGTAGAACCTTTCCCCCTCCGCAGTCTGCAAGGACATAGGTTGTATATCCGTAGACACTATCTGCGTCATTTCCTCTTGCCGCACGCCATCCATCACGGGCACAAGATCCACATCGGTAGACAGCAGGAACTCCAAGGGATTCTTTATCGTCAACAAGAGATAAGGGTCGGCAAAATCCAAACACGTGGCATCGGCACGCAAAGCCTCCGGCACAGCACCGAAAGAAGCTTCCATGGACATTGCCTCGATTTGAGGATTGAATACCCCCCTGACCTGATAGGGGTCAATCTGCCTGACAGCACAAACCACTTCCATCTGCAAAGCCTCCAAACCAGCCGTACTCTCCATATCCACAACCCCATCCACAGAAACGGATGCCAAAAAGCGCATGCTTTGGTTGACAATAGAAACTTCCGACAGCAAAAGTTCCGACAAGGGCCATGAAGCCGTATACCCGTCAGCCGTATTGAATTCGGTTATATGAAACCGGTTTTCCTCCATGCTTCCAGCGGGGAAAACAAAGATATCCGGCAGGGTCACTTCCATCTCCGGCTTGAACTGAGCCACATCGAAACCCTCCGGAAGATTTGGGAATTTCAACTGAAACTCGAAAAAAGTCTGATTGGAGAAAGACATGAAATCCAAATCCTTGATGGACTCAGGAATATCCGTAAAAAGGAAATCCAAGTTCATATCCATCTGCGCCGGCAGCGCCGACTTTGCCTGCGGGTTCACCGCAATCACCGTATCACTGACAACATCTTCAATCTGCAAGGATTCCGGTCCGATCGTTTCCACCTGCATCCGAGTCTCGTTCAGCTCCGGTGCCAACACATAAACTCCGTCTTCCCGGACTCTCAGCAATTCAGACAATTCCGAATCGCTTCCCAACAGGCTCTTGATGGTAAAATTCTCCGTCGAGCCCAAGGGGAGATACAGACTATCGCCGCCCACCATCAATTCCAAATCAACACCATCCCGCAAATCATACTGTTCATCAGTACAGGACAAGAACGAAAGTCCAAGAGCGCACAACAAGCCCCCTGCACAAGCATACCATGTCTTTCTTTTCATCTTCCAAAAATTTGAAAAACCAAACAGACAAATTCTTTCCCCGGACAAAACCGGTCGAAAAACGGGGGCAAAGATAATAAAAAAGGCTTTCCATTGCACTGGAAAGCCTTTTTTAGATGAAAACTTAACA
This sequence comes from Candidatus Pullibacteroides excrementavium, assembly GCA_017694335.1. Classification (GTDB taxonomy): domain Bacteria; phylum Bacteroidota; class Bacteroidia; order Bacteroidales; family P3; genus Pullibacteroides; species Pullibacteroides excrementavium. The sequence continues at coordinate 11,594 of JADIMZ010000088.1, forward strand.
GAAGCCCATTAGAAACGACGTTCCTTGATACGGGCCTTCTTGCCAGTAAGCTTGCGCAAATAGAAGATACGGGCGCGACGGACAACCCCGCGCTTGTTCACTTCCACTTTTTCGATGAAAGGCGAATTGATGGGGAAAATTCTTTCCACACCGATATTGCCCGACATCTTCCGAACCGTGAAAGTGGCCGTGGTGCCGCTACCACTGCGTTGCAGGACAACGCCCTGGAACTGCTGGATACGTTCCTTGTTACCTTCCTTGATCTTATAACTTACGGTTATGGTGTCGCCAGCTTTGAAAGCAGGCAGTTCATTGCTTTTTGTCAAAGTATCAACAAATTGCATTAATGCCGGTTTGCTCATGGTAACTTATATTTATAGGTTGCTTAATTATTTCACACTATCTACGACAGCTTTGAATGCTTCGGGATGGTTCATTGCCAAATCGGCCAGCACCTTGCGGTTCAAGTCGATATGTTTCTGATGCAACTTGCCGATGAAAGCGGAATAGGACATACCGTAAGGACGGATACCGGCATTGATACGTACAATCCACAAATTCCTGAAGCTTCTCTTCTTGGCCTTACGGTCACGATAAGCATAAGTGAGACCCTTTTCCCAAGAGTTCTTGGCGACGGTCCAGACATTCTTCCTGCGTCCGAATTGGCCGCGGGTCAATTTCATGATCTTCTTTCTGCGAGCCCGAGCGGCTACGACATTGACTGATCTTGGCATTTTAGTGTTTTTTTGTATGAGCGCCCCTTTATTTCAGAAGACTTTTGTGCTCATAATCAATTAATACTACTTTCTCCAGAGTCTTTTTTAAATCCGCCCTCCGGAAACAGCGGACTTGATGAACGAGCGCGGATTACATATTCAGCATATCCTTCACCGCCTTCACGTTGGCAGAGTGAACGATTGCCGAGTAAGTCAGATTACGTTTACGCTTCTTGCTTTTTTTAGTCAAAATGTGACTCTTGTAAGCGTGCTGACGTTTAATCTTGCCCGTTCCGGTGAAAGAAAACCTTTTCTTTGCAGCCGATTTGGTCTTTACTTTTGGCATGACTATTATTTATGGGTTTGTTAAACTTCTTTTATTCAATAAGCAAGCAGCCGTTTCAGGAGACTATTCCTGCTCGGAGTCTTTGCGTTCGGTCTCGGCTGGCGCCGTGGAAGCCGATGCGGGTTTAGCCGCCGGTTCTTCCGTCTTCGGAGCCGCTTTCTTGACCGCAGTCTTGACCGGCTGAATCATCATCATCATCCGCTTGCCTTCCAGTTTCGGCATGCTTTCCGGCTTGCCGAACTCAAGCAAAGCCTCAGCAAACTTCAGCAACATGGCCTCGCCCTGCTCCTTGTAGACAATGGTGCGACCCCGGAAGAACACATCCACCTTCACCTTCGAACCTTCGGAGAGGAAACGCTTGGCATGATTCAACTTGAAATTAAAATCATGGTCATCGGTCTGCGGTCCAAGTCGAATCTCCTTTACCACGATTTTAGCACTCTTCGCCTTGATTTCCTTCTGCTTACGTTTCTGCTCGTAAAGGAACTTCTGGTAATCGATTACCTTGCAAACCGGAGGATTGGCAGAAGGGGAAATCTCTACCAAATCCAAGCCTTTGTCTTCGGCCAGACGGAGTGCCTCCTTCAAGTGCATGATGGCAGGTTCCACATTATCGCCTACCACGCGCACCACAGGCGCGGTAATGCGGCGGTTAATCCTATGTTCCTCCTCTTTCCTGACGGGAGCGCGGAAACCGCGGTTCTGATTTCTGTTGCTGGGAATAGCTATGGCTCTGTCCTCCTTACGTTTTGTTTATATTATTTGTATTCTTTCACTTCTTCGGTTACCCGTTTGGCGAAGTCTTCCAGCTTCATGCTGCCCAAGTCTCCTTCGCCATGCTTGCGGACAGAAACAGTGCCTTCGGCAGCCTCCTTCTCGCCCACAACCAACATATAAGGGATATGCTTCATTTCGGCATCACGGATTTTGCGACCCGTCTTTTCACTGCGGTCATCGATATTGCCCCTGAGTTCCTGGTCTTCCAGAAGCTCCTTGACTTTCTTGGCGTAATCCAGGTACTTTTCGCTGATAGGCAGTACCGTGAACTGCACCGGCGTAAGCCATAAGGGGAAACGTCCGGCCGTATTTTCCGTCAACACGGCTACGAAACGCTCCATCGAACCGAACGGAGCCCGGTGGATCATGATGGGACGGTGCTTCTGGTTGTCGGCCCCTACGTATTCCAGGCCGAAACGTTCCGGCAGGTTGTAGTCCACCTGTACCGTACCCAACTGCCATTTGCGTCCCAAGGCATCGCGGACCATGAAGTCCAATTTAGGACCATAAAAAGCCGCCTCGCCATATTCCACATAGGTGTTCAAGCCTTTTTCAGCCGCCGCTTCGATAATGGCCTTTTCCGCCTTTTCCCAATTCTCGTCCGAACCGATGTACTTGCTGTGATCCACCTTGTCGCGGAGCGAAATCTGCGCCGAATATTCCTTGAAATTCAACGTTCTGAAAATCAAAAGAATAATATCTATCACCGATTCAAACTCCGCTTTCAGCTGGTCAGCGGTGCAGAAGATATGGGCATCGTCCTGTGTAAAGCCGCGAACCCTCGTCAAACCGTGCAATTCCCCGCTCTGTTCGTAACGGTACACCGTGCCGAACTCGGCAATACGCAAAGGCAAATCCTTGTACGAACGCGGTTTTGAACGATAAACCTCGCAGTGGTGAGGGCAGTTCATCGGTTTGAGGAAGAACTGCTCGCCTTCCACCGGCGTATTGATTGGCTGGAACGAATCCTTGCCGTATTTGTCGTAGTGTCCGGAAGTCTTGTACAACTCCACGTTCCCGATATGCGGGCACATCACCTGCACATATCCGGCCTTGCGCTGCACCTTCTTCAGGAACTTCTCCAGCTGTTCGCGCATGGCTGTGCCGTTAGGCAGCCAGATAGGCAAGCCAGCCCCCACCTTCGGCGAGAAAGTGAAAAGCTCCATTTCCTTGCCAATCTTGCGGTGGTCGCGCTTCTTGGCTTCTTCCAGGAACTCCAAGTATTCCTTGAGGTCTTTCTGCTTGGGGAAGGAAACCCCGTAAATACGGGTCAGCATCTTGCGATTCTCATCCCCGCGCCAATAAGCCCCGGCAATCGAAGTCAGCTTGAAAGCCTTGATAAAAGAGGTATCCGGGATATGCGGCCCGCGGCACAAATCGGTGAACGTGCCGTTGGTGTAAAAGGTAATCGTACCATCGGCCAAATCGTTAATCAGATCCAGCTTGTACTCATCCCCTTTCTCGGTAAAATACTTGATAGCTTCGGCCTTGCTGACATCCTTACGGACAAAGGGCTGCTTTTCAGCGGCCAGCTTCATTACCCTCTCCTCTATTTTCGCGAAATCGTCCGAAGAAATCTCGTTGTCGCCGAAATCGATATCGTAATAGAAACCCGTGTCGATATGGGGACCGATACCGAACTTGGCACCGGGATACAGCTGCTCGATGGCTTCTGCCGCCAAGTGAGCTGTGGAATGCCAGAATGCAGCACGGCCATCCTCATCCTGCCAAGTAAGCAAGGTAAGATGGCAATCCTTATCAATGGGGCGGGTGGCGTCCCATACTTCTTCGTCCACTTTTGCAGCCAAAACATTGCGGGCCAAGCCTTCGCTCAAGCCCCTGGCCACTTCAAGAGCCGTAACCCCTTCGGGGTACTGCTTCACCGACCCATCAGGTAATGTAATGTTAATCATAGTTTTATCAAAAACAATAGTTTTTGCCAAAAAGGAGCGCAAAGATACATGATTTTTTTATATTCTCAACTCTTTTTCAGCATCTTTTTGAAATCCGACCGTCTTTCATCTCTATACACCTATCCGACATCGCTGCCAAATCCGGATTGTGTGTCACGATTACAAAGGTCTGGCGGTAACGATCCCGCAAATCAAAGAAAAGCTTGTGCAAGGCCAAGGCATTGGCCGTATCCAGATTGCCGGAAGGCTCGTCGGCGAACACCACTTCAGGGCGGTTAACCAAAGCCCGGGCCACCGCCACCCGTTGCTGTTCCCCTCCCGAAAGTTCGGAAGGCTTATGCCCCATGCGCGAACCTAAACCGAGGAATTCCAGCAGGTCTGCCGCATCCGTTTCTGCCTGCCGGCGTTCCTTACCACCAATCAAAGCCGGCATCATCACATTCTCCAAAGCCGTGAACTCCGGCAAAAGGTAATGGAACTGGAACACGAAACCGATACGGGTATTACGGAAAGCCGAAAGCCGCCTGGACGACAACGCATATATATCGGTGTCCCCCATCAGCACTTTGCCCGAATCGGGCCGATCCAAACTGCCCATAATCTGCAAGAGCGTCGTCTTCCCGGCTCCGGAGGCCCCCGTGATGCTCACCACCGAAGCATCCTCCACTTGCAAACTCACCGAGTCAAGCACTTGCAAATGCCCGAAACTCTTGGAAACATTCTCTACACGTATCATCTGAATAGGTATATCTAATCAATCCGAAATCCGAACACCCTCCTTGCCAATCCGAATCTCAGGGAATCCCCCAAAGTACCGGACTCCCGGGCGGCATGTCAGAACGGACGAATCCTCCAAACGCCGGATTCCCGACGGGTTCCATCATCCAACACGCCCCCCCGGGCGGCGTGTCAGAACGGGTGAGATACGAGGCCGCCGAGGGTGAGACCCGATAGCAAGATTGCAAAGGAAATGCAAATCGAAAGCGAGGTCTAACTGTCTTTTTCACTCCGCCGAAGATTGGCGAGTCAGAACGGGCGAATCCTCCAAACGCCAGATTCCCACGGATTCCATCATCCAACTGCTCCCCGGGCGGCGTGTCAGAACGGGTGAGATACGAGGCGCGAGCCGCAGGGTCAGGGGGGAGCGTACTAAGGGTACGTGACCCCCTGGCACAAGGCTCGCAACGAAGTAGATCGCCCGTTATCACACGCCGCCTTATAACAAGCTGCGGCTCCGCAAAAGAGCCCCCGGATCCGGCTCATGCCCCCGGAACTTGACATACATCTGCATCGCATCGTACAAGCCGCCGTTCTTCAAGATGTCGTTGCGGAAAGACTCGGCAATCTTAGTGTTGAAGATGTCCCCGCTTTCTACATAGGCATCGAAGGCATCGGCATCGAGCACTTCGGACCATATATAACTGTAGTAACCGGCACTGTACCCGCCATCCATGATATGCGAGAAGTAATTGCTCTTGTATCGCGGATAGATTTCGGGAATCAAGCCCCGTTTCTTGTTCAACTCGGCCTGCTCGAACTTTTCAGGATCCAAATCGGCGGGAAAGGCGGTCAAGGTATGGTAATCCATATCGAGCAAGGCAGCCGCCAAAAGCTCGGTGGTGGCAAAACCCTGGCCGTAGTTCCGCACTTCCTGGATACGGTCTACCAATTCCTTCGGCATAGGCTCGCCGGTCTTGTAATGCTTGGCGTATTCCTTGAGCATCAAAGGATGCAAAGCCCAATGCTCCATCACCTGCGAAGGCAATTCCACGAAATCGCGAGGCACGCTACCCAATGCCTCGTAAGGCACATCGGAGAAAAGGCAGTGCAAGGCATGGCCGAACTCATGGAAGAAGGTCTCGGTCTCGTCCATGCTCAGCATCACCGGTTCATCGCCGGCAGCGGGCGTGAAGTTGCAGACAATCGAGGTCACCGGCGTGAGCCGCTTGCCGTCCTCTCTGTAGGACTGTTCCACATAGGAAGTATTCCAAGCCCCGCCGGATTTCTGGCCGGGACGGGCCGTCATATCCAAGAAGAGGACTCCCAACACGCTGCCATCCTTGTCCTTGCACAGATAAGCCGTCGTATTGGGCGTGGGCGTCTCGGCATCGGGCAAAAGCTCGAAACCGATGCCGTACAAGCGTTGGCAGAGGTAGAAAATCCCGTTGCGGACATTGTCCACCGTCAGATAGGGCTTCAGCTCGTTCTCGTCCAACGCATATTCGGCCTGCTTGACCCGGTTGGCGTAATACCTCCAGTCCGAAGGCAGGAAAGCCCCTTTCAGGCCGTCCTCCTTCTTGCGGAACTTCTTCATCTGCGCCAGCTCGTCCTTGGCCCGTTCCAAGGCATAGGGCCAGATTTCGTCCAGCAACGCATAGACCGCCTCCGGATTCTTGGCCATCCGGGTCTGCAATACATACGAAGCATAATCGGGGAATCCCAGCAGCTGGGCTTTCTTCAAACGCAATTCAACCAATTCCTTGACGATTTGGCTGTTGTCGTACTTGCTCCCGGCCTGGCAGCGCGCCGCATAGGCATCCAGTATCTCCTTGCGGAGGCCTGCGTCCTTCACGTACTGCAAAAAGGGCATAATCGTAGGATTATCCAGCCCGAACGCATAGCCCTTGCGGCCTGCCGCTTCAGCCTTCCTGGCAGCCCTTTGCAAGGCATCCGCCGGAAGACCCTCCAAACGGCTGGCATCCTCCACATACAAGGTATAATCGGCCGTAGCCAGCAAGAGGTTCTGCGCAAAACGGCTACCCAGCTCGCTCAGACGAGCATTGACAGCCTTCAACGAATCCTGCGCCTGGGGAGAAAGCTCCGCCCCGCTCAGCACGAAGTCCCGGTACATGTCGTCCAACAGCTTCTTCTGCGCCGGATCGGTCACATAGCCCTGCTCCTTGAGCCGTTTTACCCGACGGAACAAGAAAGGGTTCATATAGACCTTGTCGCTCTGGCTGCTGAGCATCTGCATGGCCTCGGCTTCAATCTGGCGCAGGTTCTCGTTCGAATGCGCCGCCGCCACATTGAAAAGCACCGCCGAAGTCTTGTCGATCAGCTCCCCGCTCTTCTCCAAAGCCAGCACCGTGTTCTCGAAAGTGGCTTCCGCGCGGTTACGGATAATAGATTGTATAGCCTGGTCCTGATATTCGATTCCTTTCTGCAAGGCCGGCAGGTAATCCTCCTCCTTGATGGAAGAGAAAGGAGGAATCCGGTAAGCCCGGTTTTCCCACGACATCAAGAAAGGATTTTCCCTTACACTGTCTTTCACAGGAATGGAATCCGATGCCGAAGAAGAGCCGAAGCCCCCGACAACGAAGCCCGCGATGCAGGCGATGGAAGTAATTCTTATCATATTTCTTTTATTTTTCAACGCATAATAACGGTTGGGCCACATTCCAATCCATGAAAGGCAATCACAATACCGTCAACTTCATCCTTTCCAGCCCCCCTTGCCGATTCCGGGCTACCACCACGTAGCAACCCGGCGACCAACCCGCCGCCTCCACTTCATGACGTGCCGAAGCCTGCCCTGAACGGTACACCAACGCACCTTGCAAGGTATAAACGCTCAAATCCACCGCTTTGGAACTTTCCACATGGAAAGCGTCCGATGCCGGATTGGGCCAAAGACGGACTTCCATCGCCGAGGCCGAAGGCTCAGACGCATTGGCCACATTCGAGAAATTCAAGCCCACAATGACCGGGTCGTGGTCCGAAGCCCGGTAGGGACCGCTCTGATGCGTTTCATCCCGGTCGTAGTCCAAGAAAGAAGGCTCGTCCGCGTTCACATGCCAGACCGTAGCACCGGTCACATAGGGCTGCATGCCAGCCGAAGCCAACGAATAATCCAGGAACTGCACCTGCCCGTCGTAGCAATACGTGTAGCTGTCCGGTTCAAACCGATGCACCTGGTCCTCGTAACCCTTGTCCACGAAAATCCGAATCGGGTCTTCCATATACAACGAATTGAGGTCGCCCATCACCAAAATCCGGTCCGTCTCGTAATGGTATCGGAGCTCGCTCAGCTTGTTCACCACCGCGTATGCCTCCTGACGGCGGCGGCTGTTGTATTCCCCTTGGCCATCGCCTTGGTCGGCATCGGCCCCGCTCCCGCTTCCGCTCTTGGACTTGAAATGATTGATGCTATAGACAAAAGCCTCGCCCGAAGCAATCTCACGAAAACCCTGCACCAGTTTACGGTTGAGCGGGTTCACGGAATTGATCATGAAATAACCACCGAAGGGTTCCAGCTTGGATTTCCGGTACACGATATGGTTGAGCGTATAGGTGGAGCTCTGCTCATGCCCGGCCCAACGGATGTAATCGTATTCCTCGCGTCCTTTGGCCTCGTTCAAGGCTTCCACCAAAGCGGTGATGACAGCCGAACCGCCCCCGACCTCCACCAAACCGAACAAATCGGCATCAACAGCGTCTAATAATTTGACAATCCGTTCTGTCTGCACAGCCTCATCGGCAAAGAACATCTCCAGATTATAACCGCAGACCTTCAAGGCATAATCGCCCAAAGCCGCTTCGTCCGGCATGGCAGCCCTCGCGTTCCCCTTCCATCGAATCTCCTCGGCAGCATAGACCTTGTATTCCTCGTAAACCTCATCCAATACGCAATACAAGGTATCGACCCGCTGTCCGGTCCGGCAAGTGCCATCCCGATCCAGAAAAGGCGTAGGGGATGGATTGCGGTATGTGCTGCCATCGTCCAGTACCAGCCGGTTCTGCCGGTTAGAAGCCAGCACCGCCTGATAGTCCTCGCTGCCCGGCTCCACGTAATCGGTAGGCGACCGCAAGCGTTCCGAACCCAATTCCAAGCTGCCGTCATAACGCAAATCGTAGGTGGAATTGAGATAGAGAGGATTCGTGAACATCAAAGCCATGCCCTCGTATGCCTCATAGTTGTCGGCAAGCCCGTCGGGAAAGCTCACCGGGACGTAAGGAATCCCGACCCCTTGCTTCAAGACCTCCAAATCCCGAACGGAGGTCAGTTCCGTCTTGCCGTTGTATTCGGTCACCGTCCCTGTCAGTGCCACGTAATCGCCTGCCTGCACATTCTCACGGCCATAGACGAAGAGCCCGTCCGAAGTGGCGGCATCGCCGTCGCCCAGCGTGTCCTGGATAAAGAAACCGCCCAACTGCCCGTCCCCGAACAAAGCCAGCGTCACCACGCCTTCCGTCCGCACTTCTTCCCCCTCCAGCGGCGATGCCGCCCCCGTTCCTTGTATCTGGCAAATCCGCACAGAAGTCTGGGCCATCACAGGCATCCCCGCCATAAAAAGCCCCAACAAGGCCGTCCTCCAAAAATTCCTTCTGCTAACCCGCATGACTATTTCCTTTATCGTGAACATATTCCAAGGCCCTAAACAAACAAGCCTATAAAACGCGAAGATACACATTTTCCGAAAAGCCGCCGGACAAGACACAGAACAGGCCATGGCAAGCCTATAAACCGAAGGCCAAAAGAAAGGCCCGGAGCATAGCCCCGAGCCTTCCGCAATGGAAATCCGGAATCGGTTACCGGACAACCGCCTTGAGAACAACCGCTTCGTTAGCAGCAATCAAGCGTACATAATACGTACCGGCCGGCAAAGACTGCAAGTCGAATTCCTTAAGCCCGGCATCCAGCACCTCTTGACCCAATAGCCGCCCGGAGATGGAATACAACTGCATCCGGCAAGCTTTCGGCACCGAGATATAGAAATGGCCGTCCGAAGGATTCGGGTAAAGAGCGGCATCCGCCATCGAAACCGAGGATTCGTTGCCAACGCCCTTCACTTCAAAGTCTTTCGTAGCCTTTTCGGATTCGCCCGTAGCGTAAACCGCCACTACGGCAGCCGTATACTCGCCATTGTCCAAACCTTCAAAAACATATGTAGTCTCGGTCAGGTTTTCAGCTTTCAGTTCTTCGCCCAAGTACACCTTGTAGCTTTCCGGGCTGAAACCTTCCGCCGCTTTCCATGTCAACGTGGCCTTGCCTCCATCGGCGGTCACCTCTACCGAAACCGCCAAATCCACCGGCATCGCCTCATCGCTGATTTCCACCGTGGTTTCCACCCTTTCGGATTTCCCGCTGGCATAAACCGCCACTACGCCCAAATCATGTTCGCCCGATTCCAAATCCGCGAAAGTATAGGTGGTGGCATCCGCTCCGACTTCTGCGGCCAAGACTCCGTCAACATAGAGTTCGTAGCCGGTCGGGTTGGCAGGAGCATCCCAATGGTAGGACAAATCATCCAATTGCAAACCGTACAGGTATTCCGATTCATAACGGATGCCTATGTACTTGGCCTCTTCCGGTATCTCCACACTGACCAAGGACCAATAAAGCGGGGCCATCACGCCTTCCCATCCCTCTACCGCCTTGAAATCGTCCATCTCGGCACCGGTAGTGGAATAAACCACGCTATACTCCTCATCGCTGCTTTGCGCGCCCCGCACATAGAACGAGAAGATTCCTCCGCCTTGCTGAATCGGACGTACCACATAGTCGTTGTTCGCTTCGCCGTCAAACCTGTACATGGCCAGCAGGCAGCGTTCGCCCGAATAGGCAGGCCAGCCCAATGGTTCCGGCATCACCTCGTTGTCGTTATAGACAATGAAGCTTTGCTCCGATTCCATGTTCGGCCAAACGAAAGCCTCCTCGTCCGAGGACTGCATGCCGCCCTTCTCTCCACCGCCCAACAGAATCCATTCGCCCAGATTTTCAATGGCAAAATCGGGATAGGACTCAATGCCATCGCTCCAGTTATAGGCATTGACCCCGTATGTCAGGGTGGCATCCTTGCCATTGACCGAAGCCGAAAGGATGATAGGAGCGGCTATCACTTCCTGCAAGGCAATCTTGATGGTGGAATCCTTGGCCACGCTGATATCCGACACAAAGGACTGGTGATAAGGAAGTTCTACCGCCAGTTCATAATCGCCGCGCCATACATCGGCAATGACCGCCTTGCCATCCGCATCGGCTACCGTCGAATAGATATCATCCTCATTGGCCAGCCAAATGGATGCTCCCTGGGCCGAACCGGCCGGAGAGGTAATCTCAAAGGACAAATCCATTTCCATATCCTTGTTCAGGACATTGGTGTAAACCGGGCTCGACAGGTTTCCGTTATACCAGTCTGTCACCACCGCATAACGGTATTGCCCGAAGGACAATGTCGAAAAACTCTCATCCACATACTCGTATTCCGCCATCAAAGGCTCTTGCGTCAACATGGTGTAATCTTCAAAGGCCGCAGAACTCAAGCCACGGTAAACGCGATACCCGTTCACAGGCTCCCTTTGCTGTTCCATATCGGCCACCTTCAACGAAACCAACACATTGCCTGTAGTGTACGTGAACAAATCCGGCAATTCATACCATTGGCCATCGTAGCAGAACAAATTTCCTTTTCCTTCTACCGCCCCCCCGAATGTAACATCGCAGGCATAACCCTGATTAGCCCCTTCTTCCACTTCCACAATCAGCCACAGTTCTTCTTCCCTGTCTATCGCGACCTTCCCCGTCACATTGGCAAAATACCATTCATGGGCTGTCAAATCGCGGGAGTCCACCGCTTTGCGGAAAATTTCCCGCGTGCCGTCCTCACCCTGTGCTATCACCAGATTATACCGGGCGGTTTCCGAGCCCGGCACAAAGCCTATCTGCAAAGGCAGCAGGCTGTCAATGCCATAAGCATCCAAGTCTTCCGGCAAGAAACGCTGGCCGTATTTGAACGCGCTCTTTTGGTCCACGGTAAGGCTCTGTTCAGAACTGTCTCCGATTGTCCAACTGATTTCCGTCATGGCTCCGGGCTGCTTCCATACGACCTTAACCGCCTCGTTTTCTACCAATTCAGCCGAAGCAAAGGATACCGGATCCGGAACATAGCGCATTGTCACATCCGCCAGTACAGAATCCTTGTCGGCAAGCAGGAAATCCATCGAAAGGCTTTGCATTCCGGCTTTTGAGAAATGCAGCACGTAATCGGACGGGCCGTAAATATTTTCCAAATGGAACTGTCCTGCGGCATCGGTTGTATCGTAGAACGAAGCCAAACCTTCGGCAGCCACGGCGACATCGGCCAAAACATCGCCATTTTCATCTTTCACAACCCCTCTCAGCTGCAATTCCTCCGCTTCCAGCATACGGACAACCACCTCTACGGGAGAAACCGATTCGGCATTGATTTCCACCAAGACAGGCTCGTTTTCTATAAAGCCCGCTTTGCGTCCCACCACGTAGAACCTTCCTGCCGGCATATAAGCAAACGAGGCCTGGCCGCTGGCATCAGTCCGCAGTTTGACATCTATGTGCCCTTTTTCCGCCGCCGGGTCATTGTAAATATGCAGTTCCGCATCTTCTATGGCAATCTGCTCGTCTTCCGCATCCAGCACGGTCACCTGCAGGCTCTTCAGGTTTTCTTCCTCCATCACCATCATAGCAGCCTGCTCGTAACTTGCCGTTCCTGTATATTCATTAAAAAGAGCCACTGTGTCAAAATCAATCGAGGTGCTGGCCGGATACCGGTACTTGAACATGCGATCCTCCGATTCCCCCACATAAACCTCTGTCACAGCCAAGGCCGGATCCTGCATGGGTTTAACGATATGGATCAACAGGTTATCTTCCCCATCGTAATAGAAGCCCTTCAATGGCAATGCCAGCATGGATATGCCTGCTTCTATCTCCAAAATATCGTCGTAGACCAAATGCAAGGCTTCCCTTTCCACAAAATCCGGATCGGAAAAATAACCACCGCTGAACGCATCCATATCGGTTGTACCCATATAAATCTTGGTATGCTGCGCCGTTTCTCCGTTTTCCATCGGTTCTACAAACAAAACCAAGGTATCTATATACATGGCACGTCCCGAAGCCGGATAAATTGTCTGCGAAAAGCCCGAATTGGCTTCTTCTTCATCCAGCCACAGCACATAAGGAGAAGTCTTTCCGTCCACACCCACATTGGAAACCATGCCCTTGCCATTCCAGCCGGCCAAAGTATGCACGGTCTTTGACACTTCCGCGTCGGCGGTGGAAGCCGACAATTCCAAGGTATGCATTCCTTTGGATAAAACCGGGGTCTGCACGCGGAAACGGGAGGTTGCCTGATCCAATTCCGGCTGCCCATCTTCCATCAACTCATCCTCACCAAGCAACAACGAATAAGACACATCCCCGATATAACCATCATTCCTGCCTTCTACCGGCTTCCATGTCAGGACAACAGAACCATCGGCCTGAATCTCGGTCTCTACCGACAGGGAACTCAGTTCGTCCGTGCCTATGAAATCCGAACGTACAGGAGTGCTGGCAGAACCATAATAGGCATACACCGGGCAGGCCCCTGCCTCGTTATAAGCATAGGCCCGGAAATAATATTCTCCAGCCTCTCCACTGACTTCCACTTCAAAATCGGCCGTCGCGCCCGGAGTCAGACCCAAAACGACAGTATCGGATCCGAAGTCGTTAAAATAGGAATAATCGCTATATTCCACTACCACGCCCTCTATCACTGTCAATGATTCTCCTGCCATCGTGGTCGCAGGCAAGGTCAAATTCAAGATAGCCGACATTTTGCCTTCCGCCGCAGGAGAAAGCCCGTTCACTGACAATTCAGCCGGGACATCCGGTCCGGAAAGCTCCCTGACCTCGATATTGTCGATATACACCGGAACCGCCTCGTTCAAAGCCAGCAAGGACATGGATAGCTGCCCCGTCCGGCTTGCCATGTACGTCATGGAAATCGGTGCCCAATCCGCGTACAGATAGGTGTACTGCGCTGCCCCGTAGTTCCCATCCATGACCAAATACAGCACATCATAATAACCCGCATCCGGAGCGGAAGCGTAAAAACTGATGCTATACGTGGCCCCTTTCTCTACCGGAATCCCCGACAGAATCAGTTCCCGACCGTCAAAATTGTAATTGCTGGTCAGCTTGAACGACCACTCGCCTTCGTAAGCCGCATCCTGCGTCCGTTCCATGCCTCCTGTCCCCAGGGGGTCGGAAATAGTCAAAGCGTCCATCGCCTCCGTCTCATCATCCTCAAATCCATTGGTATAGGGCAATGGAATTTCTATCTGTGACACCTGAGCCGAGGCGTAAGCAGATACCTTTCCATTGGCATCCGTCACCCTGACGGCATAGGTCTGCAATCCGCTTTCAGAAGTGGCATGCGTGATGCTGCAGACCTGCCCGGGAACCGGGTTGTCCAAAGTTTCTTCCAATTCCAGCTGATTCCCGTTCAGACGATAAAGCTCCGCCTTGGCCAAAGAAGCCAAGACATTGCCATTCTGATCCATGGAAGGGGCTGTAAAAGTTGCCGTCAGCTGGCCGGCTGTCCATGACAGCGCCAAGTCTTCCACCGGCATAGGAGACGGATCCTCATAATAAACCGAAGCTAAGGCAGACAGCTGGTAATAGTCATCCGTCAGCTTGGTGATGGCAGCGGTAGCCTTGTCCACCGTGGCAATGCCCACTTCCGATCCGTCGCTCAGTATATAGTTCCATATTATCCGATTTCCCGCATAATCGTAGGTAGCCGTCTGCTCGTACATCTGGCCTTGCGCATCCAACACTTCTATGCCGGTGCTTCCTATCTCGGTGGCCAGCCCGCTTTCCTTGTCCACCGAATAAAGGCTACCGTTCGTTCCTAAGCCGTACATCTGGCCTTCCTTGTCAATCATAATGGAGAAAAAGTTACCCTCCGGCAAACCGGTCACGAAAGCCCCTTGCTCGCCGGTAATCATCGCCCCCGACATGGCAAGCTCGTACAGGTAATAATTCCCGGTGAAAGCCGTGCCTTCGGCATTGATTTCCGGTGCATAGACCCACATACTTTCCGTCAGATAGTCGTATGCGGCCGTACTGGCGTTAAGAACAGCATTGATAACCTCGTCGGAAGCCTCATAGTATTCCGAACCGCCCGTCACCGGGTCGAAAGCGTAGAACCCGTAAATCATAGTCCCGGCATAGCTGTCCTCGCCCCATAGGCTCAAATAGGCATCACCGACCCAAGCGCCCATCGTAGGATACAAAGAGCCTCCGTAATTGCCCGTGCCAAAAGAAAGCAGTTCCGGGGCGCCCACCGTGCCGCCTTCCACTTTGAACTGCACCGGCATATACCCTGACTCGGTATAGATCGCGCCAATAAATTTCGAAAAACCGCTGGCTTTCATGGAAAATCCTCTTGGCTCCAGATTCCGCGCCAGAAGAGGATAAACGCTTGTCCTGTCTTTCGCCAGGGACATGGATGCTTCCTTATTCAACAGAGGCCTGTGCGGCATTTCCTGCACATCCGGCAATGCCGTTTTCGATAAGACCTTCAACGGTCTCGATAGAGGATTTTGCAGAACCGGATTCCGGCTCGATTGCACTAATTCTTGCTTGCTCGGGGGAAGCGCTTCCTTAAAGCCTTCTTGCGCCACGGATGGCAAAACCATGCCGGCACCCAAGAGCAAAGACATCAAAACAACTTTTACCTTTTTCATAAATAAGTTTTTTTGGTTGGACTTTCCCTGTTTTCCGTTTTCGGATTCGACAACTTGCAGTTTCTTAAAAATTTCCTTTCTTCTGTAATTATTCGTTTAATTAATACTCCGTGAACAAACGCTTGTAAAGATAGGCGTTTCTAAACACAACGCCAAATGGATACTGGATTTCTTCAGATTTTCCCTGATGCCGGTCGGAAATTCACATTGGACACACCCTTGGCCAGACCCATAAATCGCATGGCTAATTCCTACGCAGTTCCCTCCATCGAGGGTCTAAGAAAATTCAAGAGAACAAAGCCTCCAACTGCCGGAAAACCCGCCGGGGGCTACGGCTTTCATACAAAACCGCATGAACCGCCTCGAAAATCGGCATCGCCACCTGGAAATTCTGCTTGATGGCGTGAACGCTGCCCGAAGCATAATAGCCCTCTGCCACCATTTTCATCTCCAAAATCGCCGACTTGACCGAATAGCCCTGTCCTATCATATTGCCGAAAGTCCGGTTGCGGCTGAACTGGGAATAAGAAGTCACCAGCAAATCCCCTAAATAGGATGCCGAATTCAGATTCCTCTTGATATCGTGTACTTTTTCCAAAAAGACCCGCATTTCCTCAAGCGCATTGCTGACCAGCACGGAAACAAAGTTATCGCCATAGCCCAAGCCTTTGGCTATGCCGACCGCCAGCGCGTAAACGTTCTTCATCACCGCCGCGTATTCTATCCCGTAGACATCATCGCTGCAACGTGTCCGCACATATTCGCATGAGAACAGCCGGGCTATATGTTCCGCCAATTCAGGATTACGCGAAGCCGCCGTCAGATAAGTCAAACGATTCAATGCGATTTCTTCGGCGTGGGAAGGCCCGCTGATAGCTGCCAGATTCTCTTCCGGCACTTCGAAAGCATCCCGCAGGTACTCGCAGACCACTTGGTCGTGTCCAGGAATGATGCCCTTGATGGCCGAACATATCCTCTTTCCTTGCAACGCCCCTGTTTCCAGACTCTGCAACGCGCCCGGCAGATAGACCGCGGGGACTACCATCACCAAGGTATCGGCCGCATCGACCACTTGACGGATATCGTTGCTGACATGCAAACGCCCCACAGGAAATTCCACACCCGAAAGATACATGGGATTGATGCCCTCCCGCTGCAAGCCTTCCAAAATTTCAGGTTCCCGAACCCACCAATGCAACTCTTCCTGATTGCTCAGCAAAATCTTGGCAATCGCCGTAGCCCAGCTACCGCCGCCTATAACCGCAACATTCTTAC
>JADIMZ010000089.1 GCA_017694335.1 Candidatus Pullibacteroides excrementavium
GAGAAACTGCGCCGGAGCCATGTGCTGCTCGTCGGCGCAGGCGGCCTGGGTTCCACGATTGCCCCCCTGCTCTGCGCGGCCGGTTTAGGCAAACTGACATTGGTCGATGCCGACAAGGTATCGGAAAGCAACCTGCAACGCCAGATCCTGTACCGGACATCGCAAATCGGCCAGCCTAAGGCGGAATGCGCCCGGAAAAGCCTGCAAGACCTCAATCCGGATTGCGAGATCTTGGCAATCAATGCTTTCCTGAAACCGGAAAATGCGTTGGAGATAAGCCGGGATTGCCAGATTATCGTGGATGGGAGCGACAATGCCCAAACCCGCTACCTGATGAACGATTTGGCGGTGGGCCGGGGGATTCCTTATGTATATGGCAGCATCGAGGCTTTCCATGGACAAGTATCGGTTTTCAACCTGAACCCGAAAAGCGCCACTTACCGCTGCCTTTTCCCCGAACCGCAGACTTTGCCGGAACCGCAATCCATCGGTGTCATCGGCACGCTGCCTTCCTTCATCGCCTCGATTCAGGCCAACGAATGCATCAAAGCCTTGACCGGATGCGGCCCGTGCTTGGATAACAGGCTGTTCACCTGCGATTTGCTTTCCATGCAAACCCATTGCTTCGATTTGCAGCCCACCGATAGCGGCCGCGATATTTCCTTGCAGAATTTCCAGAAACTTATAGCGAGTTCCACAAGATAGGTTTCCAAGCTGCTTTCTTAAACCCCAACATTAGGCGCGCCGAGGCCGTTTCCATTCCGAGAATGACGCTTTTTTGGGCGGCTTGCCAAAAGTCTAATGACCGATTTGGATTAAAGCAACTCCTTCAGAATCGCATCTATTCCCAAGCCTTCCGCTTCCGCCTTGTAATTCTTGACCACCCGGTGCCGCAAAGTCTGCAAGGCCACTGCCCGCACGTCCTCCTTGTCCGGGCTGAACTTGCCGTGCAAAGCCGCATGACACTTGGCTCCGACTATCAGGTATTGCGAAGCCCGAGGGCCGGCCCCCCAGGACACGTATTTCTTGGTTATTTCCGGCGCATCCGCCCGATCAGGCCGGGTCGAAGCCACCAATTTCACCACATACTCGTACAAAGACTCCGGCACGGGGACCTGGCGCACCAGATGCTGGAAATATTCTATTTCGGCTTCGCCCATCATGGCTTCCAGCTCCACCTCCTTATCCAAAGTGGTGGCCTTGACGATGGCGATTTCATCGGACAAAGAGGGGTAATCCAGCTGAATCTGGAACATGAAACGATCCAACTGGGCTTCCGGCAACGGATAGGTACCCTCCTGTTCTATCGGGTTCTGGGTCGCCAATACGAAAAAAGGCTGCGGCAGTGAATAGGTAGTGCCGCCCACCGTGACCTTCTTTTCCTGCATGGCTTCCAGCAAGGCGGCCTGCGTCTTGGGCGGAGTACGGTTGATTTCATCAGCCAGCACCAAATGGGCGAAAACCGGGCCGCGCAGAAATTTGTATTGGCGGTTCTGATCCAGAATTTCCGAACCGGTAATATCCGAAGGCATCAAGTCGGGTGTGAACTGGATTCTGGAAAAGCTCAAATCCAAAACTTTGGCCAAGGTCTGTACCAACAAAGTCTTTGCCAGCCCCGGCACACCGACCAGCAAAGCATGTCCCCGGCTGAAAATGGCGTTCAGAATGGATTCCACCACCCCGTCCTGGCCGATAATCTGCTTGGATATCTCAGCCCGAATCCGGTCATAGCGTTCTCCCAATGCCAGCAAGGCTGCAGCTTCATCCTTATAGGGGTTTACAAACTTCTCCATCTGTACTTGAAATTACAATCCTTGAACCGATCCATCAAGCGGATATACGTATCGCCTATCTTGTTCGACATCCACTCTTGCATCGCCTCTGCCTTGGCCTTTTCCAACGCCATGTCATAAATCAAATCATAATCGGTCGTCAAGGTGGCCCTATGCGGCGGAGTCCGTTTCTTGACATAAAACAAGCGGAAAGCCGGCTGATTGTCTTCGGTCATGTATGGCAACGCATTCGTCAATTGCCCCTCTTCCAAATCTTGAACCGACAAAAACACCATTGGCTCCAATTCTTCCGAAGTATAGCTAGGATTACGAGTCATCGGGCTTAGATACACACCATCCCCCTGCAAGCCCGCATCATCCGAAAACAAACGCACGGCTTCCTTGATGGTATAAACACCATCTCTTATCAACTGCGCTACCGAATCCAATTCCATCTGGGCCCGCATCAAATCCATATCAGAGGCTTCGGGTCTAATCAGGATATGCCGCACATGAGCCATCTCCCCCTTTCGATCCAATACCTCCAAGACATGGAAACCGTACTGCGTTTCAAATACCGGGGAAAGAGTCCCTATTGGCAAGCCGAAAGCCATCGACTCGAACTCGCTGGCCCATTCGCCCCGGGAACCATATCCCAGATCGCCTCCTTTCCTTGCCGATCCCGGATCCTGCGAATACAAAGCGGCCAATGAACGGAACTGCTCACCCCGTTCTATGCGATCACGAATCTCGGTAATGCGTTGGCGGGCTACAGCCCTTTCGCCCAGACTGATTATCGGCTTCTGGGTTATATACAGCAATTCATACTTCAATGGAACCAAAGGTATGCTATCTTTGGGCAATGTATTGAAAAACCGTTTCACCTCGCTGGGGGTCACCTTGACATCCTGGGTTATTTGCGACTCCATCCGCATGGCCACAATGTTGGCGCGAATCATCTCCCGATACTCTTCCTTTATCTGGACTATCGATTTCCCATAAAATTCTTCCAGTTTCTCCCGCGACCCTATTTGACTTACAAAATATCGGATACGAGCCTCCAGTTCCTGTTCTACTTCCGCATCCGAAACGGTCACGCTATCTTCATCCGCCTGCAATTCATACAGATTGGATATCATCAAAGACTCCAAGGCCTCGCACCGGGAATTTTCCGTTACAGGCATCCCGCTCAAACGCATACTCTCCACCGCGCCCTCCACGTCCGAAAGCTTGACCATCTTGGTACCGATAACCGCCACAATCTCATCAACGATCATGCGGTTTCCTCCCGATGCCGCCTCATCCGCACCCGCTTCCGGGGCATAGGCTCCGGCAACACCTGATTTCGAGGGGGGGGAAAACAAGGTAGTATCTACCACCGGCGCCACCCGACCGTCTGCAATGGTATCGCCAAAGACCGGCACATCGTTCTTTTTCCCTTGCGAAGATTTTTTCTTCCGGGACTTCTGATGATTTACGGTATCCGTCACCATTGCCCCATCGCCGATACGGGATGCCGCCACCGCATCCCAGTCCCCGAACAAAAAGAAAAACAAGATAGCGCTACATGCAATTTTCACAAATCTTTTCATGGCCATATCTCAATACAGTTTCACCAAACCGGCTTCCTTCGCTTCCTCCATTAAATCCATATCTATTTTTTGAAGCAGATTTTTCTTACGTACATTCAAAATTATGTTCTTGATCCTTCCTCGTTCAAAAGACAAGGGCGAAACCATATCCTTGATCCTGAAATCCAAAACGGATACATAATAAAGGAATCCTTCCGACTCTATGGTGAGCTTCCTGTTTCCCCGCAAAAAATCGGCCCGATTATAAGCCTGTATCGGCACAGTCGTCAAAAAATCCGCAAAAGGAACCCAACTCTCCCCATCCAGGAAATAATCCACTGCTTCCTTATTGCAAAATTCAGCCAGGGAGAACAGTTCCCCATCGCCCAAGGAATCGGAAAACAAGAGCTTTTCTATATCAGGCGCCAACCTCGAAGCAAGAGGCAGCTTGACAAAACGGACCCGCACAATATCGCTTTTCAATATGAATTGATTGGGATTCGCTTGGTAATACTCCTCTATTTCCTTATTGGAAACCACGGTGTCCAACAACTTCTTTGTCAGCTGCTCTTCGTAAAAATAAATAATCAAGGATTCTTTATACTGGTCAATCTGCCGTGCAATATCCTTTTTCGCTTCCTCATTCAAATTGGCCATCGCCTTTTGGAGAAGGACTTGATGACTTACCCAAGAAAGAATCCTCTTCTGTGCCACCTCCATGCTATCTGCCGATGAAAGCCCGGACGGCAACATGGCTTGCAACTCGGAACGTTCAAGATAAACGGGACCGACTTGGGCTATCGGATCTTCCGGCTGGCCGGGTTGAGGCCTGCATGAAACCAACAACAACCCGGCCAACAAGAAGGCAGAAATCCTATTTTTGGAAAATACTGTCAAAGACATCTTCGAATACTCTTACTTTATACCGGGCACGCAATTGCTTCACCCATGCATCTTCCAGAAAAACCTGATAATCCGAAATCACTTTTCCCCGTACATCTTCCAATGCATATGGCTCCGGCTCGACAATTCCCTTTATCCAAACATAAGCACAACGCCCTATCTCGCCTTCCAGCCACACTTCCCCTAAGAAGCCTGGAACCCATTCTGCATCATCCACAAACGGATCCATCCCCTTGGCATACGCATTGGAATCCAAACGGACATCCGAACCGAACTTCTTATCCAAAGCCAGTTTCAATTCCGAAAAATCCCAACCTTTTTTGTAGGCCTGAACCAGCACTTTGCCCACCTTTTTCGACAAAAGGGCATCATCCACACGCACCACCCATGCCCATGCCTTTTCCGGCTGCATATAGGAATTCGTATTTTCTTGATAATAAGACTGCAAACCGATAGTATCAGAAACAGCCCTGCCCCATACTTCCTTATTGCTGATATCAAAAAGATAAACACCATCCCGGTATTCTTCCATCACCGCCTTGAATTCCGGATAGTTGTCCTCCAATCCAGCCATTTCATAACGCAAGGCTGCCGATTGCTCATATTCGGATTTCATCACACCATACCAGACATCCACAGCGGGTATTTCGGTCCTCTTAGCGATTTTCCTATCCATAAACCGAATAAAGTCCCAAGCCGAATAATCCATCGTTTCATATGTCAACACGGTTTGCGAAAACAAGGATGGATTAGCCAACGAATCCTGCGGCAAAGAATTCCATTTTATCGTATCAGGCATAATCTTCCTGATTTGCGCTACAACCTTAGGATTCCAGCGATAATGGTGCATTTTCAGCTGCTGGGTAAGGAATTTCTTGAACGGCAAGGAGGAACGGAGGGGATCCTTTTCTATCGAACGTACAATTCCATTATATGCCTTATCGCAATTATCCACCCCTGTCGAAGAAATAAGCTTAAGTATATGTCCGCCGTAATGGGTCATGAACGGCTTGCTGTACTCGCCATCATTCAGCCGAAGCAGCTGCGCCATTATCTCCGGACTCATCTGGTTTGCTTTGAAGGCCCTACCGAAACTGCCTCCGAGCACAGCCGTGGACTTGTCCATCGAAAACTTCCGGGCAGCATCATAAAAGTCCATACCGGCCTGCAAAGAATCATATATCTCAAGAATCCTGCCTTGCACCTCTTCCGGGCTATCCAACAACGAATCCTGGGGATTTACAGTAATAAAAATATGAGCAGCCATCATCTGCCCTTTGGATGGTCTCCGGTCCAGCACTTGAAGCAAGGCATATCCTCGAGAAATCCGCACGGGCATGGAAATCTCGCCTAATGGCAAGGAAAAAACTTGCTTCTCAATAGCATACTCCCTCTCGAATGCGGTTATGTAGCCACTCATTCCCACCAGTTCCATTTCCGGCCACTGCCTGCCTGTTGCCTTATAATCCGCATAATCGGCAGAATATTCCCACGCCAATTCCGAAAAATCAGCCCCGTCCAAAAGCTGCTTCCGTATCTCCATACACTTGTTATAAGCAGCCAGTGTGTCTGCCGGACGCGCGTAACGATCCAGGGGGACAACAATCTGCCTGAAATTCGCCACGGCATGCATATCGATACAAGCTTCATCTATCAATTCTTGCATCATAGCCGTATCCATCAGGTACGGCCGGGCCAACTGCATCCTATATTCCTGCAACTCCGATTGCAACAGCCGCATCGTATCCGCTCCTGCATCCTCCGCCGCTTTCACTTTCAAACGGAAATCGATATACATTTGCAGATAATCTTCCAAATCCTCCCGATTCAACACTCCTTGCTTGTCCTGCGGCAAGTTCTGGGCATAACTCTTCAGAAAGTCGGACAATGTCACCGAATCGTCCCCTACTGCCAGCAAAACCGGATTTTCCTTTCCCTCTTGCGCATGAGCGCCTCCCAACAGGCAAGCTGCCAAACTCAAAAACAATGCAATTCTCTTCATTTACCGTATTCCTCTCTTTTAATTTTAATGGTCAAACAAAAGGCCGCCCTTCCGGATACGGCCTGGATTCCACCTATCTAGGCGAATAATTGGGAGCTTCCTGTGTAATCGTGATATCGTGAGGATGCCCTTCATTGACAGAAGCCGGCGTAATCTTGATAAATTTAGCTTTCTGCAAGGCTTTGATATCCTTGGATCCGGTATATCCCATGCCTGCCCGCAAACCGCCTACCAGCTGATAAAGGACTTCGGCCAACGTCCCTTTATAAGGAACACGCCCTACAATGCCTTCCGGTACCAATTTCTTGATATCGGCCTCCATATCTTGGAAATAGCGGTCCTTTGAACCGTCCTGCATGGCTTCCAAAGAACCCATTCCTCTATAAGTCTTAAATTTACGGCCTTCGAAAATAATCGTTGTCCCGGGCGATTCCTCCGTTCCAGCAAATAACGAACCGGCCATCACACTGGAAGCACCTCCAGCCAAAGCTTTTACCACATCCCCGGAATAACGGATACCGCCATCGGCAATCAACGGGAGATTATACTTTTTCAAGGATTGGGACACATTGTACACGGCACTCAACTGGGGCACTCCTATACCGGCCACAATACGTGTCGTGCAAATCGATCCCGGTCCGATACCTACCTTCACCGCGTCCACGCCGGCCTCAGCCAAAGCCACGGCAGCCTCGCCCGTAGCAATATTCCCCACGACCAAATCAACCCTGTCGCCAAAAGCATCCCTGAAACGCTTGGCGGCTTTCAGCACATTGAGAGAATGGCCATGGGCCGTATCTATGACAATAGCATCCACACCGGCATCGACCAAAGCCTGGGCCCTGTCCATCATATCGGCTGTAATACCTATGCCGGCAGCCACCCGTAAGCGTCCGGATTCATCTTTGCAAGCCATTGGCTTGGACTTCACATTCATGATATCCTTATAGGTTATCAGCCCCAGCAGCTTCTTGTTCTTGTCCACTACCGGCAATTTCTCTATCCGATGCTCCTGAAGGATTTCAGCCGCCTTGTCAAAAGTCACCTTGCCTGAAACCGTAATGACATCCTTGGTCATCACTTCCACGATCTTGCGCTTGTAATCCTTCTCGAAACGCAAATCCCGGTTAGTCACAATCCCGACCAGAATCCCTTTCTTGTCTATCACCGGAACGCCTCCCACATGATAATTCTTCATCAAATCAAGGGCATCCTGCACAACCGCCGTATCCGGCAGGGTTATCGGGTCGCTAATCATGCCATTCTCGGCCCGCTTCACTCTCCGCACTTCTTCTGACTGACGTTCAATGCTCATGTTCTTATGCAAGACACCGATACCTCCCTCCTGCGCAATAGCAATAGCCACCGCCGAATTGGTAACCGTGTCCATCGCGGCCGATACAAAGGGAATATTGAGCTTGATGTGACGAGAGAACATCGTGCTCAGATCCACTTCCCTTGGCAGCACTTCGGAATAAGCCGGCACCAGCAGTACATCATCGTACGTCAAACATTCATCAACAATCAACTTTGCGGAATTTTCTTTCATATATCGTTGTTTTTTTATGCTTTCTTAAAACATTCCCGGAAAAGAGCCCCTTCTCCGGATATTAAAATCGCAAATGTAATTAAATTCACCGAACCCGGAACCAATTTTCTTTCAGCCCTACGATTATCTCTTCCTTTGACGGGGTTTTCCTGCCACGGATACCGAAGGCCAATGCCGTACCCTCCGTGCATGGGATTCCATCTCCAACTGCTGCCTCGACTTGCTTCGCGTCACGCAGAACACCCCTACGAATACAAGGACGGTCGCCGCAATCTTTATCCAATTGTACCCATCCTGACCAAGAATCAAAGCGAGCACGGAAGCCGTGATGGGCTGCACATAATTATAGACGCTCAAAACGGTCGGCCTCAAATTCTTCTGGGCAACGGGAATCAGCAAGTACGTCACACCCGTCGCGCCAAAAACCGTATAAGCCAGCATCAAATAGCCGGACAATGGAATACGTTCATAATCAATCGACAGCACCGTCTTCATCAAAAAAGGCACAGAGAAGATAGCTGAAAAGAGAAACATCCAACGCATGACCGTAACAGGCTTGTATTTGGCTATCAGATTCCGGAATGCAGTCAGATAAATCGCATACGACAAACCGCTTACCACGCACAGGACAATTCCCAAGACGCTGTTCTGCCCGGCCTGTCCCTCCGCATCCCCGAACCAATATTTGCCGGCAATCATCAGTATGGCGCCGCTCAAGCCCAGAAACACACCTATGGCTTTCAACCAAGTAATCGGTTCCCGCAGAAACAATGCCGAAAGCATCATGGTCAGAATAGGTGTGAATGTCACCACAATAGCTGCTTCTACCGGAGAAGCGAATTCCAAACCCATCACGAACAGCATCTGATTGAGTAGGATTCCGAAAATAGCCGCCAAGGCCAGTCCCCCCAAATCCCGCAACGGAACTTTCTCCCACTTTACAAACAAGGAAACCAACCAGAAAAAGAGCAAAGCCCCTGTCGTCCTGAAAAACGCCATACCCAAAGAGGGCACATAGTCGGGCATCGTGATCTTGGAAATCGGGATATTGAGACCGAAAATGATATTGGTCGCCAAGATGGCGACATGCCCCCGCAGGGCACCGGGACCTTTTGTATCGGACATCGTTTTACATTTATCATCGGAATCCCGGCCAGCAAGCGCCAGCCTAAAACCGTTGCAAAAGTAAGAATCTGCTCAAAATTCCACAATCCCGAAAAAAGCCTTTTGCATAAACAGCCCGAAAAAATTGTCAAGAATCCGCACTTCCCTTATTTTTGCAGTTTAAAACAAGCCTCTTCCCGGCAAATGCCAATCCGTACGTTTTCCGAAAGAGACCCGCAAACAAAATTTACCATGAATTTCTACCTCTCTTCTTTGGATCTCCGCAAAGGCATCATCCGGAGCGTGATTGCCGTCCTTCTCGGAGTCATATTCCTGATAGCCCCCGACTTGCTTCCGAACACCTTGGTCATCATCCTAGGTGCCACCATCCTGTTTGTGGGTATCGTTTCTTTCCTGACCATTTTCACTAAAGACGGAGGGAAACCGGTCGGCATCAATTACTTCAACCTGGCGCTGAGCCTGATTGTCGGAATCGTCCTTTTGCTGTTTCCCGACTTTTTTGTCGCCCTGCTGATGATTCTCCTTGGCATCATATTGATTATATGCGGAATAGGACAAATCTCATCCTTGACCAGTGTCCGGAAATGGGGTGTGAAAGCCAATCCTTTCGAATACATCATCGCCATTCTGCTCATCTTGCTCGGCGTGGTGGTCTGCTTCAATCCCTTCGATACCAAAGATGTCATATTCTGGATGTTCGGTATCGGCGCCATCATCTACGGCATCACCAATCTGATCAGTTTGATCCGCATCCGGAAAAACTTGGAAAAGGCAGGCAAAAGAGTGTCGCACGGCAATATCGAAGACGTGGATTACACGCTTGAAAAATAAGCCGGTTCCCTTTTGCCATGCGGTTTCATCCTGGCTTCATTTCCCGTAGATTCCCAACAACGCCATCATCGCAGCCCCTACCGGCAGACATTCTTCATCGATAGCCAAGGTCGAGGTATGAAGGCTGGAGGGGTTCATTACATCCTTGGGACGCACGCCAAGACGGAACATGCAGCCTGGAATCTCCTGCGTATAATAGGCGAAATCTTCAGCCGTCATTCGCAATGGCAGCTCTTCCACATTCTCTTTCCCCAACAGGCTGATTCCGGTTTCCTTGACTTGTGCCGTAGCCTCCTCGTCATTATAAACGAAAGGATAACCGTGATCCACTTCGAGTTCGCACCGCCCACCCAATCCTTTCGCAATCTCTTCCGCGCAAAGCCGGATCCGTTCGTGCGCCTTGGCTCTCCATTCCTCGTTAAAAGTCCGGATTGTCCCTTCTATGTTGACTTCGGCCGGAATGATATTGGTCCGTCCCTCCCCGATGATTCTCCCGAACGAAAGTACCGTTGGTATATAAGGTGGTGCTTGGCGGCTGACAATCTGCTGCAAGGCAGTCAAGATATGAGCCGACATCAGAACCGGGTCCACCGTCAATTCAGGGGTGGCGCCATGCCCTGCTTTGCCAATCACTTTCAGATACAGTTCATCGGTTGAAGCCATGTACTGACCGGCCTTATACCCGATCTTGCCGCAATCCATCTCCGGCAAGACATGAAGGGCGAAAATCTTGGATGGAGCCGGATCGAGCAAAACCCCTTCCTGAATCATGACCGGAGCACCGGCCCGGAAATCCTCTTCCGAAGGCTGGAATATCAGTTTCACTGTTCCTTCCCATTCCTGGCAAGTGTCTTTAAGCAACTTGGCCGCGCCCAACAAGCATGTCATATGGACATCGTGTCCGCAAGCGTGCATGACACCGGGTACCTGCGAGGCAAATTCCAGCCCGGTCTCCTCCCGAATCGGCAAAGCATCCATATCCGCCCGTAAGGCCACGCAGCGTTTACCGGGAGCCAAGCCTTCGATAATCCCAACCACACCCGTTTTGGAATACCCCCCTTTGCAAGGGATTCCCCACTCCCTCAACTTCGATTCAATATATTTTCCCGTATTGACTTCTTCAGTGGAAAGTTCCGGATGCTGATGCAAATACCGCCGAATATCGACAAGAACTGGCTGCATCTCCTTGGCCCGTCTTTGGATTTCATTATACATGGCTATAGGTTTTGCAAATTGACATAATGAGCATAATGGCCTCCCTTGGCCAGCAATTCCTGATGGCATCCTTCTTCCACAATACGCCCTTTTTCAAAAACAACAATATGGTCCGCATTCCGTATTGTGCTCAAACGATGGGCTATGACAATCGATGTACGTCCTTCCATCAACTTGGAAAGCGCCTCCTGGACCAGGACTTCCGACTCGGCATCCAAGGCCGAGGTAGCCTCATCCAGCACCAATACCGGCGCGTTCTTCAAAATAGCCCTCGCTATGGTTATTCGCTGCCGCTGGCCTCCGGATACCGTCATCCCGGCATCCCCCAGCACAGTATCGTATCCCTGAGGCAATGCCATGATAAAATCATGGGCATTCGCTTTCTTCGCCGCTTCCATCACCTCGTCCATCGAGACGTTCTCCATGCCGAAACGGATGTTGTTAGCCACCGTATCATGCCATACAAAAGGATGCTGTCCTACGGTTCCCACCAAATCCCGCAAATCTTCCAGCTTCAAGTCCCGGATATCGACACCATCTATTGAAATAGATCCTTCCGACACATCGTAAAACCGGCTCAACAAGTCTACCATAGTGGTCTTGCCAGCCCCGGAAGCCCCGACCAAAGCATACGTCTTTCCTTTTTCTATCTTTAGGTTGACATGCTGCAACACCATCGTTTCCGAATCCGAATAATGGAACGATACATCCCGGTAGCGAATATCCGAAAGAAATTCCTTTTTGGCCAACGCTTCCGGACTTTCCTCTTCTCCAGGAATCTCGTCGATTACCTGTTGGATCCGGCCCAAGGCAGCCCTGCCTTTTTGAACACTGTAGAACGAAGTCACCACATGCTTTGATGGAGATATAATTTTGATAAGCAGCAAAATATATAAAACAAACAAATCCGGCGACATCTGACCGGACAGAACTCTTGTCCCACCGAAGCCTAAGACCCCCATCGTAACGGCAACCAACAGGATTTCTGTCAACGGACTAGACAAATCCCGCCTCCGGTATACACCATTCAATGCTCTAACATATTGTTTATTATAATTTTCAAAATTTTTCCCTACTACATCAATCAAATTAAAGGATTTGATAATCCGAATCCCGTTGATGCCCTCTTCCACCATACTCACCATCTGCCCCAGCATGGCCTGCACTTTCTCCGAACGGGATTTCAGCCGGCTTCCTACCTTGCCAATCACATACAAAATAACAGGAAATGCCACCAAAACCAACAATGTCAATTTGTAATCCAACGCAAACAACCCAATCGCAAACATAACCACATAGAGAGGCTCCATGATGATACCCTGCAAGGAGGCCACGATAGCCCATTCCACATCCGGAATATCCATATTGACCCGGGACAGCAAATCCCCTTTCTTCTTCTCTGAAAAATAGCTTAAAGGAAGGCTCATGACATGGGAATAAAAATTCTGCCGAAGATCCCGCAGCATACCGCTCCGGACATAAGCCAGGTTATAAAAGGCAAAATATCGAAACACATTGGAGATCAATGTCGCCAAAACAAAAGCAACCGACACCAGCAACAAACCCGACATGATACCATGCTGCGCCTGGAACATTCCTATATAATGATAGGCGTACTGCATCAGCACATCCGGATCCAAACGAAATGCCGGAAGCGGCCCTGTCTCTTCAACCAATCCGAATAGGACGGACACAAAGGGCGCCACCAACGCTATGGAAAAGAAAGAAGTAAGGACATAGAGCAGATTGAAGAAGATATTGAGGGCCACATGCCCCCGATACCGAGCCATATACGCAATCAAACGACGAATATCTTTCATTGATCCACTATATCCAAAGTTCCAAATCGACAAACCTCCTTGCCCGCACCTGCCTTGCACAGGCGCAAAGATAGTGAAAGGTGAGAGTAATGGCAACAAACTTGTTTGATTGACATTACCGAACCGCATCCTATCTTCGGCGACAGCCAACGATAGTGAAAGTCGAGAGCCATGCAAAACTGAGCAAGCTTTGCTTCTGCTCTCGACTTTCACTATCTTTGACATTTGTTATGCCTGGACCGAAACACACCTCCATACGAATCGAAAGAGACCTGGATGCCGCACTCAAACCTTTCATCGTCAGCGCTGCTTTACCCAAAATTCTAGCATGGCTGAGACAAGATGCGGTACGTTTGGCATTTTCCACCCGAAAAAGCCGGACACTCGGCTATTACTGCCCTCCCAAACACAAAGCCCGTTCCGAAGCCGACTACCACAGAGGATTCGACAGTCTGCACACCATATCCTTGCAGGTGGACCTGAATCCCTATGCCCTTCTCTTTGTCCTAATCCACGAATGGGCGCATTTGCTCACCCGAAAGAAATACGGCAACGAAGTCTATCCGCATGGGCGGGAATGGAAAGAGAACTTCAAGCAACTTTTCCTTCCTTTCCATTCCACCCATATTTTTCCAGCCGACATCCTGCAAGTAATCGATGATTATTTCTTGAAGACATCCCCTTACTTTGAAAGTCGTCTGGAAGAAGCGTGCCATCGCTATGGAAAAGACCGCAAAACCTTTTCAAAAATCTACATGAACCTGCTTCGCCAAGGCATCACAATCCCCGCCCCTTACATGGGGATACAAGCCGAATACCTGCTACAGCAAATCCAACAAAACCAACAAGCGCAGGCGGAAAAAGAAGAAAGCCTAAGAATCGCCCGCATGCTTCATGAGCTTCAAGCAAAGAAAGAGGAAAAAATCCCGCAACCCGCCTTCGTTGCACAATATGCAGCCTCCGTAGGGAAACTGCCCATCCAAACTATAATACGTACCAATGGCAAAGAATTCAGAATCATAGAAAAAAGCGCCCCCCTTATCAGGATACAGGAGCTGTCTACAGGACAGGAAGCAAGAATACATCCTCTTTTACAGGTAGAGGTTCTGAAAGAGCAACCATCCTAGGTTCCGATTCATCCGTCTTCTGCGCATAGGTCGGGCAATCGCAGCCTTTGGCAGCACGACGAGGCTTCCCGTTACTGCCCGGGAAATAATAGTTTGTTTTGCACGAACTCATGCACAACATGGCGCCCATCGCCAAAAGGAACAAGATAATGAACCTGTCTTTTCCACTCTTTTTCATAGCTTCTGCCTTATAGGGATGCGAAGGTAATAAAAACAAAGAAAAACATGCTAGTCCGGTTAATCGGATTAAATGGAAACTTACTACATTTGCAACCCACTTTGCAACTACTATGATAAGCACGATAGGTCGTTATTTTCTCTTGATGGCCAAGGTATTCAGCCCGCCTGGCAAACGCAAGCTCTTCTGGAAGCAAGTAGTAGAAGAAATCCATCAGCTTGGCTTCGATTCCATCCCTATCGTCTCTCTGGTATCCATCTTCGTTGGTGCAGCCATCACGATACAGCTCCAAATCAATATGGATTCCCCTTGGATTCCCATCTATGCCGTGGGATTCGCCACCCGGAAAGCTATCGTCATGGAATTGGCACCGACCATCATCGGGCTGATTCTTGCCGGAAAAATCGGATCGCATATCGCCTCCCAGTTAGGCACGATGCGAGTCACCGAACAAATCGATGCCATTGAGGTGATGGGATTGAATTCAGCCAGTTACTTGATTCTGCCCAAGATTATCGCCTGCTTGATTTTCAATCCGATTCTAATCATGCTCAGCATCGTGGCGGCCTTGTTCGGAGGCTGGGCCGTAGGCATCAGCATCGGAGGCATGTCGTCTTACGAATTCATCTACGGGCTCCAATCATTCCCGCACAATTTCGACTTAGTCTATGCTATCATCAAAACTATTGTTTTTGCATTCTTTATCAGCAGCATATCGTCTTTTTACGGGTACAGCGTGCAAGGAGGAGCCATCGAAGTGGGCAAAGCCAGCACCAAGGCGGTAGTCAACAGCAGCATCGCGATTATCCTATCCAACTTGGTATTGACCCAGCTGTTGATGTAAACACAAACGGCAATGATAGAAGTCAGGCATCTCAATAAGTTTTTCGGCAACCGCCAAGTCCTCTTCGATATCAATCTGAAACTGGAACCGGGCATCTGCAACCTGATTATCGGGCAAAGCGGTTCGGGAAAAACCGTCCTGATGAAGTCGATGGTAGGCCTGCTGACTCCCGATAGCGGAGAAATCCTGTTCGACGGCCGGAACTTCGCAGCCCATGCGGGAAGCCAGTCCTTGCACAAGACCGAAGCCGAAAAGAACAGCGAGAAAATGCTGACTGCCATCCGACGGGAAATCGGCATGGTATTCCAAGGAGGTGCCTTGTTCGACTCGATGAGCGTGCTCGACAACGTAATTTTCCCAATGGACATGTTCACCAAGAAAAGCCGGAGGGAAAAACTGAAACGTGCCCAGGAATGCCTGGAACGAGTGGATTTGAAAGGAGCCGGCAAGCTTTGGCCTTCGGAACTGAGCGGCGGGATGCGCAAAAGGGTCGCCATCGCCCGCGCCATTGCCGTAGAACCCCGATACCTATTCTGCGACGAACCCAATTCGGGCCTCGACCCCAGGACTTCGGAACTGATAGACGGCCTCATATCGGAAATCACCAAAGAATACAAAATCACGACTGTGGTCAACACCCACGATATGAATTCCGTACTTAAAATCGGAGATACGGTGAACTTCATCTACGAAGGCAAGCTCTGGTGGCAAGGCAATGGCAAAAGCATCCTCGACACCGACAATCCGGAAATCATCCATTTCATGGAAGCCTCCGAACTGACCAAACGCTTGCTGCACAGCCACAGGATTATCCAGAAAGCCGCCGGAAATTAATAAAACCGATGCCTATGCCTTCGATGAATTTCTTGGACCTGATCATCTTGGTCCCTTTAATCTGGTGCGGAATCAAGGGAGCCAAAAACGGCTTGGTGATGGAGGTGCTTTCATTGCTGGCCTTGGTAGCCGGCGTATTCGTTTCGCTCCGCTTCTCCCATTTGGTAGGCCAATGGTTTTCCATTCAAGGGAAATACGCCAATATCATCTGTTTCGTCATCATGTTCGCCGGAGTCGCCATCGGGCTTTATTTCTTAGGACGGGTGCTAAGCCATTGGGCGAACCGATCATCCTTGGGGCTGTTCAACCGCTTGGGCGGACTGATCATCAGTTTCGGCAAAGTATTCGTCATCCTGAGCGTGATGATTTATTTCTGGAACAAGATAGACCCCGAAGAACAGATTCTGACCAAGGAAAAACGGGATGCCTCCCTCTCTTTCCGCTTCCTGGAACGCACTACCTACCAGTTCTGGCCTATCATGCAGGAAACGCTCCAATCAGGGATTGAGAGCGCGAAAGAAATGAGCAGCGGCGTGTGATAATGGGCAACCTGCAGCGTTGTCTTCAGGCTCGGACTTGGTTACGTACCAAAGTACGCGCCCGCGTCCTCGCCCTCGACAGCCTTGCATCTTGCCCGTTCTGACACGCCGCCCACAAATCTTACAAAACGTCTCACCCTACAAGCCCGGACAGGTCGATTCAAACCCTGTCCAGGAGTCAAATCTTGCCAAACCTTTTACAAACCAAGGTCTTTCTTGAAAGCCTCGATACGATCCATACCGGCCTTGTCCTGATCCGCATACGAACGTCCGGCATCCCACGGCAAGCACAAACCGAAATAGAACTTGATCTTAGGCTCAGTCCCGGAAGGGCGCACCGTTACCTTGCTTCCCTTTTCCGTAAAGAACTGCAACACGTCCGAAGACGGCAGGCCGGCGAAGCCTTTCCGGTAATCCCGCACTTCCACCACCTTCTCCCCTCCTAGCTCGGCAGGCGGATTCTGGCGGAAGCGCTCCATCATCGCCTTGATTTCGGCCGCCCCTTCCATGCCTTTCTTGCTGACCGATACCAAGGCCTCCTTATAGAAACCGTACTCCTTATATAAAGAACACAGGATATCGATGAAGCTTTCATGGCGGCAAGCCGCCTCGGCAGCCATCTCGGCAATCAGGCAGCAGGCAATGACCGCATCCTTGTCGCGGACAAAATCCCCGGCCAGATAGCCGTAGCTTTCCTCTCCCCCGCCGATAAAAGTCTTCTGACCTTCAAAACGCTTGATAATCTCGGCAATGTATTTGAAACCGGTCAGCACGTCGTAGCATTCCACCCCGGTCTTCTCGGCCATCTTCTTCAACAATTCAGTCGTCACGATGGTCTTGACAATGTACTCCTTGCCCGTTATCCGCCCCTTTTCTTTCCATTTACGGAGCAAATAGCTGATCAGGACCGAACCGGTCTGGTTCCCATTCAGCAAAATGAACTCTCCGTTTTCATCGGGAATCGCCACGCCTACCCGGTCGGCATCCGGGTCGGTAGCAATGACCAACTGCGCCTTTTCCCTCTTGGCCAATTCGATAGCCGGCAGCATCGCGGCCCGTTCTTCCGGATTGGGTGATGCCACTGTGCTGAAATTGCCGTCCGGCACCATCTGCTCCGGCACGCAGACCACATTGTCGAAGCCCCAACGACGCAAAGCCCTCGGCACCATCGTCATACCCGTCCCGTGCAAAGGCGTATAGACAATTTTCATGTCCTTCTTGCTGTCCACAGCCTCGCGATCCAACGACAAAGCCACTACTTTTTCCAGGTAGGCGTTATCCAGTTCCTCATCAATATAACGGATCAGATCTTCGCCTCCCTGCATCCTGACCTGAGCCAAGCTCGTAATAGCTGCCACTTCGGCCATCACGTTCTTGTCGTGGGGCGAAACCAGCTGGCCGCCATCGCTTCCGTAGGCCTTGTAGCCGTTGTATTCCTTGGGATTATGGCTGGCCGTGACCATGACACCGCCGCAGCAATGGTAATAACGGACAGCAAACGACAAGACCGGCGTAGGCCGCATCGCGGTAAACAGGTACACCTTGAAGCCGTTGGCCGCGAACACCTTGGCCGTGGTCAACGCGAATTGCGAACTCCCGTTGCGGCAGTCGTAAGAAACAGCCACTTGCTTTTCCAAGCCTTCCGCCCGGCATTGCTTCTGCAAATAATTGGCAAAACCCTGGGTGGCCAAAGCTACCACGTACTGGTTCATCCGGTTAGTCCCCACGCCCAACACCCCGCGCAAGCCGCCGGTCCCGAACTCCAAATCCCGGTAGAACGCATCGGCGCATTCTTCCGGATTCTCCTTCATCATCTTCAACACCGCCTCGCGGGTGGCTTCATCATAAGGAGGGCGAGTCCATACCTCGGCCCTCTGCCTGATTTTTTCGTCCATATCGATAGATTTTTGTATTATCCTTCCTAAAAGGACCTCCTGCAAGAAACCGAGATGCCCGATTGCCAATCCACGACCCGAAGCATCCCAAACACCCGCCAGAGATTCCCCGAAAGGCAAATTTAACAAAAAAAATCAGCATTGAAATTCCACTTTGAAAAGGGTGTTTATCCAAAAAAGTTTAGTATCTTTGCACCGCTCTCAAACCCAGGAGAGCCTTTTTCACCGGCAAGCATGGCCGCCTCCCACTCCTTGCCGGGCAGAAATAAAGGGAAGGCCATTTTTGTTTTAGGATTGACGGCGTCTGGACGGCAGCTTTGAGAAAGGCATCCCTTATTACAGGGTGGCCGGGAACGAAGAATCAAATGCGGTTCGGGCGTTTTATTTTTTCCGCCATGCGCTTCCTTGCGCCCGGTTCCGGTTCCAGCAGGCATCGCCCGCAAAGACGGAAACGCCCCGCAAAACGAAAAAGAAAAAAACAAAAAATATACAAACCCTTAAAAACGATTTTGCGCTATGATGACAGCAGAAGAGTACATCAAAAGCCTCCAGAAAATGGACCTGAAGGTCTATATGTTCGGAGAACGTGTCAAGGACCCTGTTAACCACCCCATCATCCGTCCTTCCTTGAATTCGGTGGCCATGACCTACGAACTGGCCCAGAAGAAGGAATACGAAGACCTGATGACGGCCTATTCTCCCCTCATCGGAGAAAGAATCAACCGCTTCTGCCATCTGCATCAAAGCACCGACGACCTGATCAAGAAAGTGAAGATGCAACGTCTGATGGGTCAGAAGACCGCTGCCTGCTTCCAACGCTGCGTAGGTATGGACGCTTTCAACGCCATCTGGTCCACCACCTATGAAATGGATCAGGCTCTCGGAACCGACTACCACAAACGCTTCACCGAATACATGAAGTACGTTCAGAAGAACGACCTCACCGTCGATGGCGCGATGACCGACCCCAAGGGCGACCGCAGCCTTTCGCCCTCGCAGCAGGAAGACCCCGATTTGTTCGTGCATATCGTGGAAGTTCGTCCCGACGGTATCGTGGTTCGTGGCGCCAAAGCCCACCAGACCGGTACGATCAACAGCCACGAGCATTTGGTAATGCCTACCATCGCGATGAAGGAAGAAGACAAGGACTATGCCGTTTCTTTCGCCGTTCCTTCCGATGCCAAGGGCGTGTTCATGATTTACGGCCGTCAATCCTGCGATACCCGCAAGATGGAACCCGATGCCGAAATCGACTTGGGTAACTCCCAGTTCGGCGGTCACGAAGCCTTGGTAGTATTCGATAACGTATTCGTTCCCAACGAACGCGTGTTCATGTGCAAGGAATACCAGTTCGCCGGCATGATGGTAGAACGTTTCGCCGGTTACCACCGTCAATCCTACGGCGGATGCAAAGTCGGCGTAGGCGACGTTCTGATTGGTGCCGCCGCTTTGGCAGCCGACTACAACGGCGTGCCCAAGGCCAGCCACATCAAGGACAAGCTGATCGAAATGATCCACTTGAACGAAACCCTGTACGCTTGCGGTATCGCTTGCTCGGCAGAAGGCGTGAAGATGCCGGCCGGCAACTACCAGATCGACCTGCTTCTGGCCAATGTCTGCAAGCAGAACGTAACCCGTTTCCCGTACGAAATCGCCCGTCTGGCCGAAGATATCGCCGGCGGTCTGATGGTGACGATGCCTTCGCAGCAAGACCTCCGTTCGCCCGAAATCGGTTCCTACGTTGAAAAATACTTCCGTGGAGCTACCGGTTCTTCGACCGAAAACCGCATGCGTGTATTGCGCTTGATTGAAAACCTCTGCTTGGGTACGGCTGCTGTCGGCTATCGTACCGAATCCTTGCACGGTGCCGGTTCGCCGCAAGCCCAGCGTATCATGATTGCCCGTCAAGGCAACCTGGAAGCCAAGAAGGAACTGGCCCGCAAGATTGCCAAAGTGGACGTTTCCAAGGATCACTGGCCGGCTAAACCTGCCAAGAAATAATTCTATGGACGCTGATTTTGAAAGCCGGGTCCGCCGCTTGATTGACGAGCGGGTCCGGCCTTCCCTGTTTGAACATGGCGGTGATATCCAGATAAAGGAAATCAAAGGCCATGATGTGGGGTTCGTTTTCAAGGGGGCTTGCAGGACCTGCCCTGCCGCCCAAATCACATTGGAAGAAGTGGTGGAAGCCGCGCTCAAAGCGGAGATACCTGAAATCGGCCGGGTCTATCTGATCAATGAGACGGACCAGGACTTGATTGACTTTGCCAAGAAACTGATGAGTTCGCATCCTGACGCTTGAACCCGAATAAGTCGTTAGTCCTTGGGATAAAAAGAACCGAAGATTGAATCCGGAAGTCCGGCGCATCCAACGCGGCTGGAGTGATTCATCTTATTGGGTTCGCCCGCCAAGGCAAAAAAAGGAAATGCGAACCGATACATATTTATATAGGAAACAATTAAAAAACATACCCATGGACTGGAAAAAAGAAGGAAACTTCGTGACTGTGGAAGAAGCAGTCAAAGCCATCAAAGACAATGACAACATCGTGTTCGGCCATGCCGCCGGCGTGCCGGGCGTAGTGCCTTTGGAAATGGTGAAACAGATGGACCGTCTCCACAACGTGAAGATTTTCCACATGTTCACGATTAACAACGGCGAATACCTGACGCCGGAAACCGAAGGGCATTTCCGCCACGTCACCAATTTCGTAGGGGGCAACTCCCGTGCGGCCATTGCCGAAGACCGGGGCGACTTCTACCCTCTCCACTTCTCGGACGTGCCTTCTTTCTTCGACCGCTATTTCCCGGTGGATGTGACCGTTGCGCAAGTTTCCTTGCCCGATGAAAACGGGAATTGCAGCTTCGGGATTTCCTGCGACTATACCTTGCCAGCCGCCCGCCGTTCCAAGATTATCATCGCCGAAATGAACGAGAACATGCCGTACATCCCGGGCGACAACTTCATGCATATCTCGCAGTTCACCTATATCGTGGAAAACCACAACCCGATCGCGGTGCTGCCTCCGGCCAAGATTACCGATATCGAAAAGCAAATCGGCCACTTCTGCTCCACCCTGATCAAGGACGGGGATACCCTTCAATTAGGTATCGGCGCGATTCCCGATGCCGTGCTGATGTCGCTGGACGACAAGCACGACCTGGGTATCCATACCGAAATGTTCTCCAGCGGCGTGGTTGACTTGGCCAAGAAAGGGGTCATCACCGGGGCCAAGAAGAGCCTGCTGCCGGGCAAGATGGTCGCTACCTTCCTGATGGGGACCAAAGAACTCTACGAATTCGCCAACAACAACCCCAATGTGGAAATGCGTACCGTGGACTGGGTCAACGACCCGCGCGTCATCGCCCAGAACGACAATATGGTTTCCATCAATTCCTGCATCGAAGTGGATCTGACCGGCCAGGTGAACTCCGAAACCATCGGTTTGAAACAGTTCAGCGGCACCGGCGGCCAGTTCGACTATGTGAAGGGGGCTTCCTGGTCCAAAGGCGGACGCTCCATCATGGCCATGCCTTCGACGGCGGCCCATGGCAAGGCATCGCGTATCGTGCCTTTCCTCTCGCAAGGCGCTGCCGTGACCACGCCCCGCGATGATGTGGACTATGTGGTCACCGAATACGGGATCGCCCACCTCAAGGGTGCCAGCCTCAAGGAAAGGGCCAAACGGCTTATCGCGATCGCCCACCCGGATTTCCGTCCTATGCTGGAAGAAGAATACAAGAAGAGATTTAAAAATTAATATACCATGCAACTGTTCAAGCTTAAGACTCGTCTGAGCCAATTTGATGATTTTGCATCATTTGCCAAGGAATTCAACCTAGGTCCCAACGACTTGGTCGTTACCAACGAATTCCTGTACGAACCTTTCATGAAGGCGCTGAACCTGCCCTGCCATTTCATCATGCAGGAAAAGTACGGTTTGGGTGAACCTTCGGACAACATGATGAACGCCATCCTCAAGGACGTGCACCATATCAATTACAACCGTGTCATCGCGGTGGGCGGCGGTACTGTCATCGACTGCTGCAAGGTATTCGTGCTGAAGGATGTTGAAAACGTGACCGATGCTTTCCTGCGCAAGATTCCTATCGTGAAGGACAAGCAATTGGTTATCCTGCCTACCACTTGCGGCACGGGCAGCGAAGTGACCAACATCTCGATTGCCGAATTGGTAAGCCTGCATACCAAGATGGGCTTGGCCGACGATGCCATCGTGGCCGACGATGCCGTCCTGGTTCCGGAATTGCTGAAGGGCCTGCCGTTCAAGTTCTACGCTTGCAGCGCGATCGATGCTTTGGTTCACGCTACCGAATCCTTCGTTTCGCCCAAGTCGAACCCCTATACCGAAGCCCTCGGCAAGGAAGCCATGCGCATCATCATCAATGTCTTCAAGGGCATTGCCGAAAAGGGTCCCGACTACCGTTTCGAACACCTGGGTGAAATGCTGATGGCCAGCAACTTCGCCGGTATCGCGTTCGGGAACACCGGCGTGGGCGCGGTTCATGCCTTGAGCTACCCCTTGGGCGGCAACTACCATGTACCCCACGGAGAAGCCAACTACCAGTTCTACACGGCTATCTTCCACCTGTACAACAAGAAGAACCCGAACGGCCGCATCCAGGAACTGAACGCTTATTTGCAACAGCTCTTGGGCACGACGGGCGACCCGTACGATGCTTTGGACGAACTGCTGGGCAAACTGATCAAGAAGAACCCGCTGCACACCTATGGTATGAAGGAAGAAGAAATCGCCGGATTCGCCAAGAATGTGCTTGAAACTCAGCAACGTTTGCTCAACAACAACTATGTTCCATTGAGCGAAGAAGAAATTCGTGAAGTTTATCGCGAATTATTTTAATTGAATCATTTATTTGACTACCTTTGCCCCCGTTTTCGAGACCCTGCAGGCCGGAAACGGGGTTCTTTCTTTGCCGGTTTCGCTCCGGCAGCCCAAGACGAGAAAAAAATATAAAACACATAAATACAATGGAAATCCAAGAAATGGTGGCTAAGGCACGGGAAGCCCAAGCCATTTTTGAGAGAACCTTCAACCAAAACACGGTTGATGCTGTAGTCAAAGCTACGGCTCGCGTAGTATTCGACAACGCCGAAAAACTGGCCAAGATGGCCGTTGAAGAAACCAAGATGGGCGTTTACGAAGACAAAGTGGCCAAATGCCGCAACAAATCGAAGGGTGTATGGTACAACTTGCGTGGCAAGAAGTCGATGGGGATCCTCGAAATCGACGAACGTACCGACATGATCACGATTGCCAAGCCTGTGGGCGTTGTCTGCGGTATCACTCCTATGACGAACCCCGTGGTTACGCCTATGAGCAAAATCATGTTCGCCCTCAAAACCAAGAATGCCATCATTATCGCTCCGCACCCGAAATCGAAAGTCTGCTCCTCGACCACGGTTCACTTGATCCAGGAAAAACTCAAGACGATGGGCGTGCCCGATTACTTGGTACAGGTTGTGGAAGAACCGGCCATCGAAAAGTCCCAGGAACTGATGAAGACCGTGGATGTCGTTATCGCTACCGGCGGTATGGGCATGGTTAAGGCCGCCTACTCTTCCGGAAAGCCTTCGTTCGGCGTAGGTGCCGGCAACGTTCAGGTCATCATCGATACCGATGTTGACTTCGACAAGGCTGCCAACATGATCATCACCGGTCGTGCTTTCGATAACGGTATCATTTGCTCCGGTGAACAATTCTTCGCTTATCCCAAGAAGGACAAGGAAGCTGTTTTCGCCGCCTTCAAGAAGAACGGCGCTTACTTCGTGAACGAAGCCGACAAGGAAAAACTGCTGAACTTCATGTTCGATGAAAAGGGCGTTATCAACCGTAACGCTGTAGGCCAATCGCCGGCTGTCATTGCCGAACGTGCCGGCATCAGCGTTCCTGAAGGAACCCGCGTTATCGTTGCCGAAGCCGTAGGCGCTGGCAAGGCAGACCGCATCTGCAAGGAAAAGATGTGCCCGGTTATGGGTTGCATCGGCTACGACAGTTTCGAAGAAGGCATCGACATGCTGGAAACCAACTTGAAGATGGAAGGCAACGGCCATACTGCCGCTGTTCACTCCAACAACCAAGGCCACATCATCATGGCGGGTGAAACCTTGACCGTAAGCCGTGTTGTTGTGAACGCTATCAGCTCCACCACCGGTGGCGGTGCCATCCAGAACGGTCTGGCTGTTACCAATACGCTGGGTTGCGGTACTTGGGGCAACAACTCCATCTCCGAAAACTTCACCTACAAGCACTTGCTCAATACCACCCGCATCGCTCCGTTGTGCGAACGGATTGTTATTCCTTCTGATGAAGAAATGTGGCGGTAAAAAATTGTTTTGGACGGCATCTACTTCGTTGCGCGAAGGATGCGAAAATGCTCACGTACAAAAGCACGCTCCGCTTTTCTTACCTTCGCGACGCCTCGTAGCTGCTCGTTCAAAACAATTTTTACTTAACGATAAAAAGAGCTTCCGACTGGAAGCTCTTTTTTTTATACGGCGACAGTGCAGTTTAAGATGGCGCCTTGCATCTGCCCGCCATAAAGCTTTTTGCCCGGCGCTCCCGGATACAAAAAAAGCCGCTCGATTCGAGCGGCTTCTCTGTTGCCCTACCAGGGGTCGAACCTGGAGACTTCAGATCCAGAATCTGACGTGTTGCCAATTACACCATAGGGCATCGATTGCTCGGCAGGACCGTTTCCTAACCGAAAGCGGGTGCAAAGATAATAAAAATACAGAAAAACGTAACATCTTGACGATTTTTTTTCACGTGAACTCTCCTATCCATGTCAAAAGAATCCTAATACAATGAATAAAAACATTTTACAAAAAACTCAAACTTTCAAGAATCCTTTTTCCTCCTTTTTTTACATTGATTAAGTATTTTCTATACAAAAAAACAGCATGAAATCCCCCTATTTCATCATCTAAAGACAAAATTTCATCGATTCAGTCTGCAAATAGACCTGCTTACTTCTTTTTTTTACTACCTTTGCACGCTTTGAATTTGGGATTCTTCTATCCTTTTGTCCCCTAACCAATGCATAATTAATGCATTGGCAAGAAAGAGAGGCTGTAAACAAAATTCCAATCGCAAAGCCCACCATCCAAAACCAATACAGTGAAGCAAAAAAAAGAAATCTCGGACATCCAGGCTCCAATAGCCGGCAGCTGGGAAGACACCTTGAATAAAGACGGCTTCTTTGCATCGGCTATCGACCCAAAAATGACCATTTCCCGCCGTATCTGGGGCGGGAACACTTCCTGTTGTCTGATTTGCTTGCAAGGCAAAGCAAGTTTCAATTTAGATGCAATACAATATGAACTTAAAGCAGGTGATGCCTTGATTATCGATTCCGACTTTTTCCTTTTGAGCCGGGAAGTAAGCAAGGATTTCAAAGCCTATGCCATAGTAGCGACAAAATTCTTCTTGTTCGCACCGGCCAATCCGGCTTCTTTCGACCTGCACTTTTACATCATGAGGCATCCCACCCTGAGACTACCCAAAGCCACCTTGCAATACCTGAGCCAGATTTTCGAGATGCTGAAAGCAAAAGAAACGGAAGAAGAACCCGAGTTCCAATTCTTCCCCAATCCGTTTATCCGGCACATCACTTCGCAATTAGCCCGGGTCTTCTGCTTGGAAATCTACGACCACTACCGCAAGGAACTGCCCATTGCCAAAGTCGGCGTCAAGCCGTCCACCAAGGAAAATATCGTACTCCGATTCCTGCAGCTCCTACGCGAGAATGTGGAAAAAGAGCGTCGAATCACGTTCTATTCCTCGGCCTTGGATATAACGCCCCAGTACCTGGCTACCATATTGAAAAAGGTGACAGGGCTTTCGACCAACCAATGGATGCATATCCTGATTATCGAAAAGGCCAAGCACCTGCTGCTGAATGAAAACAAAAGCATACAGGAAGTCGCCAAAATCCTGAACTATCCCGACCAATCCACCTTCGGCAAGATGTTCAAGGCTGAAATCGGCCTCTCTCCTATCCAATTCAAAAAAGAAATAAACAACCGATAAAAACAAGTTTCCTTATATGAAAAAGACCATTTTTATCCTCTGCGCGGCCGCTTGCCTCGGCCTTGTATCCTGCAAGCAGCAACAGCAGACAGGACAAGCACCGGCCCCCCGGAACGTCCTCCAACTGAAAACGGAGGAATGCGTCCTTACCAAACCCTATTCCAGCATTTTGCTGGCAAACGGCAGCGTGGAAGTACGCCCCCGGGTCAGCGGGTACATTTTCAAACAGCACGTCAATGAAGGCGACTATGTGAAAGCAGGCGACCTCCTTTTCACGATAGATACCGTTCAAGTCGTAGCGGAAATCAACGTAGCCCGAGCCAATATAGAAGCCGCCAAGGCCCAAGTGGAAACGGCTCAATTGACTTTCGACACCAA
This sequence comes from Candidatus Pullibacteroides excrementavium, assembly GCA_017694335.1. Lineage (GTDB taxonomy): Bacteria > Bacteroidota > Bacteroidia > Bacteroidales > P3 > Pullibacteroides > Pullibacteroides excrementavium. The sequence continues at coordinate 26,653 of JADIMZ010000089.1, forward strand.
AAACGAATTGTTCAAGCAACAGATTATCAGCGCTAATGATTTGCAAATGGCGCAGAACAGCCTGGCTTCGGCCAAAGCCGCTTTAGCCCAATGCCAAGCCGCCTTGGTCAATGCCGAACGCAATCTGGAATTCTGCAAGGTGACCAGTCCCATAGACGGCCTGGTCGGCATCATTCCTTATTCTCCCGGCAACCTGGTCAGCAGCACTTCGACCAACCCGCTCACCACGATAACCGATGTTGCCAAGATGCGCTGCTATTTTTCCATCAGCGAACGGGAAGCCTTGGCCCTGAGCCGTCAATACGGCTCGCCCGAAGAAATTGCCGCTGCGCTCCCGGAAGTAGAATTGAACCTGGTTGACGGATCCCGCTACCCTTACAAAGGCCGGGTAATCACTGTCAGCGGGGTTCCCGACGGCACAACCGGCTCCATCCGTATCCGTGCGGATTTCCCCAATCCGGAAATGATGATCAAAAGCGGTTTCAGTGGCACGCTGCTGATGCCGACTACCGTGGAAGATGCCATTGTCATCCCGCAGCAGGCCAGCTACGAAATCCAGTCCAAACGCTTTGTCTACGTGGTCAGCGACAGCAACACGGTCCATGCTACGCCTATCGAAGTGCTGAGCCTCAACGACGGAACCAATTTCGTTGTCACCTCCGGGCTCAAAGCAGGCCAGAAGATTGTGACCGATGGCGTGACCTTCTTGCGCGAAGGCCAAACCATCGCCCCCCGGGACAATGCCAAAAACGCCAAAGCCGAATAAGTCGGCCGCATTTTAATTCCACGTTTGCAAGCTAAGAGAAATGAGATTAGACAAATTCATAGAAAGACCGGTGATGTCGACCGTTATTTCGGTCATCATCGTGATACTCGGTATCATCGGCTTGGTTGCCTTGCCTATTGAACAGTATCCCGACATCGCGCCTCCTACCGTACAGGTATCCACCACATATATCGGTGCCGATGCCCAGACCATCACCAACAGCGTTATCACGCCTTTGGAAGACGCTATCAACGGGGTGGAAAACATGGACTACATGACCTCGAGCGCCTCCAACGATGGCCGTGCCAATATCAACATCTATTTCCGCCAGGGAACCGACCCGGACATGGCCGCGGTAAACGTGCAGAACCGCGTGGCGACCGCTACCAGCCTGTTGCCGGCCGAAGTGACCCGTGCCGGGGTCACCACCCGTAAGCGGCAATCCAGTACCTTGATGATGATTGGTTTCTATTCGCCTAACGATGAATACGATGAAACCTTTATCGAAAACTACTTGCGTATCAACGTGTTGCCTGTAATCCTCCGTGTGCAGGGCGTGGGCGATGCCAGCGCGTTCGGGGTACATGACTACGCCATGCGTATCTGGCTGCGGCCGGACGATATGAAAAAGAACAGCTTGGTTCCAGCCGACATCACCGCTGTATTGAACGAGCAGAATATCGAAGCCGCCCCTGGGAAATTCGGCGAAAATTCGACCCAAGCCTTCCAGTACACCTTGAAATACAAAGGCCGTCTGAAAAGCGTAACCGAATACGAGGACATTGTGATCCGGACGCTCCCCAATGGAAGCCAACTCAAACTGAAAGACGTAGCAGACATTGAATTAGGTCCGCAGAACTACAACATCCGGTCTGTCCTTGACGGACACCCCAGCGCGATGATTGCCATCTACCAGCTGCCGGGAAGTAATGCGACCCAGGTTATCGAGGACTGCAGCAAGGTCATCGAAGAACTCCGTCCCAGCTTCCCTACCGGCATGGATTTCATCGTCATGCAAAGCTCCAACGACTTCCTGTACGAGTCCATCAACAAGGTTTTGCATACCTTGGTTGAAGCTTTCATCTTGGTGTTCCTAGTGGTATATATCTTCTTGCAGGATTTCCGCTCCACCTTGATCCCGGCCATCGCGATTCCTGTCGCCTTGATTGGTACGATGTTCTTCATCAACATCATCGGATTCTCGCTGAACTTGCTGACCTTGTTCGCCTTGGTATTGGCCATTGCGATTGTGGTCGACGATGCCATCGTGGTCGTCGAAGCGGTCCATGCGAAACTGGACCAGAACTACCGCTCGGCCAAAACAGCGGCTATCGATGCGATGAGCGAAATCGCCGGAGCCATCGTGTCCATCACCTTGGTCATGGCAGCCGTGTTCATCCCGGTATCCTTTATCCAAGGAACCGCCGGTATCTTTTTCCGCCAATTCGGTCTGACGCTGGCTATCTCCATCCTGATTTCGGCGGTCAATGCCTTGACCTTGACTCCAGCCCTTTGCGCCTTGTTCCTGAAACCGCATGAAGACAACCCGCTCAAGAAAAAGAACTTCATCCAACGTTTCCATTCGGCTTTCAACGTATTCTTTACCAATACGACAGCCCGCTACAAGAACGGGGTTCGCTTCTTCATCAAGAAACCGGCCATGTCGTTGGGAATCGTAGCCATCTCGATTGCATGCTTCTTCTTCCTGCTCAAGACCACGCCTTCCGGATTGATTCCCAATGAAGACAACGGGGTTGTCATCATGGACGTGTCGCTGCCTCCGGCAACCACCCTCCACCAGACATACAACTCCATGCTGCGCATCGACAGCCTTTTAGGCACGATTCCGGAAATCGAGCACCGAAGCATGATTGCCGGGTTCGGTTTCATCTCCGGGAATGCCAGCTGCTACGGCTCCATCATCACCCGTTTGATTCCATGGGAAGAACGAACCGGCAAAGGACAGGATTTGGATGGGGTTATCGCCAAAATCAACGCCTTGATGGCGGCCAACGTTTCCGATGCCCGCATCATGACCTTCTCGCCTCCTATGATTCCCGGATTCAGTGCCTCCAACGGTTTTGAATTCAGCATTCAAGACAAGACCGGCGGAAGCGTGGAAGATTTGTACGAAGTAACCCAGAATTTCTTGCTCGAACTGAACAAGCGCCCGGAAATTTCCTATGCGGCCACGTCTTTCCGTCCGGACTTCCCGCAGTACATGGTCAATATCGATGTGGACAAGGCTAAGAAAGCCGGGACTTCGACTTCGGACATCTTAGGTGTGATGCAGGGATATTTCGGCGGTATCTATGTGTCGAACTTCAATACCTTCGGCAAACTGTACCGCGTCATGCTGCAAGCAGCACCAGAAAACACGCTCAATGCAGAAGCATTGGACAATGCCTACGTCCGTTGCAGCAACGGGAAGATGGTGCCTGTTTCCCAATTCGTCAGCATCGAGAAAATCTATGCTTCCGAGAACATCAACCGCTTCAACCTGTTCACCTCTATCTCGGTCAACGGACAACCTAAGGTAGGTTACTCCTCCGGGGAAGCCATCAATGCCATCAAGGAAGTGGCCGCCTCTTCCCTGCCCCAGGGCTATGGTTACGAGTTCTCCGGTCTGACCCGTAACGAACAGCAGTCGGGCAACACGATGGGCATCATCATCGCGGTCTGCTTGCTCTTCGTCTACCTCTTGCTCTGTATTCAGTACGAAAGCTACATCCTGCCGCTGGCAGTATTGCTGTCCTTGCCTTTCGGGCTTTGCGGAACCTTCATCTTTGCCCGTATGATGGGCTTGAGCAACAATATCTACCTGCAGATTTCCTTCATCATGCTGGTGGGCTTGCTGGCCAAGAACGCGATTCTGATTATCCAGTTTGCCGTACAGCGCCGCGA